>NZ_CP091032.1:0-358534 GCF_000327395.2 Mycoplasma feriruminatoris
ATGAACGTAAACGATATTTTAAAAGAACTTAAACTTAGTTTAATGGTTAACAAAAATATTGATGAATCAGTTTATAACGACTATATAAAAACAATTAATATTTATAAAAAAGGTTTTAATGATTATATTGTTGTTGTTAAATCACAATTTGGTTTATTAGCTATTAAACAATTTAGACAAACTATTGAAAATGAGATAAAAAACATTTTAAAAGAAGATGTTAATGTTAGTTTTACATACGAACAAGAGTATAAAAAACAACTAGAAAAAACAGAAATAATTAATAAAGATCACTCAGATATTATTAATAAAAAAGTTAAAAAAATTAATGAAAATACTTTTGAAAACTTTGTAATTGGATCAAGTAATGAACAAGCTTTTATAGCAGTTCAAACAGTAAGTAAAAACCCTGGAGTTACTTATAATCCACTGTTTATTTATGGTGAGTCTGGAATGGGTAAAACTCACTTATTAAAAGCTGCAAAAAACTATATAGAAACTAACTTTTCTGATTTAAAAGTAGGTTATATGAGTGGTGATGAATTTGCTAGAAAAGCTGTTGATATATTACAAAAAACTCATAAAGAAATAGAACAATTTAAAAATGAAATATCTCAAAATGATGTGTTGATTATTGATGATGTACAGTTTTTAAGTTATAAAGAAAAAACTAATGAAATATTTTTTACTATTTTTAATAACTTTATTGAAAATGATAAACAATTGTTTTTTTCAAGCGATAAATCACCAGAATTATTAAATGGTTTTGATAATAGATTAATTACTAGATTTAATATGGGGCTAAGTATTGCTATTCAAAAACTAGATAATAAAACAGCTACAGCAATTATTAAAAAAGAAATTAAAAATCAAAACATAAAAGCCGAAGTTACTAGTGAAGCAATTAATTTTATATCTAATTATTATTCTGATGATGTTAGAAAAATTAAAGGTAGTGTTTCAAGATTAAATTTTTGATCTCAACAAAATCCAGAAGAAAAAATAATTACTATTGAAATTGTTAGTGATTTGTTTAGAGATATTCCAACTTCTAAATTAGGTATATTAAATGTTAAAAAAATTAAAGAAGTTGTTAGTGAAAAATATGGTATTTCAGTTAATGCAATTGATGGAAAAGCTAGAAGTAAGTCAATTGTAACAGCAAGACATATAGCTATGTATCTAACAAAAGAGATTTTAAATCACACTTTAGCTCAAATTGGAGAAGAATTTGGTGGTAGAGACCATACAACAGTTATTAATGCTGAAAGAAAAATTGAAAGTATGTTAAAAAAAGACAAACAATTAAAAAAGACTGTTGATATTTTGAAGAATAAAATTTTAACAAAATAATAAAAAATCTTTATTAATTTAGGTTTTTGTAAGTTATCCACAAATTAACTTCATACTAATAATAATTTAGAAATAATATTAGAAATAGTAATATAATACAATCTCTTATTTATATAAAATAAACTTAGAGAAAAAAGGAGTAGTTATGAATTTTTCAATAAATAGAATGGTTTTGTTAGACAGTTTATCAAAAGCAGCTAAAGTTATTGATCCTAAAAATGTTAATCCTAGTTTAGCTGGTATTTATTTAAATGTTTTTTCTGATCAAATTAATATAATTGCAACAAGTGGTATTCTTTCATTTAAAAGTATTTTAAATAATCAGAACTCAGATTTAGAAGTTAGACAAGAAGGAAAAGTGTTATTAAAACCTAAGTATGTTTTAGAAATGTTAAGAAGACTAGATGATGAGTTTGTAGATTTTTATATGGTTGAAGATAATGAATTAATTATTAAAACTGATAATTCAGATTTTAGTGTTGGGGTTTTAAATTCTGAAGATTATCCTTTAATTGGGTTTAGAGAAAAAGGAATTGAGTTTAACTTAAATCCAAAAGAAGTTAAAAAAACAATTTACCAAGTTTTTGTTTCAATGAATGGAAATAATAAAAAATTAATTCTTACAGGGTTAAATTTAAAACTAAATAATAATCAAGCGATTTTTTCAACAACTGATTCATTTAGAATTAGTCAAAAGGTTTTAGAAATAGAAAATGATAACAACGAAACTATTGATATAACTATTCCTTTTAAAACTGCTTTAGAACTACCTAAGCTTTTAGATAATGCTGAAAATTTAAAAATAATAATTGTTGAAGGATATATTACATTTATAATTGATAATGTTATTTTTCAATCTAATTTAATTGATGGAAAATTCCCAAATGTTCAAATTGCTTTTCCAACAAGATTTGAAACTGTTATTACAGTTAAACAAAGATCAATTTTAAAAGTTTTATCAAGATTTGATTTAGTAGCTGATGATGGACTACCTGCTATTGTAAATATTAAAGTTAATGAAGATAAAATTGAGTTTAAGACTTTTATTTCAGAAGTTGGTAAGTATGAAGAAGACTTTGATGATTTTGTAATTGAGGGAAATAAAAATCTATCAATTAGTTTTAATACAAGATTTTTAATTGATGCTATTAAGACTTTAGATGAAGATAAAATTGAACTAAAATTGATTAATTCAACTAAACCAATTGTTATAAATAATGCTTATGATGAACAATTAAAACAAGTTATTCTTCCAACATTTTTATCAAATTAATCCACTTAGTGGATTTTTATTTGTAAAAGATAAAATAATATTATGAAAACAATAAAACAAATTATAATTGTAGAGGGTAAATCAGATACAGATAAGTTAAAAAAGATTTATGGTAATGATTTAAAAACAATTCAAACAAAAGGGTTAAGTTTAAACAAAAAGACTTTAGAAATGATAAAAGAACTTAACAATAAAACTGGTGTAATTATATTTACTGATCCTGATGGAGCTGGTAAGAAAATAAGACAAACTATTATTGATTATTTAGATAATAAAGTTTTAAATGCTTTTATTAGTAAAGATGATATTAATAAAAATAGTAAGAAAATAGGTATAGCTGAAGCTAGTGATCAAGCTATTAAAAAGGCTTTAGATAATTTAATTAGTTATGATAAAAATAATAATTCTTTAAGTTGATCTGATTATGTAAATAATGATTTTTATTTAAAAGAAAATAGAATAATTATTTGTAAATATTTTAATTTTGATGAAAATATAAGCTCTAAAACTTTATTTAAGTGATTAAATTGAATGAACATTTCTATTAATGATATTAAAAAAATAATAGGTGAATAATGAAAGCTAAAAAATACTATGGGCAGAACTTTATATCAGATTCTAATTTGATTAATAGAATAGTTGATGTTTTAGATCAAAATAAAGATCAATTAATTATAGAAATAGGACCTGGAAAAGGTGCTTTAACAAAAGAGTTAGTTAAAAGATTTAATAAAGTTGTAGTTATTGAAATTGATCAAGATATGGTAGAAATTTTAAAAACTAAGTTTGATAATCCTAATTTAGAAATTATTCAAGCTGATGTTTTAGAAATTAATTTAACTGATCTTATTAGTAAGTATGATTTTAAAAATGTAAGTCTTATTTCAAATACACCATATTATATAACTAGTGAAATTTTATTTAAGACTTTACAAATAAGTAGTTTGTTACAAAAAGCTGTTTTTATGCTACAAAAAGAAGTAGCTTTAAGAATTTGTAGTAATAAAAATGAAAATAATTATAATAATTTATCAATTGCTTGTCAGTTTTATAGTCAAAGAAACTTTGAGTTTATTGTAAATAAAAAGATGTTTTATCCAATTCCTAAAGTAGATTCAGCAATTATTAGTCTTACTTTTAATGATTTATATAAAAATAAAATTAATGATGATAAGAAGTTTATTGAGTTTGTAAGATTACTTTTTAATAATAAAAGAAAAACAATTTTAAATAATTTAGCTAAAATTACTAATAACAAAAATAAAGCATTAGAATATTTAAATACTACAAATATAAGTAGTAATTTACGACCTGAACAACTAGATATAGATGAATATATAAATTTATTTAACCTAATTTATGATAATGAATTTTAAATTTATATAATCAAAATGTATATAAAAAAACTAATAAAATACGGAGAGTTTATGGCTATGATTAAAGATTTTAACAATCAAGAAGTTAGCTTAGATGATCTAGGTCAAAGTGCGATAAAATCAGATAAACCAAAACCCAAAGTTCAATTTTTAATGCGTTTTTCTTTAGTGTTTTCTAATATTTTTTCTCACATTTTTTTAGGTATATTAATAGTTATTACTGTTTTATTTTCTGGTCTTAGATATACTTATTACACTTATAAAGTTGATTTAATTAGTAACGCTGATAAGATAAAACCTTCTATTCCTAAGTTAAAAGAAGTTTATGATGAAGCTTTAGAAATAGTTGAAGAAATCAAAAGAGAAACAGATAGAAATTCAAAAGACAGTTTACTAAACAAGATTGATGAAGTTAAGGTACTAGTTAAAGAAGTTACTGATTTTGCTAATGAATTTAATGATAAAAGTAAAAAAGTTGAGCCAAAAGTAAAAGAAGTAATTGAAGATGGAAAACAAGTGACTACCCATTTGGATCAAATAACTAAAGAACTTCAAAAATTACAACAAACAGGAAATGGAGCTGTTTCAAGAGTGAGAAGAGACCTTTCTAGTTCTCTTAATAATATTGGTGGATTAATAGGTAGTGTTAACAATGATCTAAATTCAATCAATAGCTCAATTTCAAAAATAACAATGTTAGCTAACAAATTGTCTGATGAAGGCAAAAAAATAACTGCTAATGTTGAAATTATTAAAAAAGAAGTAGAGTACTTTTCAAAGAAAAGTGAAACTCCTTTAAAAGATATAGATAAGATAAAAGATATTTATAATAGAAAACTTCCAATTTTTGAAAGAAATAATAAAAAACTACAGGAAATCTGAAACAAGTTAATGGGTATTTTTAACCAATTTACTGTTAAAGAAACTCAAAGAGATTATTATGATTTTGTGTTATATATTTTAATTTTCTTAATGATTGACTCATTGATTATATTAGTACTTACTTATATGAGTATGATAAGTAAAACTATGAAAAAAATATTCCTATTCTACATATTTGGAATATTAAGTTTTAATCCATTTGTATGAGTTTCAGTAGTTATAAGTTTCTTTTCAAGACCTATAAAAAATAGAAAAAATAAATTTAGTTAAAAATAGGTATTGCAATAATTAAAAAGAGTGTTATATTAAATATTGTAAAAAGATATTTGGGTATCTTTTTACAAAAAAAACTTAGTTCGCAAACTTTTTTCTTTAATATGAAATTAGAGTGCCATAAAATAGGTCGTACTCAAGCCCATCGATTAATTTCAATTTAAAGAATTCTATTCAATTTATAAATACTTTCGGCCCTGTGTTTTTTAACAAAATACAGGGTTTTTTATTTGCTTTTTAATCTAAGGTTTTAGTTAAAAATAAGGGTGTTTTTAAGGTATAATTATATTATTGTAAAAGAGCTTTTTAGTGTGCAAAATTACTGAGAGGGTGAAATAGATGTCACATGAATATAGTGCAGAATCGATTAAAGTTTTAAAAGGTTTAGAAGCTGTTAGAACACGTCCTGGAATGTATATTGGTTCTACTTCAAAAACAGGTTTACATCATTTAGTTTGAGAAATTTTAGATAACTCTATTGATGAAGCTATGGCTGGGTATGCAAACTTAATTAATGTAACAATTACAAAAGATAACGAAGTAATAGTTCAAGATAACGGGAGAGGAATTCCTGTTGGAATTAATTCAGATACAAATAAATCAGCTTTAAGTTTAGTTTTTACTCAATTACATGCTGGAGGTAAGTTTGATTCAGAAACTTATAAGATTTCTGGAGGACTTCATGGAGTTGGGGCTAGTGTTGTTAACGCTTTATCTTTATTTGTTGAAGTTGATGTTTATAGAGATAATACTCATTATCATCAATTATTTAGTGAAGGTGGAACTAAAGAATCAGCATTAGAACAATTAGGACATACTGAATTACAAGGAACAAAAGTTAAATTTAAACCTGATCCTGAAATTTTTAAAGAAACTGTAATTTTTGATTATGAAATTATTAAAAATAAAGTTAAACAATTAGCCTTTTTAAACAAAGGGTTAAAAATTACTTTAACTGATGAAAGAATTGAAAAAACAGTTGAATATTTATTTGTAAATGGAATTTTAGATTACATTAAAGAAAAAAATGAAACTAAAAATAAAATAAATCCTAATATCTTTTATGTTGATTCAAAATATGAAGATATTGAAGTTGAAATGGCTCTTCAATATAATTCTGATTATCAAGAAAACATTATTACTTTTGTAAATAACATTAATACTCATGAAGGTGGAACTCATGAAGATGGCTTAAAGCAAGCTTTAATTAGAGATATTAATAGATATGCTGATACAGTTATAAAAAACACTAAATCTCCTTCTAAATTCTCTTGAGATGATATTAAAGAAGGTATGATGTGTATTTTATCTGTAAGACATACAGATCCACAATATGAGGGACAAACTAAAACTAAACTTTCTAATCCTGATGCAAAAGAAGCAGTAAACATAATTATTGGTAATGCGTTTGAAGAATTTTTATTAAAATCTCCAGAAGATGCAAAAGCAATTTTAGATAAAAACGTTAATGCTCAAAAAGCAAGAATTGCTGCTCAAAAAGCAAGAGAAGAAACAAGAAGAAAATCTGCATTAGATTCATTTTCATTACCAGGTAAATTAGCTGATTGTGAAACTAAAGATTCAAGTATTGCTGAACTTTATTTAGTCGAAGGAGATTCAGCTGGTGGTAGTGCAAAAACTGGAAGAAATAGAAAATTCCAAGCTATTTTACCTTTAAGAGGTAAGGTTTTAAATGTTGAAAGAGTAACTGAAGCTAGAGCTTTTTCAAATAATGAAATTAAATCAATTATTACAGCTGTTGGTACTGGAATTAAAGAAGAATTAGATCTATCTAAATTAAGATATAAAAAGATAGTTATTATGACTGATGCTGATGTTGATGGTGCTCACATTAGAACATTATTATTAACTTTCTTTTATAGATATATGAAACCATTGGTTGCAAATGGTCATATTTATATTGCTCAACCTCCTTTATATAAAATTGAAGCTGGTAAAAAAATAGCTTATGCATATACTGATGCTCAATTAGATGAATTAAAAAACAATGAATTTAATAATTTAAAATACACAATTCAACGTTATAAAGGTTTAGGAGAAATGGATCCACTACAATTATGAGAAACAACAATGGATCCACAACAAAGAACGATGTTACAAATCTCTCTTGAAGATGCAACTTTAGCTAATGAAGTATTTTCAGATTTAATGGGTGAAGATCCAGAATTAAGAAAAAATTATATTCAAGATAATGCTAAATTTGTTGAAAATATAGACTTTTAGGAAGGTAGAAAATTATGAATAATGAAAATAACAACAATGATTCTTTAAATGAAAATCAAGATCATTATCATGGTAAGATTTCTCCTATTGATATTTCAACAGAAGTTAGAAAAGATTTCTTAGAATATGCAATGAGTGTTATTGTAAGTCGTGCTCTACCTGATTTAAAAGATGGATTAAAACCTGTTCATAGACGCATTATTTATGCTATGAATGATTTAGGAATTACAAGTGATAAACCACATAAAAAATCAGCTCGTATAGTTGGAGAAGTAATTGGTAAGTATCACCCACATGGAGATAGTGCTGTTTATGAAACAATGGTAAGAATGGCTCAAGATTTTTCTTATCGTTATCCTTTAATTGATGGACATGGTAACTTTGGATCAATTGATGGTGATGGTGCTGCTGCTATGCGTTATACTGAAGCAAGATTAGCAAAAATATCAAATTATCTTATTAAAGATATTGATATGGATACTGTACCATTTATTGATAATTATGATGCAAGTGAACGTGAACCGGCTTATTTAACTGGTTATTTACCAAACCTTTTAGTTAATGGAACTATGGGTATTGCAGTTGGTATGGCAACTTCAATTCCACCACACAACTTAAAAGAAGTAGTAAGTGCGATTAATGCTTATATTGATAATAATGATATTAGTATTGATGAAATACTAAATGATCATATTTTAGGTCCTGATTTTCCAACTGGAGCATTAATGACTAATGGGTCAAAAATGCGAGAAGGTTATAAAACAGGACGTGGTAGTGTTATTATTAGAGCAAAAATTGATTTTGAAGAAAATAAAAAACACGATAGATTTGTAGTTACTGAAATTCCTTATCAAACTAATAAAGCTAAAATTATTGAAAAAATAGCTGAGCTAGTTAAAGATAAAACTATTGAAGGAATTTTTGATATTAGAGATGAATCTAATTATGAAGGAATTAGAATTATTATTGAATTAAAAAAAGATGCAAATCCTGATGTAGTATTATCAAAACTTTATAAATATACTGCACTACAATCTAGTTTTTCAATTAATTTATTAACTTTAAATAATAATTTACCTGTTTTATTAGATTTAAAAACTATTATTAAAAACTATGTTGAGTTTCAAATTAGTGTAATTATTAAACGTTCTTTATTTGAAAAAAATAAATTAACTAAACGTTATCATATTTTAGAAGCTTTACATATTGCTTTAGATAATGTTGATGATGTAATTCATATTATCAAAAACTCTAAAACAAGTGAAGAAGCAAAAATAGAATTAACTAATAAATATAATTTTGATGAAGAACAAAATAAAGCTATTTTAGATATGCGTCTACAAAGATTAGTTGGTTTAGAAAGAGATAAAATCACTTTAGAAATGACTAATATAAAAGAACGATTAGCTTATTTAGATATTTTAATTAATACAAAAGAAGAACAAAATAATGTATTAAAAAACCAATTAAATGAAATAGCTGATAAGTTTGGAGATAATAGAAGAACAGAATTAATTGATGAAGAATTAATTAATATTGAAGATGAAGAATTAATTCCTGATCTAAAATGAATGATTTTATTATCTCAAGATGGATATATTAGAAGAGTTAATCCAGATGAATTTAGAATTCAAAAACGTGGTGGGCGTGGAGTTAGTGTAAACTCAGAACCAAGCGATCCTATTGATATTGCTACAATGGGAAAAGCTAAAGATTGAGTGTTATTCTTTACAAATTCTGGAAAAGTTTATAGAACTAAATTATATAACATTAGAAGCTATTCAAGAACAGCTAGAGGATTACCAATAGTTAACTTTTTAAATGATCTAACTAATGAAGATAAAATTACAGCAATTCTACCATTAAGAAATAATAAAGAAAAATTCAATTATCTAACTTTTGTTACTCAAAAAGGAATGATTAAAAGAACTAAGATTTCTGAATTTGAAAACATTAATAGAAATGGTAAAAAAGCTATTAATTTAAGAGAAAATGATCAATTAGTTTCAGTATTTGCAACAACTGGATCTGATACTGTGTTTATTGCAAATGAATCAGGAAAAGTAATTAGAATTAAAGAAAGTATTGTTAATCCACAATCAAGACTTGGTTCTGGAGTTAGAGCTTTAAAACTAGAAGATGATGATGTTGTAGTTGGAGCAATTAGTTCATTTAAATTAACTCATATTACTACTGTTTCAAATAAAGGTTTATTTAAAAAGACACCAATTGATGATTATAGAATTAGTGGAAGAAATGGTAAAGGAATTAAAGTAATGAACTTAAACCAAAGAACTGGTAAGTTCAAAGCTATAATTGGAGCTAGAGAAACTGATTTAATTATGATTATTTCAAGTGATGGTAACTTAATTAAAACTAAAGTTTCAAACATTCCTTCACTTTCAAGAAATGCTTCAGGAGTAAAAGCAATTAGATTAGCTGATAGTCAAGAAATTAATGCTATTACTTTAGAATACCGTAAACACGGATTAGAAAATGAAGATTTTGAAGAAGATTAAAATATAATAACAAAAAACCGAATCTTATAGAATTCGGTTTTTTTATTATTATTAAGTTTATTTATTTTAAGCTATCTTTTTTGCTTTATCAAAAGGTATACCAACTGCTGCTGGGGCTCTTGATGTTTTACTAAACACAACCATAGCTACTATTGTTAGAACAAATGGTAAAGTGTTAAATAGAGTTGAAACTGCTTGAATAGTTTTGTTAGTTGAAAGAGTTCCAATTTGTTGACCTAGTGCAAATAGTCATGAAAAGATAATTGATCCAATTACAATAAAACTAATTCTTCATTGTCCAAATATCATAATTGCAATTCCTAAAAATCCATAACCTAACATATTTCCACTAAATAAACCACCACCACTAACAACTGTTACAACAAATACTCCACCACCAATTCCAGCTAAAAATCCTGATAAAATTACAGCTACATATCTATATTTAGTTACACTGATTCCAGCTGCATCGATTGCGTTTGGGTTTTCTCCAACCATTGCATATCTCATACCTTGTTTAGTGTATTTAAAGAATATAAATATAGTGATTGCTAAAATGATTGCTATAACTGTTCAAATCGGTAACATACTTGCTACTAGTTGAGTTTTACCATTAACTGTTGAAGTTATACGAATAACATCTATTGATGAATATCCACTTGCAATAACTTGAGATTGTTTACCAAATCAGTTTGAAGTTGATAAGAATATACCTAAACCTAAAGTTAAAATGTTAATTGCTGTTCCTGAAATAATTTGATTTGCTTTTAAAGTAATTGATGGAAATGCATGTAATAATGCAAATGCTCCTGTAATTACTCCAGCTAGTAAAACTATTGGTATTTGAGTGTAATTACTTTTTGGATCATTTGTTGTTATATAAGTTCCTAGAATTGAAACAACTAATGCTCCAATAATCATCATACCTTCAACTGCAATATTAACTACTCCTGCTTTTTCACTTACAAGTGATGATAAAGAAGCAAATAATAACACACCAACTAAAGCTAATGCTCAAGTTAAAATACTAGTATTAAATAAAATTCCCATTTATTTAACCTCCTTTAACATTGTATTTTCTAAATTTAGAATTTTTAAATTAGTTTGTTCTTTTAAAGATTTTTCTAAATTAAATAATTGTTCTAAATCAGATAATGTTTTTTTAGGTGCTTTATTGATTTGTTCTTGATAATTAGTTTTATCATCATTTACGATTTGTTTAGCTTTAGTAATTCTATTTTTATAATCACTAATTAATTCTTGTTCTTCAGCTCTTGTAGTTACATAAGCAATTTCTTTTTTAAGATTAGTTATTAGTTTAAAACAAGTTAAACTAATTTTTGATTTTTGTTTGATGTGTTCTGGTGCATCATAAACACTAATGATATTAGTTGTAAAGATATCATCTATTTTAGAACTAATTTCTAATGCTTTATTTAAAGTTTGTTTGTTAGATTGAATAGCTTGTTTGTTTAGGTTTAGATCTAAATTATCTTTAATTAAAGTTTTTAAATCATTTAATAAAACAACGGCTTTATTAACATCATCTTGAGAATGATTCATATCAATTAATTCTAAATGTTTTTGTTTTAAAATAAGTGCATCTTTTTTAGCTTGACTAAAGTTTTGTTGTTCTTCAGCTCAATAAGTATTATATTGATCTAAAATAGCTTGTAGTTTAGTTTGTTCTTGTCTAGCTAAAGCTTTTTGTTCTTTATACTTAGCTTTTTGTTCTAAGATTTTAGCATTAGCTTGTTTTTTAATAGTTTTAATTTGTTCTTTTAATTGTTTGATTTTTTCTAGTTGTTCAGAATGATTAATATTATTTGAAGTTTGATTTAAACTAGAAATTTGTTTATCTAGTTTAATATCAGATTTAATGTTTTTAATTTGTTCTTTTAACTGAGCAACAGTTTTTAATTTATTTGCTTTGATTTCAATAATGTGATTATGAGAATCAAATTTATAAGTAAGAATTCCGATTTCACTTTCTTTAAACATTTTAATCTCTTGAATTCTTAATTTATGAGCATCTTTTATTTTTTTAATGTTTGTTTGATATTTGTTTAAAATGTTTGAACTAGCTTGTTTGATTTTATATTTATGATCTGCTAATTCTAAGTCAAGTTCACGTAATGTTTGAATGTAGTTAGAACCTAGTTGGTTAACTTGTTTATTTAAATGAGTTTTTAATCCATCAACATTAAGTGTAGTTTTGTCTTGATTAATGAATTTTTTGATTTCTTGAATTTTAGTTTGAATTGTTATTATAGATTGTTTGATATCTTTTTTTAGTTCTAGTTTAATATTTTTTCTACCATTTCAAAATAAGTGTGGTTTTGAGATTTTGTTTGTAACTTGATTTTGAGTAATGTAGTTTTCATATTTGTCATTAACTTGTTGTTTGTAGTCTTTTGTAAAGATTAAAAAGATTTTTTTAAGTTTAAGTTTAAAAGCATAAAGTTGTAGTTTTCAAACAATTTGTTTATTAACTTTTGAAGTGTATAAATAGTATTTATTTTTTAATAACTCTCAAGGTTTAAAGGCAATAAACACTGAAACAATAGCTGTAAAGTAGATTAAAATACCTGAGATTAAACCACTAATCTGAGTTGAAATACTATAAAGTGATGAAATAGGACCTCCACCAGTTTTAATAATTGCTCATAATCAACCTATAACAATAATTCCTATTGGATTATTAAAAGCAACTAGTGAAACTGCAATTGCATCAAATCCTAAAGTAGGTAAACTATTTGAAGCAAAGAAGTTGTTTGGTGCAACTGTGAACATTGAAATAAATCCAGCAATTCCAGCAACAGCTCCTGATAATGTTAATGAAGTAATGATTTGTCTTTTAACATTAATTCCAATATATTTTGATCCAGTTAATGATGAACCAACTGCCTTTAATTTAAATCCTAAAACTGTTTTTGAAAATAGTACTCAAATCACAACTACACAAACTAAAGCAATTAATAATGGAATAACTACTGTATTTGATCCAATGCTTAATTGATCTGATGGAATGTTTTTTGAAGTATAAGATAGACTTGATGAAAAGTCTTTGAATTGTCCAAAAACTCATTTAAAGATATAAAACACTGATCAATTTAATAATATAGTTGAAACTACTTCATGAATATTAAATAAGGCTTTTAAAATACCTGCAATAAAAGCAACAAATGCTGCTGATATTACACAAACTATAAGCATTAAAATAATCATTAAAGGACTAACTGAACTAGCATTATTTCCTGCTATTGCAAAAAACACAATTGTTGAAACACTTGTTGCAGCTAGTATTTGACCAGGAGCTCCAATGTTAAATACTCCTGATTTAAAAGCAATTGCCATTGATAAACCAGCAACAATATATACAGCCATTCAGTTTAGACTAATTTGATAAAAGTTTTTATCAAAATTAATTCCAAATAAAAGCCCAAAATATGTGAATGGATTAATTCTTAAAAATGATAAGAAAATTCCTGAAACTATAAATCCTATTAAAATTGAAAATATTGAACCTTTAATGAATTTTAATTTTGTTTTTGTAGAATCTGAACTAAATAAATATTTTGTTTTTTTAGATAATGTTCAACATGTTTTAGATTGCATCTACTTTCATCTCCTTTCTAGTTTTTGTGCTTTTTGTTGTTTTTGTAGTTTTACTGCTTTCTTTTGGTTTAGTTGTTTTTGTAGATTTTGATTTTGAACTAGTTGATTTTGAACTAGTTGATTTTGTACTAGTGGTTTTTGATTTTTCAGATTTTGATTTAGTTGTTTTAGTTGAACTTGCTTTTGGTTCTTTTGATTCTTTTGGTTCATTTGATTCTTTAGCTTTTTTAATTTGTTCTAAAGTTTGACCTGTCATTAAAGCACCAATTTCTTCTTTTTTAGCGTTTTTGGCAGGTAGTTCACCAATTAGTTTTCCATCATTAATAACAACAATTCTATCTGCTAAAGCAATTACTTCATTTAGATCATAAGAAACTAGTAAAATACCTCTACCTTTTTCTTTTTCACTTAAAATGTGAGAATGAACGTTTTCTATTGCTCCAACATCAAGTCCTCTAGTAGGTTGAACAACCACTAATAAATTATGATCTTTTTTAATTTCTCTACCTACAATAGCTTTTTGTTGGTTTCCACCAGATAATCCTCTTGCTATAGCTGTTCCATTTCTAGAACCTCTAATATCAAACTCTTTAATAATTAATTGAGCATATCTTGAGATTGCTTTTTTGTTTATAAATCCAAGTGAAGAAAATGGTTTTTTATCAATTTCTTGACTTACAATATTTTCTTCAACTGAAAAATCTAATAACAACCCATATTTATGACGATCTTCAGGAATATGAGCTAACCCCATATCATATCTTGTTTTAATACTACTATTAACGATATTAATTTTGTTATAAATAATACCACCTGAAACTGGTTTAACTAGTCCTGTAATTGCTTGAACTAATTCGTGTTGACCGTTTCCTTCAACTCCAGCAATTGCTACAATTTCTCCAGGTCTTACTTTAACATTAAAAGTTTCTAGTCCATAAACTTTATGATTAGTATCTTTTTTAACTGTTAAATTAATAACATCTAAAACAGGTTCTTCAGATAATGGTTTTTCATATGTGTTTTTTACTTCAACAAGTTTTCTACCAACCATAGCTTCAGCAATTTCATTTCCTGTAACTGTTGAAACATCTAGATCGATAATCTTTTTACCTAATCTTATAACTGTAGCAACATTTGCAACTTGTTTAATTTCATCCATTTTATGAGAAATAAAAATTATGGTTTTTCCTGCTTTTTGCAAGTTTTTCATAATTTGTAAAAGGCTTTGAATTTGTTGAGGAGTAAGAACAGCAGTGGGTTCGTCAAAAACTAAAATATCAGCTTTTCTATATAAAACTTTTAAAATTTCTACACGTTGTTGTAATCCAACTGAAATATCTTGAATTTTTGCATCTAGATCAACATATAGATCATATTTTTTCATTATTTCAATTAACTCAGCACGCATCTTAGTTTTGTTTAAAAATATATTAGATTTAGTTTGTTCAACACCTAAAATAATATTTTCTAAAACTGTATTAACTTCAACTAGTTTAAAATGTTGGTGAACCATTCCAATACCTAATTTATTTGCTTTAATTGGATTTGAAATTACTTCTTCTTTTCCATTAACTTTAATTGTTCCAGAAGTTGGTTGGTATAAACCAAATAGAATTGACATTAATGTAGATTTACCTGCACCATTTTCACCAACCAAAGCGTGAATATCACCTTTTTTAACTTTGATTGTTATATCATCATTAGCAACTATAGCACCATTTAAAAATGTTTTAGTAATGTTTTGCATTTCAATAGCATAATCAATTTGTTTTTCTATGTTCATAGTTATGCTCCTTATTTTTTAGTTGATTGAATCAACATTTCTCAATAATTTTTAATTCCTGCAATTCCATTACTACTTAATGTTAATTTTTCTCATTCTTCATCTTTAACACTTTTACTAATCAAATCTAGCGCTTTGTCTAATGATGTTTTTGTTAGATATTCTTTATATGTTTTCCCTGATTCATCTAGTGCTTTTTTAAGATCTTCTTCAATTAAATCCCCTTTACCTTTTGAATAGTCAACTGATTCAATAGCTAAGTTAGCTGCATTTGTTAATGAACCGTTAACTTTTTCAACACTTCATTTAGTATCAGCTTTTCTTGATGATGAAATTGATCAATCTGGTTGTTCTCCAACTAGAGTTTTTCCGTCCTTAACTTCTGATTTATGTTTTGATTCATATTTTTTGTCATCAACAACTGCTTTTTGTAAAGATCTAGCTCTATTTAAAGCATAAATTGAAGCTGAAACAATATTTTTCTTAGCGCTTGTAAGAAATCTAAATTCATTTCCTTGTTTTGATGAACCAACACTTGTTACTTGATCAGTATCAACTCCAATTACAAAAGGTTTATGACCAGTTGCTTCTAGAACATCATTAATTTGAGGTCCTGCAACTGGGAAAATAATATCAGCTTGGTTCTTAACTAAAGCATCAACAATTCCTGATTTTTTAGCTCCACCAACCTCAAAACTTTTTGAAAATCATGAACTTTCACTAACGTCTTTTAATCCTTCAACTCCTGCTTTTTTTCCTAGATTAGCATAATAAACAGGTTGTAATTTGTATTTAACTTTTTGACCTTTATTGTCTTCTAGTTCAATTTCTTTTCCTGCAAATTTGTTGTTATAAACATGCATTGCAGCAAGTAATCCTCACATATAATTATCAACAGCATTTTTATCTGTAATTCCACCAAACATACCTATTGATATATATTTATTTCCAGCTGTTGATCCTTGTAAAGGCATATCAGTTTTAGAATTTGAAGCACTAAGTGCTTCTTTTGAAAATTCACCACTATTTAAACTAGTCATTTTTGGAAGATTTGCTCACAATATAGCATCTCATCCTGCATTAAATCCAGCTAATTCTGAATTAAATAAAACTGAAATAACGTTATCTTTTTGATATTGAGCATCTAATAAAACAACTGTTTTATTACCAGCTTTTTGCATTCTATCAGCAGCATAATCAACTGCTCCTAAATGACCAAACCCAGCTAGTAAAAAAGCATCAGCTTTTTTATAAATTGCTGTATTATAAGAAGTTCTAAATGCATCAATTGTATGATCGGGCGTTTCAACATAATTATTACTATTTGACTTAGCATACTCATAATCTTCATTTATAAAAGAATGAGTTTTTTCATCTCATTTAGTATGTCCACCAATTGAACTTTTGTAATTAAATTTTCTAGCTGTTAATTCATCTGTAATATTAAAATTACTATGAATTTGAGAACCATATTTAATTACACCTTCTCAAGAACTTTCATTAAAAGTTTTATCTCTAATGTTACCACCATCAGTAACAACTAAAACTTTTTGACCTAAAATTCCTTCAGCAAAAGTTGGAACTTTACATGAAACTACTGCTGAAATAGATCCACTTGTTCCAATTAATGTTGTTAAAATTGTTAAAAGTTTTTTCATTATAACCCCCCTTTATTAATATATTTAAATAAAATTTTATGCAAATATTTTTTAATAACGATTAGTATTCCAATTTTTAAGAAAATTTCTAATTTTAAAACTTTTATGTTATTTTATAAAGCTAAGAAATAGTTTTAAAGCATCAAAAAAATCTCAGAAAATTTCTGAGATTTTATTCTTTAATTCTATTAAATATAACTTTTTTATTTCCTAATTTATTAAATTTAATACCTAAAAAAGTCTTTAGATTACTAAAGTTAATTTCAATATTTTCTAATCCACATTGTTCAATCATATCACTATATGAATCAACTAAAACAGGTTTTAATAAATAAGAAATAATCGCAATGTTTCTTTGTAAAGTAGCTAAAACAGTTTTTAATTCATCAATTTTATTTTCTTTTTCTAGATTTCAAGGTGCTTTAACTTCTATGTATTTATTACATGCATTAGATAGTTCTAAAACATTTTTAATAGCTTCACTAATTTTGTATTGATCCATATTAAAAACGTAATTATCAATTGTTTTAATACCTAAATCAATTAATTCTTGATCGTATTTAACATTATTTAAATCAATAATTCCATCAAAATATTTAGTGATCATATTATTAGTTCGGCTAATTAAATTACCTACGTTATTTGCTAAATGTGCATTAAATGATTCAATAAATAATTCAACGCTAAAATTACCATCTTTTTCAGTTGGTAAATCATTTGCAATATAAAATCTTAAAGCATCAGAAGAATATAATTCAATGATTTTAATTGGATCAACAACATTACCTAAAGACTTACTCATCTTAGTGTTTTTGTTTAAAATTCACCCATGACCTAGTAAGTGAGTAGGTTGTTTTAATCCTAAAGCTTCTAACATAACTGGTCAATAAATTGAGTGAAATCTAATGATCTCTTTTCCAGCTAATTGTAAAATTTCACAATCATCATTTTGTCAGAATTTTTTAAATAACAAATCATCTTCTTGTAGATAACCTAAAGCTGTTATATAGTTACTTAAAGCATCTAATCACACATAAATAACATGTTTTTCATCTTGAGTAATTGGAATTCCTCATTTAAAACTTACTCTAGTTACTGAAAGATCTTTTAACCCAGGTTCAACGAAATTTTTTAACATCTCATTTCTTCTATAATCAGGAATTAAAAATTCAGATTTTAAAACATCTTCAATGAAATGTTGAAATTGACTAACTTTTAAAAAGTAAGTGTCTTCGTTAACTAATTGAGGTTTAGTGTTTGAAATTTTACATAATCCATTTTCATCAATTTGTTCACTTGTTAAAAATTCTTCACAACTAACACAATAAATACCTTCGTATTGACCTTTGTAAATATAACCTTTTTCAAGTAAAATAGTAAAGATTTTTTGAACTGCTTTTTCATGATAATCATCTGTAGTTCTAATAAATTTATCATAATTAATATTTAGTTTAGTTCATAGATCTTTAAAGGCTTGTACTTTTGGTTCTAGATATTGTAAAGGTGTTAGGTTAGCTTCTTTAGCTTTGTTTTCAATTTTTTGTCCGTGTTCATCACTACCTGTTAAAAAGAAAGTTTCATATCCTTGTTCTTTTTTATATCTGTTTAAAATATCAGCTAGTGTTGTTGTATAAGCATGGCCTAGATGTAAATTTCCGCTAGGATAGTATATTGGTGTGGTTATATAAAATTTCTTTGACATATTATCCTTTCATAACTATTATTTTACCAAGAATATTTTTTATATATTTTTATATATTTAAACCTATTTAAAATATATTGTAAAAAAATAATATTTAAAGTAAAAAAATTAAGTTTTTTTGATAATTTATGCACTAATTCTAGATAGTTTTATTGTGTTGTTATAATATTGTGAGAAAAATTGTAGGTACTGTTATGAAAAAAGCAACTAAATTATTATTATCTATTTTACCTATTTCATCTATTGGTTTTTTAAGTGTAGTTTCTTGTTCAACTACTAAGAAACCTGATAATCAAAACAAACCAAACAACAATAATCCTAATCCAAATAATTCAAGCAGTGGTAATCAAACAAATCCAAATGATTCAACTGCTCCAAACGAAAATAATACCCCATCTCAACCAGAAAATCAACCTAATAATGGTGAAAATGGAACAAATATTGATCCAAAAAAACCTGAAGAACCAAAAGGTGATGATCCAAACGCACATAATTATCAACCACCAGCAGATCAACCTACAGAACATAGAGTAGACTTTTCTGATTTAGAAAAATTATCAAAAGAAATCTCTTTTGAAAACTTTACTTTTTATAAAAATAAAGATGCGAAAACCGCTTGAAACGAATTGTTAGTAAATCAAGAAAGATCGTTTAAAGAGGTTATTTTTAACAAAAATCTTGATATATTGAGTAAATATAAAATTAACTTTGAATCTGATTTTTCAAATGTAATATTTGCTCAAGAAAAAGGAACAATTGATAATGTTAAAATTAAATTTACTAAAGAAAAAGAATCTAAAATAAAAGTATTTATTTTTACTGGTTTTAAAAAAATAACAAATGAGTCTAAAGATAAAATCAACAACAAAGATAACTACATAAAAGCTAAAACTACATTAGATAAAAGAATAACTGCAGTATATCCTTCGTTACTAGCAAATATGTTATTATACGTAGAAGATAGTAAAAAGTATGAAGAGATTCAATTAAGTAGAAATTCTATAAATTTTGATGAGTTAAAAAATAAAAATACCGATCTATTTGAAAATGATTTTATTGGTTTTAATATAGGAACTAAAGAATTTCTTTTTGAATATAATGAGAAAGATAGAGAAAAATATAAAGATAAAATAGTTGCAGCTAAATATGATGATATCAATGGTGAACTTGGAGTAGAAGTAGAAATCACAAATAGAAAAGAATCAAATATAACAGAGCCATTAATAAAAAAGACTTTTAGCTTCCCCCGCTACCTTAAACACGGACTAAAAATTTTCAATATTATAACAGGATTGTTTTCTGAATTGTACAGGAGACAATCCTTTTAATTTTTCTTTTATTCTTATATTGTTGAACCAATAAATATATTTATGTATTGCTTTAGTTAAATCTTCTATTGAATTGTATTTCTCACCATAATAAATTTCTTGTTTTAATAAACCAAAAAAATTTTCTATAATAGCATTATCTAAGCAATTACCTTTTCTAGACATACTTTGTATTATGTTATTTTCTTCTAGCGTACTTACTCAACTCATGTGCTGATAATGAAATCCTTGATCAGAATGAATTACTAAACCATTTGTATTTTTAACCTTCTTAAGCGCTTTTTTTAGCATTGAATTAGTTAGGTTTAAGTTAGGTCTAGATTGAATTGAATATGAAATAATTTCACTGTTATAAAGATCAATAATTGGTGACAGATATAGTTTTTGACCATTAACTTTAAACTCTGTTACATCAGTACATCAAACTCTGTTTGCTTTTGTTGAAGAAAAATTTCTTTTTAAAACATTGTCTGCGATTTTCCCAACAGTTCCTTTATAAGAACTATATCTTCTGTTCTTTGTTCTAAATTTGACACACTGAATACCAAGTTCTTTAGTTAGCCTTAAAATTTTTTTGTGATTCACAATATATCCCATTGATTTTAAGGTCATTTTAGCCGTCTATAGCCATATCTTTCAAATGATTTGTTGAATATATCAACAATTATATTTTTAATTCCATATCCTTATCTATTGAATTTTCTAATTTCTTTTTCATTCATAAAAGAGGATTTAGGTAATTTTGCTATTTTTAAAAGAATAGAAACTTTAGCTTTTTTGTGAGTTTTAGCATTTCTAAAATTACTTTTGTTTTTCCTTGTTGATTCTTCTTCTGTCAACAAGGTGTTTAACTTTTCAGAATTCAACCTCTAATTTGTAGTATTCAACTTCTTCTTCTAATTGTTTTATTCTATCTTCATTATTAGTTGTTATTTTTGTTTTCTTTTTTTTAACTGGTTTTTCTTAGAGTTTTTCATAATTTTTTAGGTCTTCCTATATTATTATTTAACCCTAAAATTCCATTTTCTTTATACTTTTAACTCAACCAGCTATAGTTGATGAATGTATAATATTAAATTTTTTTGCAATTTCCCTGTATGATTCTTTAGTTTTAAGTTTATATAATACTATTTCTTGTTTTGCTTCCAAACTATAATGAGGTTTTGTTTTCTTGTGGGTAAGCGCTTCTATTCCAAACATTTCATATTTGTAAATTCAACCCTTTAAAGTATTAGCCGAGACATTATGCCTGTCTGCCAAATAGGTGCTATTTTTAACATTAAGTCTTTTAGCTTCTTTGACAATTTTTAATTTTTTTTCTAAGCTTCATTTAGTATATAAAACCCCACTTCCTGGATTTTTAGTCCGGAATATGGGGTTCGGGGGACTTTAAAGGGTTTAGAAAAGCTGACTTTGCTAATCAAAACAATAATGTTTTATCTTTATCATTACTACCAAATGATTTAAAAGAAATTTCTAATAAAGAGCCTTTAAAATCTACTATTGATTCTATTTTAATGTCAAAACAAACAGATAGAAAAATTCCTCTTTTTGATAATGGTGGATTAAAAAACTTGTTGTTTAGGAAAATAATAGTAAATATTGAAGATAATAAGAATCACATATATAGAGGAACACAAACATTGAAATTAGCTTTTAATGATAAATCTAATACAAATAAAACAATTGTCGCTTTTAATGATGGGACATCTCTATATCCATTACACACTAGAATTAACAAAGACTCAATTAAAGATATATTCATAACAGTTTCAAACGAAGACAAACAAAACAAATTAAAAATTGAATTTACAGTTAATATGCCTATATATGCTTCTACAATGAGTGATTTAACATCACACTCATTAAGTAAAGAGAAGATATTAAAATATAATATTACTGCAATTAGCAAAATTAATTAAATTAAGAGATAGCTATGAAAAAAATAACTAAATTATTATTATCTATTTTACCTATTTTGTCTATTGTTTCTTTAAGTGTTATATCTTGTTCTACTACTAATGGTGCAGATAAAAAACCAGACAATAGAGTAAATAATGAACCTAAAAAGGATCCTGAAAATCCAAGATCTGATCGCAAACCAGAGGACAATCACTCAAGTAAACCTGACGGTGCTCCCAAAGAACCAGAAAATAAAAATCCAGATAAACCCGAGAAAGATTCTGATAAAACCCCTAAAAAGCCTGACTCGCCTGGACATAAAGAAGAAAAAGAACCCTTTAAACCAAAACCAGAAGAAAAACCTCAAAAAGATGAACCCGGAAAGTCTGAAGATATTTTTTCAGATTTAGATGGAATAAAAAAAGAAATTTCTTTTAAAACAATCTCTTTTTATACTCAAAGGGATTCTAGAACTGCACTTGTTGATTTGCAAAAAGATCCTTCTATAATAGATACTATTTTTTCTAAGGATTATAAAGTTATATATGAAAAGTACTATATTCAATTTTTAACTAATAGTGGCGAAATGCCTAATATTCAAAAAGGATTAATAGAAAAAGTAAAGCTTAAATTTACCAACAAAAAGGTTGGAAAATCTAAAACACTAGATTTTACTTTTATTGGGTTTAAGCCATTAGATACTACAAATAATAAGAAGAATAATAAGGAAAATTATCTAAAACAAAGAGATAAAGTAGTTGGATTATCTGGTTTATTCCCTTCATTAGTTGCATACATGTTACTATATAGTCAAAACCCTAATGAATATAAAAATCTAATGGAAACTAATAACGCGATTAATTTTGAAGAATTAGTAAACGGCAACTCTAATTTATTTGTGGATCCAAATTTAATACTTAATGCAGCAGCTATCAAATCTTTATTGTTCGAATATGATAATGAATTAGGAAAACTTTATAAAGAAGAAATTGCAAGAGTTAGTTATGATGACTATAATGGTATTTTAGGTGTTGATGTAAAAATAGAAAATAGAGAATATAACGATAAAACTAATAACGAGCCCTCTATTAATAAGAAGTTTACTTTTACTGGTTTTAGAAAAGTTAATGTAGATGAACCAAATAAAAGTGTTTTTTCGATATTTTTACCACAAAATAAATTTAGAGAATTGTTAGCTAAACCCCCTTTAAAAACTAGAACACAAGATATTAAAAAGAAAAACGAATTAAACAAAAAACTTTTAATAGATAATAGGATTAGCGAATATTTAAAACAACAGATATTCAATAATTTATTGGTTGGTATAAATGATAATGAACTTAAGGTGTATAATTCAAGTTCTACATTAAGTTTACATACTAATAAGGATTATAGTTCAATTTTAGGTTTAATAGGTAATATGTCAATATACCCTTTCCATACTATACTTACAAAAGATTCAATTAAGGAAATGTATCTTTTGGTTACTAAAGATCAAGAAAAATATATGGCCGAAATAGAATTTGAATTTCATATTCCTATTTTCGCTTCTTACAATACCGACTTGAAATCTCATATAACAAGTGGTGAAAACAAAACTTTAGTATTAAAGGTTTCAACAAATGCATCTATAGATTAGTAATCCATCAAAAAACCTAGACTACATCTAGGTTTTTTGTCTTTATTTATTATTTTTTAAATATTCTAATCCATTTAAATAACTTAATAAAAGAGTGTCGTGTTTTAAACTATGAGTTTTTGCATAATCTAGAACAGTTAAAATTCTTTCGTTTTTACTTAATTTTAATTCACTATTTCTAGTTAATCTTTTAAGATCATCTTTTATAAAAGTGTTATTTAACCTTTTAATTATTTGGTTTTTATAATCGTTTAATTCATCTAAACTAACATTATATTTATGATTTAAAACTAAAATAACTTCATTTAAATAATTATTAACAAACTCTTTAACTTTAGTATTTTGTAAAGCTTGATAAACATATAGATACTTATCAGTACTAAAGTTTTTAAAAACAAACCAAGCTATAGAACAATGTAATCCATTTAACATATAGATCTTTTTTGCTATTTGAACATCAAAATTAGTTGTATAAGTTAAATTACGTATCTGTTTAAAATCAACTGGTCATTGTAGTTGATCAACAATTCATAAATAATAATCTTCACATTCTAAATAGTCATTTAGAATGTTTTTATTACTAACTATTCTATCAACTAAAACATCAACAAAATAAATATTAGAAGTTAAACTAGTAAAGTTAGTTTTAAATAAGCTACTAACTCTAATTCCATTTTCACAACACATAATGATTAATTTTTGATTATTTTTAATTTTATAATCAATTAATTCTTGAACATAAGAAACAATATATTTTAGGTTTTTAACACCAATTGAAATAGTTAGTAAACTAACTGTATCTCATTTATTCTTATAATTTAAAAAATCATCTAATAGTCAAGCTGAAATGTTATTTATATGTATGTTTTTATTATCTGAAGTATGTATTTTAATTAGTTTTTGTTCATTTATTTTGTTAACAATTTGTATGTTGTTATCAACAAAATAAATGTGATCAACAATAGATTTTAAAATTGGAGCAATAAACCCACAACCGATGTTTCCTGCTCCAAAGTGTATTAAATTCATCTATTTTCTTTTAGTGCTTTTTAATCATTTAACATAAACAAAATCTAGTAATTGAATTGTAAGTTGAGCTTTAATTGAATTAATACTTCATAGTTCTGACTCATCAGTTTGAAAATATAAATATTTATCAAATAAATTAATCATTGAACTTTGTTTTGGCCCAATTCCTATAATTTTTACTTTATTATTTAGTGATTCAGCTATTTTTTTGATGTATTCATTTTCACCAGATATTGTAATTAAAATTACTAAATCATCAGGTTTAATAATGTTTAAATAAGTTTTTATAGAAATATAATCTGATTCACTGATTGCATCTTTTTGATATCAACGTAAACGTTGAATAAAGTTTTTTGAAACATTATAAGAAAGATTAAAAGCAAATAAATATACTTTATTAGCTTTATTAATTAAATTAACAACTTCATTAATTGGTTGATTTTTTAAATTAATTTGTTGTTGTTTAATTGAGTTTAAAAGTATTTCAAAATAATCATTATAAAACTTATTTTTATCATCAATTCTTGAACTAATTGGAATTAATTCATTATCTATAATAATTGAATTAGAAATATCATTTAATCTAAATTTCAATTCATTAAAACCTTTTAAGTTCAACTTTTCAGCAAATCTTGTGATTTTATTTGGGCTCGTATTACATTCTTTAGAGATTGTTGTTATTGTTAAATTCTTAATATTTGCATAGTTTTTTAATAAGTAAGTACCAATATTTTTATAATCTTGACTACAGTCAGTTTGAATGAAATCTTTAATTTTTGTTAACAAATCTATACTCATGTAATCACCTTTATTGATACTTATTATTAATTATTCTTTTGTACTAAAATCTATAATTTTTTCTATTGTTGGATTTTTTAATAAATCATTAAATAAATCATCATTCATAGCATTAATTGCGATCTTTTGTAAAACATCGATCTGATCTTCTTGTTTTAATGCTAAACCTATTACTAATTGTACTTCAGAATCATCTCAAATAAGTGGTTTTTGTAAGTGTAAAACAATAATTAAAGAACTTTTCAAACTTAACATACCTTCATAAGTTCCATGAGGTATTGCAATTCTACTACCAATATTAAAAGAACAGGCTTCTTCTCTTTTATCAATTGAATCAATGTATTCTAAACTAACGTTTTGTTGTTTAAAAAGTTCTTTTAAATAACTTAAACATTCTTGTTTAGAATTAAATTCTTGGTTTAAATATATGTTTTTTGTTTCTATCATTACATTACTTGACCTCCTGTAATGTTAATAGATTGACCAGTACAATAACTAGCTTTATCTGAAATATAAAATAATAAAACATTTAATACATCATCAAACATACAACCTCTTTTTAAAGGAACTTTATTAATATAGTATTGTTTAACTTCTTCTTGTTTTATATTTAATTTTTTTGCATATTCTGGAATTAAACTCTCAAACATTTCTGAATCTAAAAGATTACCTAACATTAATGAATTAACTCTAATATTATGTTCAGCTAAATCTAAAGCAAGACTTTGAGTTAAACCAACTCCACCAAATTTAGCTGCTGAATAACCTGAATTAAATTTTGAACCAACTCTTCCTGATTTTGAATTGATTTGAATAATATTTCCTTTAGTATTGTTTTTAATCATTATTCTTGCTGCTTGTCTTGCTGTTAAAAAATACCCATCTAAATTAATCTTGATACTAGTAATAAAATCTTGATATTCAAATGAAGTAATTTTTGCTGATTTTGCTCATCCTGCATTATAAACTAGTGTATCAATTGTTTGATATTTAGCTTCTATTTGATCAAAAACATTAATTACATCATTTTCATTAGTTAAATCACATACATATGTATCAATTTGATTATTTTCTGATTTTAATTCTTCAAGCTTTTCTTTATTTACATCTAAAACAACAACTTGATAATTATTTTTATCAAGACCTAGTGCTAAGAATTTACCTAAACTTTTTGCTCCCCCTGCAACAATAGCAACTTTTTTCATTATTTTTCTTCTCCAACTTTATTTTGTTGTTTATTTTCTATTAGTTTGTATAACTCATCATAAGTATTTTTACCAATAAATTGTTCAACAGGATAAACATGAGCACTTGGGGCTTTTTGTTGTGCAAAGTCTTTAAAACTTTTCATAGTTACAATTACATCATATTCATCTTTTAGATCTTTAACTGCTATATTTGTAACTTCTATATCGTAATTATTATTGTTAACTCATTTTCTGATTAATCCAGCAGCCATTGCAGATGAACCTACTCCTGCTTCACAAGCAACAACTATTTTTTTAATATTTGGATTAATCTTTACTTCTTGATTTGTAGTAATGTTACTAAATTCAATACCTTCATCAGTAATCTTAAATCCTTGATCTGATTCTGATTGTAAATGTTTTCTATCTTTTAATAGTAATAAAACACTAATACCAAATGCAATTAATGTACCAACAACAAATGCTAATAAATTAATTAATAATGCATGAGTTCCATTTGATAAAGCAATTAGTGAAATTAAACTACCTGGACTTGGAGTTCCAATAGTTCCACCACCTAAATAAGAAGTAATAAATTGTGCACCAACTACTCCTAACATTGTAGCTAATAACATTTTTGGTTTTTTAATAATAAACACAAAATATACTTCGTGAATTCCACCGATTGTGTGAATTAATGAACTTGCAGTTGCATTATATCTATCTTCTCTTTTTGTAAAAATAATATAAGCTAGTAATAAACCTAATCCAGGTCCTGGATTTGGATCATATAAGAAAAAGATTGATCTAGGATTTGCAACTCCATTATTTTTTTGAATTTGAATTTCATTATATCCAATAGGACCTAATACACCGTGATTTAAAGCATTATTTAAAAATGATACTTTAATTGGTTCAGTAAAGAACCCTAATAGTGGAGCTACTCATTTGTTGTCTCCAAATAATTTAATTATTGAGATCATTACAAAAGTGATTCCCCACATTATTCAACCTCAACCTCAAAATACAACTAAACCTAAAACTATAGCATAAATTGCTAACCCAAAGTTTTTAACTAACATTTCTAAACCTGGATTAATTTTATGAAGATACAATTTTTCTACTTTTTTTAAAAATAGTGCTGATAAAGGTCCAACGATCATAGCACCAATAAATTGATTAGGTGAACCTGGATGAACTCATTTATCTCCTACTTGTTGAACAATATATTTTCCATAAATAAAATCAGTACCAGTAATTGTAGCAACGATAATAAAAGTTGCTATCATTCCACCTCTTAAACCATAAACCAATCTACCACCATTAAATGCAATTAATATTGGTAGAAGTCATTTAATTCCTGGCTCAACTAATCTACCTAGCATTGGAGCATCGAATCAACCTAATTTCTTATTATGATCAAAATCATATAAAAACATAGCTGTTCAAAGTCCTCAAGCTAGTAGAACACCAATTGCTGGCATAATCATTCCAGCCATAAAAGAACCAGTTTTTTGAATTTTAAGCTTAAATTTATTAGCTCATTCTTTATGTGTCATCTGAACTTTTGTATTCATCAATAATTTGCCTCCTATTATTATATTAACGCTATTTGTAAATATTTACAATATGTTGTAAATATTTACTTAGGCAAGTATTGAGAAAAAGAAATGATCTTTTTAACTGCTATTCCTGATATATTGTAAATATATCAGGATAGAGATATAGCAGTTTATTTATTAATCGAATTTTACCCCAAAAAAAATTTTAAAAAATATATAGCATATTTTAAAAACCTGTGATAAACTAAAATTGCTGGAAACAGCAAGCTTAGATATAAAATCTTTGTTTTTTAAAAGTTATTATATTTATTTAGCTAAATCTGATTTATTAGACATAAAAAAGCTGCCCTTCTATCAGGCAGCTTTTTTATTTGTATTTATTAAATTAAATTATTCAATTACGTATGGTAATAAAGCCATTTGACGAGCTCTTTTAATTGCTAAAGCTAATTGTCTTTGATCTTTTGGAGAAGTACCTGTAATTCTTCTTGGTAAAATTTGACCATTAGGTGAGATGAATTTTTTTAATAATTCAACATCTTTATAATCGATGTATTTAATATTGTTTTTTTGGAAAAAATTAACTTTTTTTCTTTTTTTAATTTTTTTAACTTGCATGAAAATATCCCTTTCTACTTATTCTCATAAAATTGAAAGTTCATCATCATCTGAAACTACTAAATCATCAAATGATGAATCACTATTTTGTTGAACATGTTGGTTAGGTGTTGTATCGTTTTGTTCAGTTACTAGAGCATTTCTATTTTTAGCTGGTTCTAAGAAATTAACTCTTTCAGCTAGTACATTTACAATAGTTTCATATCTACCATCAGGTGTTTGATTATTTCTAGTTGTAATTCTTCCTTCAACTGAAATTAAACTACCTTTAGATAGAAACTTAACCATATTTTCAGCAGTTTTATCAAAAGCAGAACAAGGTATATAATTTGTTTTTTCTTCTCTACTTGAATATTCTGAAACAGCTACAGTAAAAAAAACAAATTTAGACCCGTTTTTAGCTACTCTTAATTCTAAATCTCTTGTAATTCTACCTACCAAGTTTACTCTGTTCATAATTTTCCTTAATTATTTGCTTTCTTTTGTAGCAGCTTCTTCTCTTTTAATAAATGGCTTTCTAAAGTTTTTCTTTTCACGTTGTTCTTCTTCATATTTAGTCATATCTGTTTTTGAAAGAACAACTGATTGTTCGTAATTTTGGATGTTTTGTGTATTTAAAACTAATGTTCTAACTACATTTTTATCAATTTTAGCAACACGTTCAAATTCTTTAACAGCTTGAGTAGTTGCTTCAACGATAACTACATGATAGTAACCCTTTTTTTTGTGATTAATTTCATAAGTGAAATCTAATAATCCTAAATCACTAGCTTCTAGGATTTGTCCACCTTCAGCTAAAATTGCATCTAATTTAGTTACTAATTCTTTTGTATCTTTAACATCTTGATCCAAAATATACATTACTTCGTATTTTTTAATCATTGAGATTATTCCTCCTTATGGTCTTTTGGGCTTAAATAGCCAAGGAGCTAATTACTTTAAATTAACTCATATGAATTATATAAAAAACATACTACTAATACAACTTAAAAACATAAACAAGTAATATATTATAACTAAAATAATTTATTTAGAAAATAAAAAATATCAGATATTATCTGATATTTAATTAATTATTAATAAATAACTATTTATTTGTGATTGTAACATTAAAAGCTTCTAGCCCTTTTATTGTTTTATTTAATTCATATGTTACTTTTTGACCTTGTTCTAAAGTCTTATAACCATTTATATTAATGTTTGCAAAATAAACAAATACATCTTTATTATCAGAATCATTTGTTATAAAGCCAAACCCTTTTTCATCGTTAAATCATTTAACTATACCAGTGTTCATATTACCTCCAATCTAAATTATTAATAGATTGAGTAATACAAAATCTTTTTTAATAATAGTTCTATTATACATTAAATAATTATTTATACTAGTAATAAAATATAAGTTAGATTATTAATAATTAATAACAAAATAATAATATTAACTATAAAATAACAATAGGAGGTAAAACATGAGTAAAGTTCTTGTTTTAAAAACAACTGTTCAAGCAGACGAAGTATCAAATTCTGTTGCTTTAACTAATAGATTTTTAGAAGAATATAAAAAATTCAACCCAGATGATGAAATCATTATTGTTGATTTAAATAAAGATGAAGTAGGAACTAGTATTTTAACTTCTGAAACATTTTCAACTTTTTATCAACAAGAAGTTACTAAAAAATATATTAATTTATTAAAAAGCGTAGATAAACTAGTTATTGCTTGTCCAATGTATAACTTTTCTACTCCAGTGACTTTAAAATCATTTATTGATCACGTTTCAGTAGCTAATGAAACATTTTCATACAAATATTCTAAAAAAGGAGATGCAATTGGTTTAATTACTAATTTAAAAGCTCAAATTTTAGGAGTTCAAGGTGCACCATTAGGATGATATCCTTGAGGTCAACATACTCAATATGTTGAAGGAGCAATGAGATTTTTAGGAATCGAATTTAATAAAACTGTTTTATTAGCAGGAGTAAAAGTAGCTCCATTATTACAATTAACTCCAGAACAAAGAGTTGAAACAATTATTGATGAAGTTATACAAGCTGCTAAAACTTTTTAATAAGTAAACAAAAATGCACCAAGTGGTGCATTTTTTTATTATTAAGCTCATTCAATTGTTTGTGGATCAGCTGGATGAGGATTGTGTTCTAAATTATCAATAATTCCGTTTTTAATATGAATTACAGTGTTTGCAATTTTAGCGATGTTTGGGTTATGAGTAACTACAATAACAGTTGTTTTATATTCTTTATTAACTTTAACTAAAATTTCTAGAACTTTACGTCCCATTTCTTCATCTAAAGCCCCAGTTGGTTCATCAGCAAATAAAATATCAGGGTTTTTAGCTAGAGCTCTTGCTATTGAAACACGTTGTTGTTGTCCTCCTGACATTTGGTGAGGATATTTATGCATTTGTTCTTTCATACCAATTGTTTCAAAAATTTCTTCAATTGACATTCCGTTTTTTTTGTTTGAAAGATTTTCTCCAACTTCAGCATTTTCTTTAGCAGTTAAATTAGTTAATAAGTTATATTGTTGAAACACAAACCCAACAGTTCTTCTTCTAAATTTAGTCATATGAGAATCTTTTAATAAAGAAAGATTTGAACCTAAAACAAAAACATCACCCTGACTAGCTTTATCTAGTCCTGAAATGATATTTAAAAAAGTAGTTTTTCCTGATCCAGATGGTCCTAAAATAACAATGAAATCAGATTTATCTAACTTAATATCAATTCCTTTTAAAACAGGAGTTTCTAAATCACCAGTAATATAAGACTTTTGAACATTTTTTAATTCAATAATGTGTTTGTTTAAGTCTGGTTTATAGTTTTGAGTTGTGATTATATGTCCTTTGTTTAAAATGTCTTTTGAGTACTTATTAGTTAGTTGTTTTTGAAGTTTTTGTTTTTGTTTTAACCCTTTGATTCCTGGTTCAAATTTTTGATCATTTGGAATAATTATAAATTCTCTTTGACTATCATCTATTTGATCATTTGATTCAATTTTTACAGTTTTAACTTTTTTAACTCTTTTAGGTTTTTCTATTTCTTCATAATCTACATTAGATTTACTAATAGGTTGGATCTGTTCAATGTTAATAGACACGTCTGTATTTTTTTTGTCTTTAGCCATAATTACCCTCTTATAAAAACAATAATTCTAATAGATTTTAACATAATTTAGTTTAATAATGTTAGTACGTCTGGTATCTGTATATTGTATTTTTTATTACAAAAATCACAAACAACTTCAACAGGTTTATTATCTTTAATAATATCTTTTAAATCATCTTGATTTAAAAGATTTAATGTAAATAGTACTTTTTGATATGAACAAGTACATTCAAAACTAATAGTTGATTGATCTAAAATAATTGCATCTTCAGCTATTTCTTTAACAACAGCATAATAGTTAGTAGATTTGACTAATACATCTTTTACATAACTAGTATTACCTAGTTTTTCTGAAATATATTCTAAATCTAAATTAGTATGATCTGGAAGCATTTCAACTAACATACCAACTACTTTTTTAATTTGCAAGTTATCATCAAATTTAACTTCAGTTGTAATAAATGATTTAGTTTGATTTGATTGATTAAAATATTTCATAAAATCATAATCAATATTTCCATATTCAATTTCAACATTTGAAACATATGGTTCTTTTAAATTTAAATCTCTACTTACTAATAAATTACCTTGATCTGAAGCAATTAGTTTAGTTATTTGATCTAGATCTTTATTATTAAAATCAGTGATATTTACATTTTTATTTTGCACATAAGCTCTAATTTTACTATCATGATATTCAGCTATCATAGTTTTAATTAAAGAACTTGGCGCTGTTCAATTTACATAAGTTTTTTCTTTGTTTTTAAATTGCATACCAATTAAAGCTGAACAACAAATAAACTTTGCAAAAACCATGTTTGCTAGTACATTTGATTGTTGTAAATCTGTAATTTCTTTTATAGTTTCAGAAAGATCAACAATTGAAACTCTTAAGTTATGCTTATTACTAATTGCTCTTATTTTTAGATCCATAAAACACCTTCTAACTAATTAATTATACCAAAACCACAATATTGGCTTATATAAAATAAAAAGTGTTTATAAACTAGTTTTTAATAAAATTTAATTTAATGATATTAAACAAAAAAGCAGCTTATGCTGCTTTGTAATTTAAAGCTATAATTCTATTAATTTTTCAATAAGGATTATTTTTATTTTTTAATAGTCTAACTTCAAATCTGTTTCCTAATTGTTTTGATCTATTAGTATTTGAAACTTTTAATCTTATTAATTCATAATTAATTTCATTGTCATTACTATTAAGTTCTTTAGTAGATCAAGCGTTTTTATTATAATATTGTTCAGCTATTTGTTCTTCTCGTTTTTTAAGTTCTATATCTTTTTTATCTAAAAAGTAATTAAAGACATTTAAAATACCAACTGCATCTTTTTTATTTTCAATTGATAAATTATAGTTAGGATCATTTGAAGTTAAACCACCAAATAAAGTACCAATCACATAACCAATAGAATCTTTTAAATATGAAGATTTATCAGGATTAATTCCTAATAACATATGTAGTGGTGAATAAGATAAATCATCTTTTAGTTTAGATCTATATAGACTAACAGGTTTATTTGATCCATTGATATAAAGTTCAATTTTATCTCAATTATAATAAGATTCTCTAGGTCTATATTTGATTGCATTAGCTCCAGTATCACTACTATTATCGTGAGTATCAAAACCATAAGCTAATGCTTTTAATACAGTTTTAGTTTGATCTTTTTTTGGATCATAATCAAATAAGAAGTTAAGATCGCTTTGTTCTTTTTTATAACGAACACTAACTCTTATTGTTAAAGCTGAAAGAATTTTTCCTAAACTTGAAATGTTAATAGCAACAATTTTATCAGGATTTTTAGATGAATACTCACTTAGGTATTTACCTAAAGTTTCTAGAAGTTGAGTAATAGTTTGATTGTTCATTTTTTCTAATCCAAAATGTTTTAATAACAACTCTGGAATAGTTATTTTAATATCTCTAATTTTTGAAATGTTTTTAAATTTTTCGATTTTTTGAGATACATTTTTTATTTTCAACATTCATTTATTTTTAATTTCATCTAGTGATTCTAATTTCTCATTTTTAGTAGCTATTCTAATTAAAGGTAGAAAAGGATTATCTTTATTTTTAGAGTCTTGAAGAACAAAATCAATTCACTTTTCAGCAATATCTGTTGTAACATCTCCACTATATAAACTATCTAATAAATTAACTTTTATTTTTCTTGGTTTTTCATATAGTTTTAAATGATTGATTAGTTTTTCTAGATATGATGAAAATTCAGTTTTTACATTTTCTTCTTTAGATATAAATTTATATTTTTGAAGAGTTTGAGAAACTTTTTTAATTTTGTTTAATGTTGGGTCAATTTTACTTTTTGCAAAAAATCTAATAGTATTTGTTAAAAAACTTCCTTCATAGGGTAATTCTAAAAGATCATATATTGAATTTAATCCAAAAACTTTACGATAAAAAGGACCAGTGATAATTAAATTTATTATTGTTTGGTCTCCCAAAAAGTCTTTAAACATCTTTACTAAATCAGATAAACTTTTTGAAGCTATTGATAAATCAAGATCGTTGATATCTTTTAAAAGAAAAATATTTTTTAATTGACTAATTATGTTTTGTTGAGAATTTTCTAAAGATTCTTTAATCTTTTTAATAATAGTTAGTAATTTAGGTATTAAACCATCATTACCAAAAAACTTAGCTTTAATAGTTATCATAGCTCAAAAACCACCTGATGTAATAATGGCTGTACCATTTTCAAAACTTACATTTCATTTTCCTAAAGGTTGGCCTGTTTCATTAAGTTTTGTTTTTATCGTGTCTATTATTTTATATTCTAGTGTTTCTCGAATATATTGATCATTAATAGATAATTCAGCAAATTTAATAAGAGTTCCTAAAGAATTTATAATAGTTGATAACTTACTTTCAAGTCAATTAACTATATCAATTATTAAGTTTCCAACCCCATTTTTTGAAACAATATTATCAGGATTAAAAATTTTGTTTTCATCAAATCTTTTAAAAATAAATTCATAAAATCTTTTAAAACTATTTTTGTCTTTTAACACTTTTGCTATACCATTAAACAAAATATTTAGATCAAGTTTATTTTGAGTTAGTGCTAAAAATTTATTATTATCGGCTTTTAATTTTAACAATTCACTTGGATTTTTAATTTCAGTATGAATTGTATAATATAGTCCAAAGAAAATTTCTGAATATATATAAGTTGTTAAATAAGGTGTTGCTTTTTTTAAAAGTTCAACCGCTTTTTGTTTAATTTTTTCAATGTTTTTAGGATTAAAAACATTTTGTATTTTGGTAAAGATTTGTTTTATATTTTGGGTTTGATTTTCAAAATCACCTAACTCTGCAATTACTTGACTTATAGAATCTAAACCTAGTTCAGCTAATAGTTTATCTAGTGCTTCAGGTATTTTATCAGCATCAGTTTCACTTTCAAACTCTTGATTATTTGAAATTACTGCAGCTATTTGATTAATGTTTTTAGTTAAAGCCTGGTTTACTGTTAGATCTTTATAATAATCTTTTTCTAAATCAGCTGGTGTTAAAACTTTTGCTAAAAAACTTAAAATATTTTTATTATTTTCAATAACATCAGCAAAACTATTTAAACCATTTTTATATTTTATAAAGTTAGGATCATCTCTATCATGTAAGATTGTATTTTGTAAAAAAGACAAACCTAAAGAAGCTAAACTTGGAGCAAATCCATTTAAAAATCTTTCTAAAGACTTACTTATAGTTAGTAAAAAATTAATGTTTTGTGGAGTAATTTCTCCTTTTGAATGCTCAATATCTTTTAACTTATTATTATCTTTATTATCTTTATATTGTATTTGTAAATTGTCATCTAATATGTCACTACTTAAACCAAAATAAGTTTTTCATAGATCTGAAATAGTATCTGTTGTTGTAGTTTTACTATTATTTGGTCTTCATACAAAATTATTATCAAATTCATCTAGTATTGGTTTTTTACCTATTTTTTGATTTAAATAATCTTCATTAAGATTTTCTGTTTCTTTTAAAATTCTAGATTCAACAGCATAAGAACTTGCTTTTATATAATTTTCAACTTTGTGAACTACTTTTTGTTTATTTGACTCTACATAGCTTTTTGAAAAAATTCCAAAACTACTAAAAAATAGAGCAAAAACTGAAAGTATAATTACTCACCACTTGTTATTTTTAAAAAACTTTAACATTATAGTCACCTTGCAATTAACTCCAACTTCATACAAAGTACTAATTAAACATTCATAAACTTACTATGATTAATATAACACAATTTTTATTTTTTGAAAGTATAGACAAAAAAAGCAGCTTATGCTGCTTTATAATCTACTGCTATAATTTGAGTAATTTCTCAATAAGAAGAATGTTTCTTTTTAGCTAATTTTACTTTAAAACGACTTCCTAATTGTTTTGATTCTTGAGTTTTTGAAGATTTTAATCTTATTAATTCGTAATTAATTTCATCTTCACTACTATTTATAACTTTAGTTTCTCAAGCATCTTTATCATAGTATTGAGTTGCAATTTGATCTTCATGTTTTTTAAGTTCTTTATCTTTTTGATCTAGAACATAGTTAAATACATTTAAAATACCAGTAGCATCATTTTTGTTTTCAATTGATAAATTATAATTTGGATCAGTTGTGTTTAGACCACCAAATAAACTACCAATAGCATAACCTATTGAACCTTTAAAATAAGTAGTTTTATCAGGATTAATTCCTATTAGCATATGTAGTGGTGAATAGGAAAATTCTTCTTTTAGATTAGTTCTATCTAGAATATAAGGTTTATCAAATCCATTGATGTAGAAATAGATTTTATCTCAGTTATAGTAAGACTGATCTTTTCTATTTAAAGTAGAATCACGTCCTACATCACTACTATTATCATGACTATCAAAACCATCAGCTAGTGCTTTTAATACAGTTTTAGATTTGTCTTGTTTTGTGTTTTTGTTGTATAAGAAATTATTTTTTGAAAGTTCTTTTTTAAATTCAACACCAACTTTAACTGTTAAAGCATAAAGCATCATTCCAATACTTGAAATATTAAATCCAATTACTTTATTAGGATTTGCTTTTAAATAATCTTTTATATAATTACTTAATCCTTCTAGAAGTTCAGTAATGTTTAGTCCATCTAAACTTTGTAATCCAAATTGTTCTACTAATTCTTTTGGTAATTGTAGTTTTATATTTCTAATTTTTGAAATGTTTGAATAGTTATCTATTTTTTTAGCAAGATCAGAAACCTTAGAAGTTCATTGATTTTTAATCTGTTCTAATTTTTCTAATTTGTCACTTTTATTAATTGCTCTTAAAATAGGTAGTATTGGATTATCTTCTTTGGTTATATCTTTAGTTAAGAAATTGATTCATTTAGAAATAAAATCACTAATTATATTTCCTTCATAAAGACTATCTAAAAGGTTGAAGTTAAGTAGGTCATTGTTTTCATAAGTGGCTAGATGTTTTGAAAGGTTTTCTAGATATTGTGGGAATTGTTCTTTTAACTTTTCTGGTTCTTTTATAAATCCATAGGTTTTTAATGATTCTAAGAACGCTTTTATTTTGTCTAATACGGGTTGTAAATCTTTTCCTGCATATTTCTGAACCAAACTATTTAAAAATTCTTTGTTATAAGGCAAAGTTATAAAGTCATAAATAGTTTTAATTTCTAGATCTCCAATAAGTCCTTTAGCAAGACTTATATAAACATTTTTGTCATTTTTTAGAAAAGCATTCAGATTATTTACTAATTCTACAAAAGGAGAAAGTGTAAATTTTTTATTGGTATTTAAATATAAAGTATTTTTAATATATTTAAAAAATTCTTCAAATGCATAGTTTATAGAACTGTTAAAGGATTTTAAGATATTAATTAGATTATTAATTAGCCCTGTTTTCCCGAAAAAATCTGCTTTCAATTGCAATGGAGTTCTTAATGGTATAAAACCAAGATATATTTTTAGTGATACCTCTAGTTCATCTTTATTGAAATTAACTATTCAAGAACCCACGCTAATTTTAGGTAATTTACTTTTTATAAATTCAACCAGCTTTTCTTTTATAGTTTTTTGAATATTAGCATCATTTAACGCTAGTTCAGCAAATCTAATAATTGTACTTAAGGTATTTGAAACATTATATAACTTCTTTTCTAATCAATTAATTAGATCGTATAATAAGCTATCAGTACCAGTATCAGTACCTAATGTATTTATATTATTAAATATCTTATTTTGATCAAATCTTTTAAAAATGAAATCATATAGTCTTTCAAAATCTTTTTTATTTTTTAATACTTTTACAAGTCCATCTACTAAAACATTTAAATCTAATTTATTTTTAGTAAATGCTATAAATACACTATCATCAACTTTTTGTTTTAATAAATCTTCAGGATTTTTCAGATCACTATTAGCTACATAATACAATCCAAAAAATAGTTCTGAATATAAATAAGTAGCTAAATGAGGTGTAATTTTGTTTAATATTTCTAAACTTTTTTGTTTAAGTTTAGTAAATGTACCGTTGTTAAATAAATTTTTGATTTTTGGAAAAATCTCACTTATTTTTTCAGCTTTAAAATTTTTAAAATCAATGTCACTAAATATATTAGTAATTGAATCTAGTTCTAAATCAACAAGTAATTTGTCTAGTGCTTCAGGTAATTTATCTACATCAGTTTGACTAGCAAAATCCTTATTATTTGTAATTACTGAAGCTAATTTATTAATGTTTTTTGTTATAGCTTGTTTTACTGTTAAATTTTTATAGTAATTTTCATCTAAATTAGCTGGTGTTAAAACTTTTCCTAAATAATTAAAAGTCTCTCTATTATCTTCAATAGCATTAGCAACACTAGTTATTCCACTTTTATATTTTTCAAAGTTAGGATCATCTCTATGTTGTAAAACTGTACTTTGTAAAAAAGATATACCTAAAGAAGCTAAACTTGGAGCAAATCCATTTAAAAACTTTTCTAAAGATTTACTTATAGTTAGTAAAAAATCAATGTTTTTTGGAGTAATTTCTCCTTTTGATGATTTGATATTTTCAAGTTTATTATTATTTTGATATTGAATTTGTAAATCTTTTCTCAATACATTATCAGTTGAACCAAAATAGGTTTTTCACAAATCTGAAATAGTGTCTAATGATGTAGTTTTATTATTGTTAGGTTGTCAAATAAAATTATTGTTAAATTCATTTAATAAGGTTTTTTTACCTATTTTTTGATTTAAATAATCTTCATTAAGGTTTTCTGTTTCTTTTAAAATTCTAGATTGAACAGCATAAGAACTTGCTTTTATATAATTTTCAACTTTGTTAACTACTTTTTGTTTATTTGAATCTACAAAGCTTTTTGCAAAAATTCCAAAACTGCTTAAAAAAACAGCAAATACAGAAATTATAGCTACTCATCATTTATTATTTTTTATAAACTTTAACATATTGATTTACCTATCAAGTTAACTAAAAGTTATAATTGTATTAATAAAATACATTTTATTATAATATTATATTATTATGGTTTACTATGTTTATTATCACATAGTTTTTAGCTTTTAATAATTAGCAATAGGAAAGAAGTTGTTATGAAAAATCTATATCTAATGTTAAAGCAAGGAGTAAAGTGAATTTTAAAGTTCAAACTTCAATTAGTGGTTATTGTGGTTTTAACTTTCATTGCTTCAAGCATTCTAACAATTTCTTTTACTACTAATAAAAGATTAACTTCTGCTTATGACCAAGTTGTTAATAATCAAAAATCTCCAAAATTTGATACAACATATCAAATAACTGTAGGAAGTAAGGCTAAACCTCAAAAAGGCGATCCTTTATTTATTCCTATTTTTGATTTTGTAAATAAACAATATACTGGTTTTAAAGATGAAGGTTATGATAATTTTAACTTAACTTTTAATGATATTTATGGAGAAAAAAATCTTTTAACAATAGCAACAAGTTCTAAGGAATTTAAAGATGCTTGAGCAATTAAAAAAGATATTTTTGTTTATAAAGAAAATCCTGATGATAGAAAACAAATAGCAAAAGATCAAGAAAAATTTGATTTTGCAATAAACGATGCACTTTTTAATACAATGGCTGATTTATTATCTAAAAATGATCCAGCTATTAGAGATACAGTAATTGGAAGATATACCAAAGCTAATCCAAGTTGATATAAACATTTTTATGATAGTTCAAAAAATATTAAAAGTAATTGAGCAAATTTTATTAAAGATAAGAATAAAATAGAGAGTTTAAAAAAGACTAATTCTGATGATTTAAAAACCTATTTTTATTCATATTATGCTTTTGAATCTCTTTCACAATATTTCTTTAAAACAATTCAAACATTTGCTCAAAATAAAGACAGTGAGTTAAGCCAACAGGCAGGAAATGATGAAAATAATGCTCACAAATTTTTCTATGAATTTTTATTTGGTAAACCTTTTGATGAAGATAAAAAACATTCTTATAAAGAAGAATACATTGCAACTAATGAAAATGCCTATACTTTAACTTTTAATTCATCAGTTCCAACTAGTGAATTTCAAAAAATGAAATTCTTGATTAAAGTTATAAACAAAAATGATAAAAAACAAGATCAAAACTTCTTTAATGAGTTAGTTAAACAAGGGTTCAAAGGTATTTTAAGACCACTTCAAGTTACTTATAGTGATGATGGTAATGAAACTGATATTAAAGATGTAATTCAATATAGTGAAACTCAAGAATTAAGAGGATTTGTTTCAAATTCAAATATTTATTCTCAAGATGTAAAAGAATTACCTGAAATTTTTAAAAACAATAGTTTTGTAGATATTTTAGCTATGAATGCTGATCCATTTGCAAATATTGGTGAAAAATCAATTAATTTTTATACAAGTAAAGCTAATGAACTTGAAACTACAGTTGCATTAGATTTTCCAATTACAGCAGCATTTCTAACTCATCATAATTTAACAGCACAAGCTAATGGATATGATTTATATATAAGACCTGAAACTATATTTAATGATCCAATTACTAAAAAAACTTTTAGAATTGTTGATATTACTAATAAGAATTTTACTAATTACATAATATTAGATGGACAAGTTCCAACTAGTGCTAGTGAAATTACAGTAAGTAAACAATTTGCAAAAGCTAATAAAATTGAGATTGGAGATCGTTTAACTTTAGGTAATGCCAAGGCATTAATTGTTACAGGATATGCTGTTGATACTTATTCATTTTTCCCAACTTCAGATCCAAATGTACCTTTACCAAAATCTGATTCTGGTGGGTTAATTTATGCTGATTTTTCAACAATTAATCAAATTTTAGGAGATGGAAATTCAGCAACAGCAAACGATCAAACTGCAACATTTAATTTCTTTTTAATTAAAAAGAAAGATGCACTACATATAAATAATGTGTTTTATGATCATTTTTCAGTAGCAAATAAAATTAGAGATAACATTTTAGCAAAACAAAAAGGTTCTGAAATTCAAACATTTTATCAAAGTCAAGATTTTAGTAATTCTTGATATTCATTAAACTGAACTTTATATCAAAAAATTACATTTTGATATTCACTAGCAACTTTTCTAACGGCTAGTTTAATTGCTTTGGTTTCTGCACTAGCTGTATTTGTTGGAGTTATTAAATCAATTCAAGCTAATTCAAAACAAATTGGTATTTTAAAAGCAAATGGAGCTTCAAGTGCTACTATTTCTTGATCATATGTTTCTTATGCTGTGATTTTAGTATTTATAGCAATTCCATTAGGTTGAATGGCTGGAACAATGCTTCAAGTTCCATTTGTAGCTATTTTTAAAGATTATTTTAGTTTTCAAACAAATGTATTAACTTATGATTGATATGCTCCATTAACAGCTGTTATGATATTTGGAGTTTTAATTGGAGTATTTTCATTCTTAGTTGCTTTATTTCATATTAAAAAACCAGTTTTAGATATTATTAAAAGTTCTAAAAAATGATCAAAACCTAAAGCTACAGATTGATTACATAAACATATTTTTAAAAAACCTAGATTTGCTACTTTATTGATGTTAAAACTAACTGAATCTGGTAAAAAACCATTTAGTTTATTATTAGTATTAATATTTGTTGGAACTTTATTTGTTTCAGCAGGAATTGCAATTCCTAGTGTTACTAAGTATGCAAAAGATAATTATTTTAAAAAAGTAAATTATGATAATCAATATGAAATTTATAATAGTTTAGCAAATAGTCCTTTAGGAAAAGATACATTTAACTTTTGAAATGGTCATGAAGAAATTGATAATACTTATAAACTAGCAAAAGATGTATCTGGAAATATTAACTATTATGAAGATCCAAATAGTTATACTTTATCAAACCAAAACTCATCAGTTTTACCTGAACTAATTTATAAGATTAATAGTGATCAAAATAATAATGCTGAAATTCTAACTCCTTATAAATCATTTATTAAAGAATATACTAAAACTGGAGTTTCAGATCTATATAAAAACTTATTAGATTGAGCTTCATATCAAATTGGGATTTCTAATGGTAAAAGTATTTCAATTGGTACTATAGAACAGCTTTATTCTTATATATTAAATGATGCTGATTTAAACCAACGTTTTAAATCAGATATAGATAAAATTAAAGAAACTAATCTTGTTACCCAACCTTTAACTCAATTTGTTGGACAACTTTTACAAATAATTTTTAAAGACAAAGTGCAAACTACTGGTGAGTGAAAAGAAAAGATTTTAAATTTAATTTTAGGATATTCTCCTTCATTTATTAAATCTTATCTAACTAGTGATTCTAGAAAAACTCAACTTTCATTTGGTTGACAAAAACAAACTATAATTCCTAAAAAAGATCAATTAGCAACTATTTTTAAACCTAAATCAAATAATAAAGTTGCTGATTATAGTATTTTAGGTTTAGATAAAAATCAACAATCTTATAAACTTTCTGATAAACAAAAAGAAAAACTATTTTTACCAACTAATAAAGTTCAACAAATATATCAAATTATTAATAATCCTCATGCTTTAAACTTTAGAGATGTTTATTTAAATGATAAATTTAAGCTTTATGATAGTAAAACTAATACTTTAACTATTCCAACTATTGTTAATAAAAACTTGAATTATAAGTTAAGTAAATATGGAGATAGTATTATTTCTAATTTATCTTCAAATAGTGTTCAACTATCATATAAAACAAGAAATGGTGATTTTAATGCATTACCAAAACAAGCTTGATTATATGATGATAGTGATTATTTAAAAACTAAATATGTTAATAAACATGAAAAATGAGAAGATAAACCAATTCAAATGGTCAATCATCATAATAATTATTCTTCTTATGGATATGAAATAGTTCATCAAGGAGATAAAGATATTCATTATTATTTAAATCCTTATAATTTAGATGTTAATAAGTTTACTCAAAGACAAGTAATAGATATTTGATCAGATAAAAATAAAGAAAATAAACTAGTTGCAAAACAACATGACAACATAGTTGATGAATCTCCTTTATTTGGTGATTTTGTAGTTAATAATGATGGACAAATTATTAAATCATTTATTAGACCATATTATCAATTAAGAAACTTATTGTTATTTATTCCTATAACTGATAAAGTTAGTTGAGAAGATTTTGCTTTATATGCAAGTGGTTGAGATAGTTCAACTGAACACGGTTTAGATATAAAAAAAGTTATTGCTGATTTAGATAAAAATGATCCTAATACTAGAAATTATAGATATCCAGCACTTAAAAAACTTAAAGCTCATTTAGTTCCAAAATCAGTTAGACAAGCATGACATTCTGTATTAAAAACAAGTGGTTTAGCTTCTGATTATCTAGTGATTAGACCTTATGATTTTTCTATTCAACAAGAAAAATGAGCAAATCATCGTTATGAATATTTTATTTTAGATAATAACACTAAAGAAATTCTTGGAGTTAACCCACCTTCAGCTGATAAATCAATTCCAAATATTTTATTAAACTCAGTTCCACATTTTTATAGAAGAGCTGTTGGAAAAAGAAAAAGTATTCCAGCAATTATTCAACTACATGATAAAGATGTTAGATATGTAAATAGGAATTTAAAAATCAAATTAAAAAAAGTTGATGATATTGATATTTATGGAAAAGCTTATGCGTTAGTTGATTCTGATTTAGCTAATATGTTATATGGATTTGATATAAGTAGATCAATTAATTATGATTATCGTCCATTTGATACTTCAAAAATCATTACAAAAGGTGAGCTATTTAATACTTATAAAACTACAAATTGACAAAAAGTAAATACAAAAGATCCTTGAAAACAAGCGTTTATTAATCAAAATGATACGTTTAGTTATTCACCTCATTACTACTATAATACGATCTTTTCAAATTCTAGTGAACCTTTAATTATCACTAGTTCAGTGTCATTGATTTCTGAACAAAGAATAGGATTAGCTATTTTAGATTTAATGAATTTAAGTGATTATAAAGCTGGAATTGTTGATGTTGATTTTACTTTTGAAACTAAACAATTATTAAATCAAATTGCAAAAACAGCTATTTATATTGCAGTTATTATAATTACAGCTATTATGTTGTGTGCTTCATTATTGATTATGCTAATTACAGATATTTATATTTCTCAATATAAATCATTTATGATAATGTTGCGATCAATGGGATATACAAATACTCAAGTAATGTTTTATACACTTGGAATAGCTACGATATTTAGTTTATTAATTTCATTCTTTACAACAATAATTGTTTTTAGTAGTACAACAATAATTGATAAAGTGTTTAGTGCAAATGGATTTTCAATACCAATTGGAGTTTATTGAATATCAGTTGTAATATGTATTTTATTAATTTTAGTATCATTCTTTACTTCTTTATGAGTTTCAACAAAAAGAGTAAGAAATGCTGAACCAAGTACTATGTTAAGTGAAGTTGATGAATAGAAATATATTATTAAAAATCAAATGCTTTAGTGTGCATTTGATTTTTTTATACTAATTTTCTAGTTTTTAGTTGTTATAAAAATTTAGAAAATGTGAAATTATATAATTTTAATATATGGTAGATTGCTAAATTAAGACATGATGTATCAGATGAAGCTATATGATAAAAATACTAACTTATTTAAATGTTTAATTAGATATTTTATGTCTAAATTTAAAGTACCTAATTAAACAGGAGAATATATGAAAGTTATATTTTTTGGGGTAAGAGAATCAGAAATTGAATTTTTTGAAAAACTAAAAAATAAATACAACTACGAATTAACACTAGTACAAGGAACTTTAACACTAGATAGAATTGATTTAGTTAAAAATCATAATTGTGTTGTTGTTAGAGGTGCTGATAAACTAGATAGAGTTTTATTAGAAAAACTAAAAGAACTAAATGTTGAATATGTATTTACTAGAACTGTTGGGTTTGATCATATTGATATACCAGCAGGTCATGAACTAGGATTTAAAATGGCTAGAGTAGCTTCTTATTCACCAACTGCTATAGCTGAATTAGCATTTAGTTTAGCTCATAGTTTATCTAGAAAATCAGCTTATTGAGCTTATCAATCAGTTAATAAAAACTTTAAAATGGATCAATATGGATTTTCTAAAGAGTTAAAAAATAGTGTTGTTGGAATCATTGGAACTGGTCGTATTGGATATGAAGCAGCTAAAATGTTTAAAGCTTTTGGATGTGAAGTTTTAGGTTATGATATTAAACCAAATGATAGTTTAAGTGATGTTATTAAATATGTTGATTTAGATTATTTATTAGCTAATGCAGATATTATAAGTTTTCATATGCCTTATATTAAAGGTCAAAATGACAAAATGATTAATAAAGAATTGATTGATAAAATGAAAGATAAAGCTATTTTAGTTAATACTTCACGTGGTCAAATTCAAGATGAACAAGCTATTTTAGATGCTATTAAATCTAATAAATTAGCTGCTGTTGGATTAGATGTTTGAAATACTGAAAAAGATTATTTATTTAAGAAATTAGACAGTATTGAAGATCCTATTATTAAAGAATTATTAGAACTATATCCAAGAGTTTTAATAACACCTCACATTGGTTCATATACTGATGAAGCAGCATCAAATATGATCGAATATTCACTAGATAATTTAAATGAATATTTAACAACAAATGATTGTAAAAATAAGTTATAGAATAGTTGGTAAAAATATATGAATGGTGTTAAAGAAGCATTTTTACAAACTATGACTAATCAAAAACTATGAGGAGCAATTATTGCTACAATAGTTACTATTTTACTAAGTTATGGTTTAACAAAAGCAAATATTTTAAAAAAAGAATGAAAAGCAGGATTAGTAAAAGTAGTTATGACAATAGCAGTACCAGCACTTGTTTTAACTGGATTTATGAAAACTGCAAATATTAAACAACTACAAGAACAAGGTGTTATTTTAGGTATTTCATTTGCTTTTTATATTGTTTTAAATTTAATAGCATTTTTATGGTCTAAATATGCACCAAATTTAGCTAAAAAATCAGCAGAAATGATTCAAGATAATAAGGCATTAAATTCAGATGGGTCAATGAGTCAGAATCGTGCTTTAATTATGTGAATGATGATTATTTTTGGATCAACTACATTTTTTGGATTTCCAATTATTCAAGCAATTTATCCAAAATCAGGATTTATAGCAGCAAACATTTGAAATATTGCTTATAGAGTATTTTTATATTCATTTTGTTTTATGTTAATATCTGGAGTTAAATGATCAAAAGCAAACTTTAAAGATGCAATGAAAAAGACATTTGTTAACCCTATAGTTATTTGTACATTCTTAGGATTAATATTATGATTAACAACTTTAATTCCAAACCAAAGTTATGGATTAAACTTTAAATATGTAGAAAAAGGTGTTGCTTGATTTGAATTTGAAAAAACTCTTCCACTAGTTCACACAACATTTTCAAAACTAGGTGCTTTAGCTGCTCCTATTACTTGAATTGCAATTGGTATAACTTTAGCTAGTTCAAACTTTAAAAAAGCAGTTAAAGATAAATGAGTATGAATCTTTAGTATTCAAAAATTAGTAATATTGCCTTTATTTGTATTTTTAATTTTCTTAGGATTAAATCAAGCTGGATTAGTTTCAAAAGAAGTGGGTGTTTCAATGGTAATACTTGCAGCAACTCCTCCAGCAACAGTTGTAATTCTATATGCTATTCAATATAAAATGCATGAAGAATTTGCAGCTCAATGTTCAACATTAACAACATTATTAGCAGTTATTATGTTACCTTTATGAGTGGTAATTAGTAGTATAGCTTTTATATAAAAAAAATAATTATTTTAAAAGTGAAGTTAAAAAACTTCACTTTTTTTGTTGTTAATTTTAGTTGTGTTAATTGAATATGATTGTTGTAAAATATTACTAATTGTTAAAAGGATGTGTGTGTATGAAGAAATTGTTATCAGTTTTAAGTAGTGCACTTCTAGCTATTTCTACTTCTATTTTTTTAATTGCTTGCAAGTCAAAAGACACTAGTGATCAGCAAGTAAATAAAACAAATGATACACATAAGGAAATAGATCATAAAGATGAATCAAAAAATAATTCAGATAAAGATCGAGATAAAAACTCAAAAGATAATCCTACTAGATCTAATAAAAATTCAAATGGTAATGATTTTGGAAAAGATAAACCACCAAAAGATCAATCTGATCAAGAATTAAATGATGATGTTGTTGAAGCCATTCCTGAAGAGAATGAAACTGATCACGAATTAAGAGATATCACTTTAAAAGATAATTCGGGTAAAGAAATTAAAGGAAGAGAGATTACTAAATTAGGTTTTTATAAAACAAAAGATGGTAAGTTTGGATTGCAACAAGTACAACCCGATGTTATAAAAGTTCCTTCAAAATTACCTAGTTATTTTACTATTTTAAAAGGTGCATTTTATCGCAGCGAAAGCTCTTATATTCAAGGTATTGAATCTTGAGATACTTCTAGAATTACAGATATGAACGCATTGTTTGAAGATGCTGAGAATTTTAATCAAGATATAAGTAAATGAGATGTATCGTCAGTTCAAGATATAGAAGACATGTTTAAAGGGGCAAAATCTTTTAATCAAAATTTAAGTAGCTGAACATTTAAAGATTCTGTAAAACATAAAGATTTTGCTAAAAGTTCGGGCATTGTGAATAACAAAGAAAAATGACCTAAAAACTTAAAAAAAACAATAATTAATGTTTAATTGTTAACCGTTTTAAAGAACCATAGGTTCTTTTTTTGTCGAATTTGGTAAACTTTTTTTGTTGTTTTTTCCTAATTTGGTAAACTTTTTCTGCCAATTTTCCCTAATTTGGTAAACTTTTTTTGTCGTTTTTTCCTAATTTGGTAAACTTTTTCTGCCAATTTTCCCTAATTTGGTAAACTTTTTTTGTCAATTTTGTCGAATTTGGTAAAGTTTTTACTTTAAATCTTGTAAACTTTTTTAATTAAATTTGGTAAAAATAATACTAAGGAGAGCTCGGAATTATGAATAAAGAAAAGTATAAACCTAGAATAATGGACAAAATAATATCATCATATTTTGATGTTGCGAGTTCTATTTGTATTGAAGGAATAAAGTGATGTGGTAAAACTACAACAGCTAAAAGAATTTCTAAAAGTCAGTTTTATATAGGATTAGAAGAAAAAAATTCTTCTAATAAAGAGCTCGCTATAATAAATCCTAAATTTGTTTTAGATGGTAAAACTCCTAGACTTATTGATGAATGGCAAAATGTACCTGCACTTTGAGAAGCAATAAGATGAGAAGTAGATTTAAGATCAAAAAAAAACCAATTTATTTTAACGGGTTCATCAACTCTAAAACGTAAAAAAGTTTTACATAATAAAGCAGAAAGAATTGTGACATTAAAAATGAGCACTATGAGTTTATTTGAATCAAATGATTCTGAAGGCTTGATATCTATAAATGAACTTTTATTAAATAATATAGAAACAAGATTTGTTGAAAGCTTAACATATGAACAATTAGCTTATCTTATTGTTAGAGGTGGGTGACCAGAAAATTTAGATTCTAATAGTAGTAATTGTCATGAGTTACCTAAAAAATACATTAATAAAATTCTAGAAGAAAAATCAGCAGAACAAAACATTAAGTACAACTTTAAAATTTCTAAGTTAATTCTAAAATCATTAGCTAGAAATTTTTCAACAACAATTAGTGAGCGTTCAATAATAACAGATATTTTAAAAAATGAAAATAAAACTATCTCAAGACCAACACTAGCTAAATATATAGAATTCTTAAACCGCTTATTTTTATTTGATAACCTAAAACCTTATCATCTTGAAAAATCAAAAATAAGAACAAAATGATTAGAAAAAAGATACTTTAGTGATCCATCTTTAGTTTGTGCATTATTAGATTTAACAGCTGAAGAATTAGAAGACAACTTTGCTTTATATCAAGTGTTATTTAAATCATTAGTAATAAGAGATTTAAAAGTTTATGCACAAGCTAATGAAGCAAAAGTCTTTCATTATGAAGATTATTTAAATAACAAATTAGATGTTGTTATTGAATTTAAAAACGGTAGTTGATGTGCAGTAGATATAATTCTTGGTTGAAGTCAATTAAATACAGCTGCTAGAAAATTAAATAAAACAGTTGCTTCTATAACAAAACACAATCCTAAACCACCAGTTAACAAATGCATAATAGTTGGATTTGGTAATATAGTTTATAAAAGAGAAGAAGATGGAATTATAGTTATTCCAATTAATGCATTAAAAGATTAATAAAACATTAAAAAACCAAGACTTAAAATGTCTTGGTTTTTTGTTATATTAATTATTTATCTTTATTTTCTTCTTTAATATCATTAATATCTAAATCAATGATTTTTCCAGAATTTATTTTTTCTTGTTCTTCTTTATATTTTTCTTTTTCATAAATTACAGCTTCAGGTAATTTATTGTTTTTATTAATGTAATCAATTTGTTCAGCGGTAATTGTTTCTAAAACTCTTAATGATTCAGCTAATAATTCTAAAGTTTCCATATTTTCACTAATTACTTTAATAGCTAATTTATATGATTCTTCTAGAATTTTTTCAACTTCAGCATCAATTTTAGCAGCAGTTTTTTCTGAATAACTACCTTCAGTTTTTCCATAAGCTTCATCAGCCATAGTTAAGAATTTAGTTATTCCTAAATCTGACATACCAAATTGCATTACCATTCTTCTAGCAATAGCTGTAGCTTTATCAAAATCATCATGAGCTCCAGTTGTAACTTTATCTTTACCAAATTTAATTTCTTCAGCAGCACGACCACCTAAATATCCAGCAATCATAGCATATAGATCAGATTTTGATGAGAATAAAGTTTCATCTTTTGGAGTCATAATAGTATAACCACCAGCATTACCACGAGGAATAATTGTAACTTTTTGTACTTTTGAAGCACTTTCAAGTTTTAATCCAATTAAAGCATGACCTGATTCATGATAAGAAACAATTTCTTTGTCATGCATTGTCATTGCACGTGATTTTTTAGCAGGACCACCAACAACTCTATCAATAGCTTCATCGATTTCATTAATACCAATAACAGTTTTACCTTCTCTAACCATTAAAATAGCAGCTTCGTTTAAAACGTTTTCAAGTTGGGCTCCTGAAAATCCTGGAGTTCTTTCAGCAATTCTATGTCAATCAATTGATGGATCAATTTTTTTGTTTCTTGCATGTAGTTTTAAAATTTGTTCACGTTCTTTAATATCTGGTAGAGAAACTTGAATAACTCTATCAAAACGACCTGGTCTTAATAAAGCAGGATCTAGTACATCAACACGGTTAGTTGCAGCCATTACAATAATTCCTGAATTAGTTTCAAATCCATCTAATTCAACTAGTAATTGGTTTAAAGTTTGTTCATTTGTTCCAGTTCCAATTGCTGAATTACGTTTTCTACCAACAGCATCAATTTCGTCAATAAAAATAATTGCAGGAGCAGCTTTTTTAGCTTCATTAAACATTTCTCTAACTCTGCTTGCACCAACCCCAACAAACATTTCTTCAAATTCTGAACCAGCTATAGAAAAGAAAGAAACATTAGCTTCACCAGCAACAGCTTTTGCTAGTAAAGTTTTACCTGTTCCAGGAGGGCCTTCCATTAAAACTCCTTTTGGAGCTCTAGCACCAGCTGAAGCATATTTTGCAGGTTGTTTTAGATAGTCAACTAGTTCTACTAATTCAGATTTTTCTTCTTCAATACCAGCAACATCACTAAATTTAACATTAGATTTTTCTCTACGTGCTCTATTTTTACCCATTCCAAATAGACCATTAGCACCAGCTCCGGCACCTCCACCTTTAGCCATGAAGTAAAATAAACCAATGTAGAATAAAATTAAAATTAACATTGGTAATAATGATGAAAGTAATGAGAATCAAGATGATTCAGTATAACGAGTAGTATTAGAATGTCATACAAAGTTTTTAAAGGCTTCACTATAACTATTAATAGCAAATGAGTTAGTATTAACAGTAAATTTAGTTCAACCACTTCCATTGTTATATCATCCAGTGATTACTTCAATACCTTGGATATTATTACGTTGTAAAACAACATTATTAAAAGATTTACCTTGAGTAAATAAATTATTAAGTTGTTCAATAGTTAAATTTTGAGTAGTTCCTCTAGAAGTTATACTAATAACTGATAGTAAAATTATAAAACCTACTATTAGAATTATTCAAAACCAAAACGTAGATTTTCTCTTCTTTTTGTTCATCTGTTTCTCCAGTCTATTTAATGTCCATAATATTTAATATTATCACATTGATGAGTAAATAATGACGGCTTTATCATTGTAGTTTTTAAATTAGTATTTTCTATGATATTATATTATTGGTAAGACGTAGGGATTGAAGAATATCTTAATCGTATGCACTATAAAGTGTAGAGTACGGGCACCCCTATGCTGGAAGGAGACTATGTCTCCTTTTTTTAAAGGTGTGAATATATGACTTATTATTTAAATTTTTATCTTGATGAAAGTGGAAATGCAATTTCTGATTTTTTTGTTGTAGGTGGATTTTATTTAAATGATTCAGAGTATCAAAATATTCAAATTAGTGAATCTAAAATTAAGTCAAATATTTTAAAAACAGAAAAATCAATTAGAGATTATAGAAATAATTTTGAAAAAGATCTTAAAGCTTATGATCTTAAAAAAGAAGTTAAATGAAATAATTTATCTTTAAGTAATAAAAAAGCATTATCATCAAAAATTAGATTTAATAATCAAACTAATGTTGCAATGATTAGTAGTTTAAAAAACTGAAATTCAAAGCATAGTAAAGAAATTAATTTAGATGCTATTTATAATATGATGGTTAAAAATCTAATTGAAAGAACTATTAAATCTATTTCAAGTAAAAGTGTTATTAAAAACCAAGATATTTTAAATATTAAAGTTTATATTGATCAAAGAAAAACTATGATTAAAACTAATAAAAGACAAAAACTAGAAACTTTAGAAGGTTATTTAAAAACCTCATTTTTTTGAGAGTTAAACTTTAAAGAGATTTTAGTTAAAGTTATACAATTAGAATCAACTTCTTATCCTTTAATTAGATATGCTGATTATTTTGTTGGTAGTGTTGCTAGTATGTGCAACTTTTTAAATCACTCAACTAGATCTTGATATCAAGAAGCTGATGTAGTTTTTGAACAAATGCATAAAAAAGTACCTTGCATTTGTAACCAAGCAATTATTAAACAATCTAATGTTATTGAACAACTAGTTGGTTTTTGTCAAAATCACAATCATGTTAGAGAACAAAAAACTAATAATGTTTTTTAATTTTATTTAAAATAACTTTATCTTTTATGTTAAATACAACTGGAGAAAAAAACCTAGTTTTATAACTAATTTTTCTTTCTATAAAAAACCTATTAGTTTTTTTATTTTTAATTGTTGTAATTGATTTGTAATAATCATAATCATTACTAATTACATAACTAAAGTTTCTTTCTTTTAAAATGATCTGTTCAATTTCTTTAATATTTTTAAAACTAGTTTGATTAATTAAATCATCTATATTGTTAATAGTTATAGTTTTAACTTCTAATAAACTATTTTTTATAATAAATAACTTGTTATAGTCTTTAATTAAACTATGATCATTAAGATTAATTTTTCAATAGCCTTTATTTGAACTAACTAGTCTTTTTGCAATTTCACTAATAGTTTTATTACTTCTATTAAGCAATAAATTTTCTTTATTAACTAATTTAAAATATTGATAAATAATTCTTTTAATACAATCATCATCTAATAAGAAAAGATCTTTATTTAAAATTAATTCATTATCTATAATATTTTCATTTAAATAGTTATCAACTATTTTTTTTATGTTTTTTAAACTATCATTAGCTTTATTGATTTGATTTTTTATTTTAGTAAAGCTATTTTCATTTAAAGTTGCTCTAATTTTATTTCTTTGATATTTAGTATCACTATTAGTTGAATCAATAGCATAACTAATTTTATTAGTATGTAAATAGTTAAGAATTTCAGATTTTTTAACATCTAATAAAGGACGATAAACTACTAGATCTTTATACATACTAACTGTTCTTAACCCATAATAATCAACTAAATTATTTCTTTGTAATTGTAGTAAATAAGTTTCAATTAGATCATTTAAATTATGAGCAACTAGTAGATTGTAGATATTATATTTTTTAGCTATTTTATTAAAAAAATCATAACGTTTTTCTCTAGCTCAAGATTCAAAATTTTCTTTTAATAAATCGTAGTTTTTTTGTACATTTAATAACTCTAGTTTTAAATTAAATTTTTTACATAAATCAGAAACTATTTTTTGATCTATATTCGAATCAGATCTAAAGTTATAGTTAACATGACAAACTACTAAATTATTTGGATCAATGATTTTTATAACATTACATAATAAAAAAACACTATCAGGTCCACCTGATACTGCGATTAAATATTTTTCAAATTTATTTATATTAGATAAGTTCATAATTATTCAATTTTTAAAGTTTTAATTACCTTTTCAAAACGTTTAGGATCGTTAGTTAATATTCTATTAAATATAACTTGAACAACATATAGTAAAGAAAAGTTCGCTGAGTGTTTAATTTTTTGTAGTGGATCATCATCACTAACTGCATATTTAACTCAATAATCACAAACACTAGAATATTTATTTGCTTTATTCATTGAAATTAAACCTATTCTTGAACCATTCTTTTTTAGTTGTGAAATTGCTTGAAAAGTTAAATTGTTTTCTGCAAAATGAGAAACTACAATAAACACTCAAGCAGAATCAGATATTTTTGTAAAGTAATCTAGATCTTCTTGTTGATTAATAATAACTGGAGGAATTCCAATTAAATTCATTTTTTCAGCAAGTTCAGTAACAGCGTGATTAACACTATTATCATAAGAAATTAAAGCAACAGTTTTAGTGTTATAAATAGCTCTAACTAGTTTATCAACTTCGTTAATATCAATTAAAGCATCAGTTGCAATTATTGCGTTATTTATTTCATCAAATTTGGTGATTTTTTTATTTTTATCTAAAGATGTATTTTTGATTTGTTCTTCTTGTTGATTTAAATAAACTCTTAATAAAGTTTGAAGTTCACTAAATCCTGAAATATCTAAATATTTTTGACAAAAACGAGTTATTGTTGCTGGAGAAGTGAATGTAAGTTGTGCTACTTTTGAAATTGTTGAATTTGTAATTAATTCTATATTATTTAAAATTACTCTACTAGTAACACCAATTGTACTAGTTTTTTCTTTTGATAGTTGATCAAGTTTTAATATTAATTTTGTAACATCCATATACTTATTCTTTCTAATTGAATTATATAATACTTACTAAGATTTAATTAACTAGTCGTGAAAGTATTTTAACAATTCATCAGTATAAGTTTCATCATCATTATGTGTAATTAAAGTAGGTAATATCTCCATTCCTTCATTTCCTTGATAAATTCCATCAATTAAAATCATTTTTGCATTATCAGTTTTTTTAGATTGAATTAGTCTTAATCTTTTTGGATAAATATTGTATTTATAAAATAAATTAATAATTTCACTTAGTCTTTCACTTCTATGAACAATAGTAAAATTACCACCATTTTTTAAACATCTAGCTGCACTTTTGATTATTTGTTCTAGACTAATTAATAATTCATGTCTAGCGTTTGCTATTTCTATTGATGCTTCTTTTAATTTGGGATTATTAGTTGTTTTAAAAAATGGAGGATTACATACAACTAAGTCAAATTCTTGGTTATGTAATTTACTAAATTCTTTTATATCAGCATGAATGATTTCTATTTGATCTTCTAAGTTGTTTAATTTTATATTTTCTTTTGCAATTTCAACAGCTTGAGCTTGAATTTCAACACCCGTTATTTTTGCTTTTGTGTATTTAGATAAAATTAAAGGAATCACTGCATTATTAGTTCCAAAGTCACAAATCTTTTTTTTCTTACTGTTTAAATTACAAAATCTAGCTACTAAAACACTATCTAAAGTAAAATTAAACATTTTATTGTGTTGATATAATTTTCTATTTTTATATCCTAATAAATCATTTAAAACTTTCATTAAATTTGTTCTACAATTCTAATTAAATAATTATCAATTACAATACTAGTTATTGGTAAAAACTTTAAATCATCTAGTATTTCTAAAGTTGGAGAAATTAAATTAGTAAACTTATAAACAATTGTTCTATTATAAGCATCATCTATCATTTTAACTAATTCTGATTTATCCATTGATTTCATTTCTTTATTAAACAATAAGATTTCATCTTTATTTTTTGATAATAATAATTCTTCAAAACGATTAAGTTTATCATCTAAATTAATCTCATTATCAATATTAATTAACTGACAACGAGATCAAATAGTATTAATAATTTCACTATAGTTATTAGTTAATAAAATTCCATAAGTATTAATAGGTGGTTCTTCTAAAAATTTTAATAAAGAATTTGCTGCAGTTTGTTTTAAGTTTTGAGCATTTTTAATTATAAAAAACTTAATGTTTTGTTTTCCAGTTGCAGATAGTGACATTTTATTAATTAGATCTAATACTTCTTGATTTGTAATATTTAAATTATTTCCAATTGTTAATATATCAATATGAGTATTATTTTTGATTTGTTCTTTTAGTTTATTAAAATCAAGATTATCTAAATTTTTACTAAATGCATAATAAATAATTTGATCAACTACATCTAAACTAATTTGTTCATTTTTACAATTTAAAATAATGTTAGAAAATAAATTATTATTATCAATAAGTTTTTTTAAACGATTAATTACTTGTTCTTTTTTCATTATCTTTAAGCTTTTCTAAAATTATTTTAATAGCTTGATCATAGACTTGATCAATATCTTTATTGGCATCAATTACTTTAATACGTTCAGGGTTATTTTTAACTAGTTCTAAATATCCTTGATAAACTTTTTGTTTAAAATCACTTTGTTCTTTATCTAAACGGTTTTTTGAATTTTCTCCTCTTATTTTCATTCTTTTTTCAGCTTCACTAAAAGAAACATCAAAAAATAAAGTTAGATCAGGTAAACAGTCTTTTAAAACTATTTGTTGAACTTGATTAACTAAATTAACTCCAATGTTTCTAGCACTTCCTTGATAAGCACTAGTTGAATCAATAAAACGATCTGAAATAACAATAATATTTTTTTGTAAAGCTGGTTTAATTACTTTTTGTAAATGCTGATTTCTTGAAGCTATAAATAATAAGGCTTCAGTTCAAGCATCCATATTTTGATTTTTATTATCTAAAATGATTTGTCTGATTTGTTCAGCAATCATTTCTCCACCAGGTTCTCTTGTAACTAGAACTTGATAATTTAATCTTTCTAATTCTTCTTTTACTTTTAATAATGCTGTAGTTTTACCACTACCATCCATTCCTTCAAACGTAATAAACATTTTTATTCTCCATATTTTTTTCTATTGATAAATGCACTTTGTAAAGTAAATTCATCCATATAATCTAAACTAGCTCCCATTGGAATACCTTTAGCTAATCTTGTGATTTTTATGTTTTTTGTACTTAGTAATTTGTATAAATAATTAGCAGTTAGTTCTCCTTCAAAAGTTGAGTTTAAAGCTAATATTATTTCAGTATTATCATTAATTCTTTTAAAAATAGAACTAATGTTTAATTTATCAAATGTGATGTTTTTATTAAGATTAATTTCACCATTTAAAATATGATAAACACCTTTATATTTATTTGTACTTTCTATGTTTTTAGCATCTAAAATTGTTGCAACTATACAAATTGTGTTTTGATTTCTATTATCTAAACTACATACTAAACATTTATTATTTTCACTTAAATATCCACATATTTTACAAATTGAAATTAATTGATTAGCTTTATTTAATTGGTTAACAAATTCATTTAATTTATCTTTATTTAATAATAAATCTACTAATAATCTTTCTGATGTTTTTTTAGTTAATCCTTGATTAGTTCTAATTGAATTAATAATTTCATCAAATATATTTTCAGACATTTTAATCACCTATCATAAAGTCATCATTAAATAGATCTTTAGCTTTATTAATTAAATCTTCATCAACTTCATTATCAATTGTTAAATATTTTTCTTTTAGTTTATTTATATTAATTTCTTGATATTTAGATAATTTGTTTTTAATTTTTAGATCTAAAAATATAGTTTTAATTTCATCTCATTTCATTTTATCAATAGCAAAAATTAAATAAGGTTTTTTAAATCAATGATAAATTGCTTGTAAAACATTTTTATCTAACATTGAATCATTAATTAAATTTGCATGTGTTTTAGTTTGAGTTTTTAAAACAATTAAATCATTAGTTAAAGAAATAACTTTACTATCTAAAAGCATAAATAATTTTGAAGCTTGATCAGTATTTATTAATTTATCATTATGATTTTCAAATAGATCCTCTAGTTGTTGTTCAATATTATTAATTTGAGCTTTATAGTTTTTAGTTTCAATTAAAATACTAATTAAATCTTCATTTAAAAGCATTCTAACTTTACTATCAATTGCTTGAGAAACATGAATATTAAACTTAGATTTTAACTCACTTAAAGTTGAACAAATTTCTGTTGGTTCACTTTGTTCTTGTTGAAAATCAAATTCATTAGTTAAAGTGTTTTCTGGTTCATCAAAACTAGTTTTTATCACTTCTTGTTGAATAAAAGTTTGATTACTAGTTTGAGAATCAATAGATTCTTCAATTATGAATTGATCATTAAAATCGTTGTTTGAAATTGAAAAATCATCATCAAAAGGATTAAAGTCAGGATGAGTTGTATTCTGATCATCTACTTCTTGTTTTTCATATTTTGGTTTAACAACTTCAAATTCTTCAGGGATTTGGAACTCTTTTGTTTTCTTAGTCTCAATTGTAGTTGTAGTTGTGTTTGTTGTTGTAGTTTTTTGTTGATTATTATTTGAGTTAATTGTTTTTAATAAGCTTAATAATAAGTAGTTAAAACTAATATTAGCAGCCTTTGTTTTAAAATAAGCTTCAGCTAAATTATCAGATAGTAAAAATAAATTATCTACATTAATCAAATCAAATTGTTTAACTTCTTCTACTTCTAATATATTTAAAAATTCAGAGTTTTTAGTTAATTTATATTCAATAATTTCTTTTAAAATTTCAATTAAACCTAGTGCAAAAACATCTCAGTTCATCCCTTGGTCATTTGCTTTTTGAAAATATGAAATTATAAAGTTAGTATCATTATTTAAAGATTGTTTTATTACTTGTAATTGCTCTTGTTTTGTTGCAATTAAAAAAATTGATTTTAAATTATCAATAGTAATTAGATTATCAGTAGCTAACATTAATTGTTCTAAAATGTTAATTGCATCTCTTAAAGAACCTTCAGATAAATAAAAAATTTCATCTAAAACTTGTTTTTCAATTTGATAATTTTCTTGACTAGCTATATATTCTAAACGGTTTTTTAAAGAGTTTTTATCAATTTTTGTAAAGTTAAATATTTGACATCTAGATAAAATGGTTTGAGGGATTTTATTAAATTCAGTAGTTGCTAGAATAAAAACAGCATAAACAGGAGGTTCTTCTAAAGTTTTTAATAATGCATTAAAAGCTTGTTTAGTTAACATATGAACTTCATCAATAATATAAACTTTATATTTACTGTTTAATGGTAATGTTGAAACTGAGTTTTTAATTTCTCTAATTTCATCAACACCATTATTTGAAGCAGCATCAATTTCAATAATATCAATTGATTGATTTTCATTTGCTAATTTACAATTACTACAATTTTCACAAGCTTTAGAACCATTTAAATTTAAGCAATTAATAGTTTTTGCAAAAATTCTAGCTACACTAGTTTTTCCAGTACCTCTTTGTCCAGAAAATAATAATGCGTGATTAATTCTATTATCTTTTATTTGTTTTTCTAATATTTCTTTAATGTTATTATGACCAGCAACGCTATTAAAATCTTTTGGTCTATATGTTCTGTATAAAGATTGTTTATTTGTATTCATTTGACCCTCCAACTAATATAATTTTATCTTATATTAGTATTCTATTAGATAAACAAATACTAGTAGTTAATATTAGAAAATTAATATTTATCTTTTAGTAATAAAAAAATCGTTAAGTAATTTAATGTATTGTTCTTGTTTATTGTGGTTTTTTATTTGAATTAAATTTAAAGTTTGATCATTAATACTATAATTGTTTGAAATTCCAAATTTATAACTATCTACAAGATAATAAATAGTTTTAATCTTTACTTGTTTTATTGCTGAATAACACATCATACAAGGTTCAAGAGTTGTTATTAGTTTATATTCAGATAAATTAAAAGTATTTAATTGATTAATTAGTTTATTGATTACATTAATTTCAGCATGTTGAGAAATATCTTTATTTTTATATCTTGTATTAATATCTAAACTAACAATATTATTATTTTTATCAATAATACAACTACAAACTGGAATATCATTATAAGTTAATGCTTTTTTAGATTCATTAATCATTAGATCTAATATGTTATTAAAATCATTCATAATTTTTTACCAAATAAAAAACCGCAATACAGAACACTTTTCCTTATAGCTGCTACCTTCCGGTCCTAACTCGTTCAGATGTTATTCTTATCGCGGCTTTATAATTATATTATATTTTTAATTGTTATTCAATTAAGTGTACTTTAATCTTTATAATCTCCTAATAAAACATAATCAACACGTTTTATTGCTTGTAAATCTTTTCCACCAGCATAAGAAATTGATGATTGTAGATCTTCAGTCATTTCTTTTAAAGTATCAAAAATACTTCCTCTGATTTTAATTAATTCTTTTTTACCTTCAACATAACGTTTTTCACTTTTATTATATTCACTAGCTGAACCATAGTACTCTTTATAGATACAATTATCAACTACAACTTCTTTTCCAGGTGATTCTTTGTGAGCTGCAAATAAACTTCCAATCATACAAAAACTAGCACCCATTCTAATTGATTTTGCAATATCTCCATGAACTCTTAATCCACCATCAGCAATAATAGGTTTTGATGCAGTTTTTGCACAATATCTAAGAGCTGATAATTGTCATCCACCAGTTCCAAATCCTGTTTTAAGTTTTGTAATACATACTTTTCCAGGACCAATTCCAACTTTAGTTGCATCAGCTCCTCATAGTTCTAAATCTCTAACTGCTTTTGGAGTTGCTACATTTCCTGCAATTATAAAAACATCATTTTTCATTTTTTCTCTAATATAACTAATCATATTTTTAACACTTAAAGCATGACCGTGAGCTATATCAATTGTTATATAATCTGGAATTAAATTTTGTTCTACCATTTGATCTACTAATTTATATTCATCTGGTTTTACACCTAAAGAAATAGAAGTTATTAAATTCTTTTCTTTCATATTTTTAATGAATTTTATTTGATCAACATTAAATCTATGCATTACATAAAAATAACCATTTTTAGCTAATTGTTCAGCTAATTCTTCGTTAATAATTGTTGCCATATTAGCAGGAACTACAGGTAATTTAAAAGTGTGTTTTCCTAAAGTTGCAGATGTGTTGCATTCTTTTCTTGAACTAACAACACACATTTCAGGAATCAGTTGCACATCATCATAATCAAAAGTCTTCATAAAATACTCCTTTAAAAAATATATTATAAACAATTGAATCAATTGTAGTTAAATAACCATAATAAAAACGGCTTAGCCGTTTATTTAAACCTTAATAACTTATTTAGAAATTATTATTCTATTTACATTTTTTGATCTTTTAAAAACATTTTTATTTAAACCAATACCTAACCCACAAATAGCAATTGCTAGTAAAGTTAAACCTGCTCCAATACTAATTGCTATTTGTTGAGATTTTTCTAATTTATGAACATTATCTTTACTTTTTGATTCGTTAATTAAATTAATGATTTTTGAAGGATCATTATGTTTAAAATAAGTAACATCAGCACCAATAGATTTAAATAATGCTTCATATTCTTTTAGTTTTGCTTCTGTTTTTTGTTTGTATTCTAATAAGTTATTAGTTTTAGTATATTCTTTGTCATAAAGTTCTTTATAATCTAATAACTCATTTTTAAGTTTTAGATAATCTTTTAGTTTAGCTAAAAGTTCTTTATTTTCTTCTAGTGTTTTGTTGTGATCAGTAAATTCCTGATTTAACTCTTCTTTTAGTTCTATTAGTTCTTTTTTAAGTTTTTCAATTTCTTCTTTAGCTTTTTTTAATTCTGTACTTTCTGAAGATTCCATTTTCAAAACAATATTATTGTCTTGATTATTATTTGTTAAATAAACACCTGTAATAATTGTTGAAATTAATAAAAAATTAAGACCCAATATATTAAATAATTTCTTCATTATTTAACCCTCACACATTTTAGTATCTTATTACGAATTTATTATATTAATGATTTTTATATATTACAATGTGTTTTAAATTAGTATTAGACAATAAAAAAAGAAGTATAAAACTTCTTTATGCAATAATTGTGAAATTATCAGCTTTCTTTTCTGCAAGTGTACCTTTTTTAAGAATAATTCTAATAAAGTCAACGATTAATAAAATACCAACAGTTAAGAAACGTAATAATCAGAATAAAAGTCTTCATAATGCAAGTCTTCCCATTCTATTACTACTATATTTAGTACCTGTTAGTCTCATTCCTCAAGATGGACTACCTTTGAAAAATAAAATAATAAAAATAATTAAGTAAATACCTAAAGTAAATACTAATGCAAGAGAGTCAACAAGATTTCTAAAGACTCTTCTTCAAAAACCAGCTATTTTCATATTTGTCCTTCTATTTTTTATTTTTTTTACTGTCTAATATTAAGTATATTGAATTTAGTTTTTAATAAAAGATATAAAAATAAAAAACATAGTAGTTTACACAAGTTTATGGATTTAAATTAATAGTTTTTAAGTTATCTTGTTTTAATTTATCTATTAAACCATCAATTATTTTAGGAGCTTTGTTATTTGAATAATCATTACTTAATGAGTTAAATAAAACAACTCCATTAGTTTGAACACGCACAGGTAGGGTGAATGTTTGATCTTGATATTGAAATAAAGGAATTGAAATGTATTTAGAATTAGGAACATCTTCAACTTCAGTATTTAATATTCCAATAACATTAAATGATGAATCAATTACCATTGAGCCTGATGCACCTTGCTTTAAAGCAATTTGACCAAAAGGAATGTTTGTATATAATGTTGAAAATTGATCAGCAATTGTTAGTTTCATTCCGTGTTCATTGTCAATGAATGGCTTTTCGTATTTTTCTCATTCTTTATTTAGTGAGTTATATTCCATATTTTTTAGTTTGTCATATTTTAATCAGATATCTCTAAAATAAATATCTTCTAAAATTTTTCTTTGACTTGAAACTATTCCACCTTCAGATTTAAGACCTCTAAATTGAGTTCTTCTATAGAATGGATTTCAATGTTTTGGATAACCTGCATAAAATTGAGTTTGTAAAGGACTAAATTTATTTTTATTAAATTTTATATATCAATCTTTTTCTTCCTTTTTACCAATAACTTCAGCTAAACTTGGAAGGAGTTTTTTTAGTCTTTCTTTTTCAATTTTCAATCTTAGAGTTACAAAATCAGCACCCGAATTATTTGTTTTAGAAAAGTATCCATCATCTACTAGGTATTTTGACATTTTATTAGAATTTTTGAAATAAAAATTACTAGTGTTATATCTAGGTATATAGTATGGAGCAGTTAGATATTGAGAATAAATCTCAAAAGCATCAACAGACTTACCTGCATCAACATCAGTTTCTACTAAACCTTCTTTATTATCAATTTTTTCTGTTCTATTTGCTTTTAAATAGATTTTCATTTGTCTATTATCATCAGTATTTTTTGTATCTTTTCCATCATAAAAACCTACTGGAAATTCTTTTCATTTATCATCAATTTTGTTATTAAATATACTTTTATCAAATGTATTTCTAAGATTAAAAACGTGAATATTTGTAGCTAATAAAAGTTCATAATTTTCTTTATCATTATCGTTTTTAATTCGATCTATAACTCAAGCAGTTCCTGAAGCATTAGCAAAATTTAATCTTTTAATTTCAGCAAAAGTTTTTTCATCTCTTTCAATAACTCATTGTTTAACATTAATTTCTAATTGAAAACTACGATCGTGAATATATTTAAAAAAATCATCATTAGTTTTTAATGCATTATTTTTATCTTTAGTAACTTTATAGTAATACTTATTATCTTTTGTAGTAATTAGTAATTCAAAAGTACCATTAATATCATCGTGTTTTGATTTTAAAGAAGTTATATCATTTAGGTTAAACATTTTTTCTAAAGAACTAAAACTAGCATAAGAAAGTAATTGACTTAAATTAGATGGTAAAAAACCAAAAGGATTTGTTTTTATTAAGTTAGTAAAATCAAAAGTTTGTTCAGCTAAATCTTTAATTTCTTCATCTTTTAATTCTTCTAATTTTTGTTGTTTTATTGAATAAGAAAGTGGGATGTTTGGATTATAAAATTTAGTTCTATCAACTTTATTATTTCCAATGTTTCCATACTCTCCAAGTTTAGAAGCAAATTCTCAATATTGTTGATTGTATTCTTTGTGATCATTAAAAGTAAAATCAATATTATTATTTGTTAAAAATTTATTAAATTCTTTTTCTGATTTTATAAAATCTTTAGTTTTTTTATGGATCTCGTATGGGTTAGATTTTAGTAAATCATTAATATCTAAAAAATGTGAATTATATAAATTAGCATATTCAGATTGATTATTTTGATCTTGTTGATTATTTGAATTATTTTGATTATTTTCTCTATTATCATTATTATTTTGTTCTGGTTTATTAGAAGTTGTTCTACTACAAGATATTGTTAAAATAGTTGGAAAAACAATAGAATTTAGTAATAGTAAGAATTTAAGTTTACTAGTAAATTTATTCATATAAGAACTCTCCAATTTACAATTTAATTTTATCAAGTTTTTATAAATTTAAAGTAATTATTTTTTTAAAAAATGAAATAATTTTGACAAAATAAAAACCTTAATAAAATTAAGGTTTAATTACAAATAAATTATCATAAGTTATAGTAGAATTTAAAACTTACTAGTCGTTCTTTTTTAGATATTCTAAAAGATCACAAACGTGTTCAATATGATCAACATTTCTAAATTCTTTTAATAAGTTTAATTGGTTATCTAAAATGAATGTTGAACGTTCATATTTAACAAATGGTTGATCATCTAATGTAATTGTTTCACTTGTTAAATTAAATTCATTTACTAGATCTTTATTTAGATCTGAAAGTAGTAAAAAGCTTAAATTTTGTTCACAACAAAACTCATCGTTTTTAGTAGGTTCATCTTGACTAACACCAACAACATTAAATCCTAATTCTTTAAATTCATCTAAATGTTTTTGGTATTCTATAACTTCTAACGTACATAAAGAGGTTTTAGCTTTAGGATAAAAAAAGATAACAAGACCCTTTTGTCCAACTAAGCTGTTTAATTCTACTAAGTTATTTTTATGATCTGTTAATTGATAATTTCTCATAACTTCCTCCTTTGACCATAAGAATATTTTAGTCCTTTTTTTAAAAAATGCTAATCTAAAATATTTAATCAGTGTTTTATATAATTTAAGTATAGAAATTAACAAAATTTTAAGAATAAAAAATATTAAATTTAATCGAATTTAAATGTTGAATTATTATTTAAAAATTAGTTAAAAATTTTAGTGATTTAATAATAAAATCACAAATAAACTTGTACACATAATAAGTTACAAATTTTTTATTAAAATTACTTATTGTAATAGATAATATATTGTGCTATGTTATTATAGTTTTAGAAAGAGTGTAATATATGTTTAGAAAGATTTTTAAAATACTTATTTCTTTAGTTTTAGCAGCTATTATTATTTTGATTGGAATTATTGTTTTAGGATTTTCTATGCAAAAAGCCGATCTAAACTTCTTACAAAGAGCAACTGAAGTTCTTAAAAACACTAGTACTATGGATCTATTAAAACTAAATTTATCAACTATACAACAAAAAATTGGAGTTGCATTAGTTATTTATGTAGGACCTCTAATCTTTATAACTGGGTTTATTTGAAACTTCTTTAGATTATTATCTACTATATTTAAAAAATAAAATAAGATAAAATAAATTAATGAATAAAATAAAATTAATTATCAATTGAATATCTTATTTTAAAAGTATTAAATACATAGTTTTAACAGCAATATTGTCAAGCTTATTAACAGTTATAGCCTTAACCACTTCTATGATTCAAATAGCAGGAACTGCTTTGTTTCAAGTTGCAGATGGGCTGTTTTTGAGTTTGACTTTTTTTATTCCAGGACCTATGATGTTAGTTGCTGGATGTGTTTATGCAATGATTTTTGATCTAGTATCTGGAGCTGCTTTTTATGTTCCAATTTCAATTATTATTCATATATTAATGTTTGTTTGTGTTAAGTTATTAATACATAGATTACCATTTTATTTAAATATAATGATTAGTGAATTATTTATATTTTTATATGTTTTATATGCTTATGTAATTAATTATTATTCAAATTCTAGTGATGTTAGTCAAGCAAATATTAAAGCTGTTATATCTTTAGTTACTGATTTTATTCAATATTTAGTTTCAGTAATTTCAGCAATATTCTTATATAATGTATTTAATACTCAAAGTTTTTTAAACCTATTTAAAAAATTAGATATTGATATTTATAAAAGAAATCAAACCTCATATTAGATATGAGGTTTTTATATGGTTTTTAATATTTAATAAGCTTTTTGTAATTTTAAATTTGATTTATATCAAGTGATAAAATAAAACCGTAAATGCCAATCTTAAATAATATGACATTTTATTATAAATTTGTTTGATTAAGGAGAATAATATGAAAATAGGATTACCTAAAGAAATTAAACAAAATGAAAATCGTGTTGGTATTACTCCTATGGGAGTTGTTGAATTAGTTAGAAATAATCATGAAGTTTTAGTTGAATCAGGAGCTGGATTAGGTAGTGGTTTTAGTGATTTAGAATATCAAAAAGCAGGAGCAAAAATCACTACAAATGTAGAAGAAGTTTGAAAACAAGAAATGATTGTTAAAGTTAAAGAACCTTTAAAATCAGAATACAAATATTTTTATGAAAATCAAATTATCTTTACTTATTTTCATTTAGCAGGATTAAAAGATTTAACTAAAGAATTAATTAAAAATAAAGTTATTGCTATTGCTTATGAAACTGTACAAACTATAGATAAAGCTTTACCATTATTACGTCCAATGAGTGAAGTTGCTGGAAGAATGGCAGTTATTATTGCTTCAAATTTATTATTAAAAAACACAGAAAAAGATGCTTTAGGAATACTTACTAGTGGAACTCCTGGAACTCCAAAAGCTAACTTTACAATTATTGGTGGAGGAGTTGCTGGATCTTCAGCTTTAAGATTAGCAATAGCTATGGAAGCTAATGTTACTATAATTGAATATAATGAAAATAGAATTAGACAATTATATGAAACATATGGAAATAAAGCTAATATATTAAAATCAAATTATGCAAACATAGCAAAAGCTGTTAAAGAAAGTGATGTAGTTATTTCAACTGTATTAATTCCTGGTAAATTAGCTCCAAAATTAGTAACAACAGAAATGGTTAAAACAATGAAACCAAATAGTGTTATTATTGATGTTGCTATTGATCAAGGTGGAAGTGTTGAAACTGTTGATCATATAAGTTCACATGCTGATCCTACTTTTATAAGACATAATGTTATTCATTATTCAGTTCCAAATATTCCTGGAGCAGTTCCAAGAACTTCAACAATTGCATTAACTAATGCTACACTTACTTATGTAGTTGAAATCGCTTCAAAAGGTTGAAAACAAGCTATTTTAGATAATAGTGCATTAAAATTAGGTGTTCAAACAGTTAATGGTAAATTGGTTTATAAAAATGTTGCAGATTCATTAAATATGATGTACACAGAAATAGATAAAGCAATATAATAAAAGACAAAAATCTAGCAAAATTGCTAGATTTTTATATCTATTTTTTAATTTAAATATAATAAATTGTTTTAGTCAAGGTTTGACTTTTTATACTATTAATTCTATTATGTTAGTAGTGTGTTGAGTTTATGTAATAATTTTGTTTAGTAATAAAACTATTTAATTACTATTTAATTTCTAATAATTTAATCAATATGTTTATTATCTAATTACTGTTAATTCAACGTTTATACAATGTATTTATCGAAGTTTATTTAATTTATTTAAAAATTAGATTCAATGTTTATAAAATAACTTATCAAAAAAAATGTTAAAATAAATATTTCTTAGGTTATAATATTAGGAAAACTAAAAAGGAGATAGAGAATGAAAAAATATTTTTGTAATTTAAAAACAAGTATTAGTCAAAACAAAAAACAATACTTAATTAGGTTAGGTTGTTTACTAATTGGATTGTATTTGTTTTCATTATCAATTGCTTTATATGTGCCAACAGCAGCAGGAGCAAGCCACGTAGATTTTACAAACTTTAGTATATTAGCATTGTTTAAAGATTGAGCAAAAGTTAATGGTCAAGAAGTACCAGGGTTAGTTGCAGCAACTAATTATAAATTAGCCCTATTGTCATTATATGGATTCTTATTACTAGTTTCAGTTGTGTTTCTAGTTTTATCAATTATTAGAGAATACAGAGTAACAAAAGATAAAAAACTATGATTACAATTAATACCACTAATTGTTTTAGATATGATAATTAACGTTGGATTATCATATGTAATCGATGGTCAAATCGAAATGTTAAAAGTAATTAAATATTTAGATTGAATGTTTAGTCAAACAACAGCTTACCAATATAGAACAATATTTTTCACAATAGCATTTGTTTTATATATTGCTGGATTAACATTTTGAATTCACTCAGGTTGATTATTAGGATCATATAACTCAATCAACACAAACTTTATGAGATTAACTAAATTACCATTTAATGTTTCAAGAGTATTAATGGATGTATTAATTATTGTTCCTGGGGTTATTATGTTTTTAGTAAATCCTATATCTTGAGATATTAAAGCTAAATTCTTGTTAAACTATGTAAATATTGGTACTATAGGGTTCTTATTCTTAGCAGGACCATTATTAGGAAAAACATTAGGATTACTTAATAAAATTACAAAAATATATCAATAATTAAAAACAAGCCTATGGCTTGTTTTTTTGTTTTGATAATTACTTATAATATAATTAGTGTTACAAAAGGAGTTTTTTATAATGCTAGACATTAATTATATTGAACAGAATCTTGATGAAGTAATCAAACGATTAAATATGCGTAATCAACAAGATTATAGTGCAGATCTAAAATATGCAGTAGAAAAAAATCTTAAAAGAAAAGAAATATTAGTTAAATCTGAAGCATTAAAATCTAAAAAAAATCAATTATCAAAAGAAATAGGAATTTTAATAAAAGATAAAAAAATTGAACAATCTGAACAAGCTAAAGCCGAAGTTGTTAGTTTAAATGAACAGATTATTAAATTAGATGAAGAATTAAGAATTGTAAATGATCAAATTTTAGAAAAATTATCATACATTCCTAATTTACCTCATAAAGATATTTACTTTGGTAAAAGTGATGAAGATAATGTAGAAATTAGAAAAACAAAACACGACCCTTTATTAGTTCATTCAACTCCTCACTGAGAAATTGCAACAAAATTAGGTTTAGTTGATTTTGAAAAAGGAGTTAAATTAAGTGGTTCAAGATTTTTAGTTTATACTGGATTAGGTTCAAAATTAGTTAGAGCTGTTGCTGATGTTTTATTAAAAAGACATGAAAAATATGGGTACAAAGAAATTTTTTGTCCTTTAATAGTTAATAGAAGTGCAATGTTAGGAACTGGACAACTTCCAAAATTTAGTGAAGATATGTATCAAGTTGGAGATCAATATTTAATTCCAACAAGTGAAGTTCCCTTAACCAATTTACATGCTAATGAGATTTTATCTTATGATGTTTTACCTTTAAAATATACTTCATTTACTCAATGTTTTAGACAAGAAGCAGGAAGTGCTGGAAGAGATACTAAAGGAATGATCAGATTACACCAATTTAATAAAGTTGAATTAGTAAAAATTGTTCATCCTGATGAATCAATGAATGAGTTAGAGCTATTAGTAAAAGACGCTGAAGATGTTTTAAATATGTTTGATCTACCTTATAGAGTTGTTGAGTTATGTAGTGGAGATATTGGGTTTAGTTCAACTAAAACTTATGATTTAGAAGTGTGATTCCCTGAACAAAACAAATATCGTGAAATTTCATCATGTTCAAATTGTACTGATTTTCAAGCAAGAAATATGCAAACAAGATTTAAAGATAAAGATTCAAAAGTTAGATTAGTTCATACATTAAATGGAAGTGGAGTTGCAATTGATAGATTGATTGCAGCTATTTTAGAAAATTATTGAGATGGTGAAAAATTAGTTTTACCAACAGTTTTAAGACCATATTTTGATAACAAAGAATTTTTAAAATAAAGTTCAAACAATTTTAAGTTTTGAACTTTTTGTATTTATCATTATTTTATTTATTTTTTAATTTGTAATAAAATTACATAGAAAAAAGGAATAATTATTATGCCAATTATTAAGTTTAGTGGTTTAGAAAAAGAACAAGTAAATGAGTTTTCTAAAAGTATTGAAAAAATTGCAGAACTAGTAAAAGCAGATCCAAAAAACATTTTTGTTATTTGAGAAAATTCTCAAGTTTTTGTAACAGAACCAAGTGTTAATCCAATTTATGTAACAGTTGAATGAATGTCAAGACCAGATAAAGAACAACTATTAGCTGATTTTATTGTTGATTATTTTAAAGATTATTCACAAAAAGTTTGAGTGTTCTTTACTGATGTAAATTCAAAACTATATGCACATAGAAAAAAACTGGGTTAAGATGAAAATTAGAGACATACAAATAGATGGTAAAGTAGTTCAAGGGCCAATGGCTGGAGTTAGTAACGAAGCTTTTAGAATTATTTCAAAACAACATGGGGCTAGTTTAGTTTATGCTGAAATGGTTTCAGTTGCTGGAATGGTTCATGATAATAAAAAAACTCTTGACATGTTAAATGTTAATAAAATTGAACACCCAATGAGTATGCAAATTTTTGGAAATAATGTTGAAGAATTTATAAAAGCAACTAAATGAATAGAAGAAAATGTTGATTGTGACATTATTGATCTAAACTTAGGTTGTCCAGCACCAAAAGTTGCTATACGTTCACAAAGTGGCTCAGCTTTATTAAAAACACCTGAATTAATTTATGAAATCGTAAAAAATGTTGTTTTAAATACTAGTAAACCAGTTACTGCTAAGATTCGTTTAGGTTGAGATAAAAATAGTGTTAATGCTGTTGAAGTTGCTAAGTTAATTGAAAAAGCAGGAGCTAGTGCAATTGCAGTTCACGCTAGAACTAGAAGTGATTTTTATACAGGTCATGCTGATTGAGAAAAAATTAAAGAAGTAAAACAAGCTGTCAATATTCCAGTAATTGGTAATGGTGATGTTGTTGATGCTAAATCAGCTAAAAAAATGCTAGATGAAACTGGGTGTGATGCTGTTATGGTTTCTAGAGCTTGCCAAGGTAATCCTTGAATTTTTGATCAAATTAATCATTATTTACAAACAGGAAAAGAACTAGAAAAACCTAGTTTTGAGGAATGAAAATCAACAGTTTTACTACATTTAGATTTATTAGTTAAACTAAAAACTGAAGCAATTGCTATTAAAGAATTTAGAAAACATTTAACTTGATATTTAGATGTACTAAATAATAAGCCATTAACAAAAATCTTAAAAGAAAAAGCTAATAAAATAGAAACTATTAAAGATGTAGAAGATATTATCAAGGAGTATAAAGAAGATTAAATATGTTAGATGATAGAAAATTTAGTGAACAAGAGTTAGTCAGAAGAAATAAACATAAAAGTTTAGTTGAACAAAATAAAGATCCATATAAAATTACAAATTGAAAAAGAAACACTACATTATTAAAACTAAATGAACAATACAAAGATTATAGTAAAGAAGATTTATTAAATTTAAATCAAGAACAAGTAGTTGTTGCTGGAAGAATTAAATTATATAGAGAAGCTGGGAAGAAAGCTGCTTTTGTTAATATTGATGATCAAGATTCAAGTATTCAATTATATGTAAGATTAGATGAAATAGGACAAGAAGCTTTTGAAGATTTTAGAAATCTAGATCTTGGAGATATTATTGGAGTTAAAGGAATCATGATGAGAACTGATCATGGTGAACTTTCAATTAGATGTAAAGAAGTTGTTTTATTATCTAAAGCTTTAAGACCATTACCAGATAAACATGCTGGAATTCAAGATATAGAAGAAAAATACCGTAGAAGATATGTTGATCTAATTATGAATCATGATGTTAGAAAAACATTTCAAGCTAGAACTAAAATTATAAGAACTTTACAAAACTTTTTAGATAATAAAGGTTATATGGAAGTTGAAACTCCTATTTTACACTCACTAAGAGGTGGAGCTACAGCAAAACCATTTATTACTCATTATAATGTTTTAGATACTGATGTTTATTTAAGAATAGCTACTGAATTACACTTAAAACGTTTAATTGTTGGTGGATTTGAAGGGGTTTATGAAATAGGTCGTATTTTTAGAAATGAAGGTATGAGTACTAGACATAATCCTGAATTTACAAGTATCGAGTTATATGTTGCTTATGAAGATATGTTCTTTTTAATGGATCTAACAGAAGAAATCTTTAGAGTATGTAATGCTGCAGTTAATTCAAGTTCAATAATTGAATATAATAATGTAAAAATTGATTTATCAAAACCATTTAAAAGATTACATATGGTAGATGGTATCAAACAAGTTACAGGTGTTGATTTTTGACAAGAAATGACTGTACAACAAGCTTTAGAACTTGCTAAAAAACATAAAATTCATGTTGAAAAACACCAAGAAACAGTTGGCTATATAATTAATTTATTTTATGAAGAATTTGTTGAATCAACTATCGTTGAACCAACATTTGTTTATGGTCATCCAAAAGAAATCTCACCACTTGCAAAATCTAATCCAAAAGATCCAAGATTTACTGATAGATTTGAATTATTTATTATTGGAAGAGAATATGCTAATGCGTTTAGTGAGTTAAATGATCCAATTGATCAATACGAAAGATTTAAAGCTCAAATTGAAGAAGAGTCTAAAGGTAATGATGAAGCTAATGATATGGATATTGACTTTATTGAAGCTTTAGAACACGCAATGCCACCAACTGCTGGAATTGGTATTGGAATAGATAGATTAGTAATGCTTTTAACTAATTCTGAATCAATTAAAGATGTATTATTATTCCCACAAATGAAACCAAGAGAATAATTAAGTAGAACTAAAATGTTCTACTTTTTTATTTGTATAAATTTAATAATAAAAAAACCAACTGTTAAAATAGTTGGCTTAATATTAATCAATTAATTTTTTTAATTGGTCAGGAGTAGCAAATCCTATGTGTTTATTTACTTGATTTCCATTATCAAAAGTTATTAATGTAGGAATTGACATTATTCTAAATTCTTCAGCAACTTGACGATTCAAATCAACATCAACATCTAGAATTTTAACACCATCAACTTTTTTTGCAAAATCGTGTAAAATTGGGGCTAACATTTTGCAAGGTCCACATCAAGTAGCATTAAAATCTACAAGTACTTTTCCTTCTTTGATTTCGTTATCAAATTGTTCTTTTGAAGTAATTTTAATTATATCTGCCATTATAATATCTCCTAGTCTACACTTAAAATTTTATCACAAATATATCTTGCAACACCATCTTTATCATTTGTGTAATCAGTAATATCATCTGCTATTTCTTTTAATTCAATTATTCCATTTTTCATCGCAACACCTGTTGTACAAGCTTTTAATAATGAAAAATCGTTTGGCCCATCACCAAATCCATATGAGTGAGTAGTTTTTTCATCAAGATTTAAGTATTTCATTACTTGAGCTACTCCACAACCTTTATCTACACCTTTAACTGAAATATCAAACACCCTATTGTTATAACTATCTACTTTATAACTATCTGAATAATTGTTCATTAAATATTTATATTCATTAAGATTTTCTTCTGGTGTAGCTTTACTATTTGTAACTATATAAAAATGAGTTATTGGTTCATCAATTTGATCTGGAGAATCAACTGAAATGTATTTTAATCCCATTACTTGATGAGCTCAATATTTACTATTTTTACCTTCAGCAAAAACATAGCAACAATTTGGAGAATAAAAAATCATCTTAGCAAAGAATTTATTATGATATCTATTAAACATTTCTTTAATAAATTCTTTAGGTAATGTTTGATCAAAAATAAGTCTATCAGTTTTATAATCATAAATTTGAGCACCATTACTTGCAACAATAATTCCTTTAAACTTATCAATTTGTAATAAGCTAGCTTTTTGTTTTAAATCTTTAATTGTTCTAGCAGTGATTGGAACTAAATATATTCCTTGGTTGTATAATTTTTCAACAACTTCGATAGTCTTTGGTGAAAAAATGTAATCATCATGTAATAATGTACCATCTAAGTCTGAAAAAATAATAATATTTTTCTTATCCATTTTATTCCTCCTTTGCTTTTTAATAATTATACCTAGAAATTACTAAATAAATATTCTATAGTATTTTAATCTTATTTCAAGTATATATTAAAAAAGAACCACTAGGGTTCTTAAAACTGGCAGCTTGCTATTTTCTCACATAAGTAATATCTTCACCGTAATAGAGCTTAACTTCTGTGTTCGGCATGGGAACAGGTGTGACCTCTATGCTATAACCACCAGATTGTTTTTTTGATTGTTCTTTGAAAACTGATTATTAGCTTGAAATGTAGTTAAAATTGCATTTTCTAAAATTCACTCGATCTATTAGTAATGGTTAGCTTAATGCCTCACAGCACTTACACATCCATCCTATCAACCATGTGGTCTACATGGGATCTTACATCTAAAAGAATGGGAAAATTCATCTTAAAGGAGGCTTCTCGCTTAGATGCCTTCAGCGATTATCCTTTCTGCACATAGCTACCCTGCTGTGCCACTGGCGTGACAACAGGAGCACCAGGGGTGCATCCATTCCGGTCCTCTCGTACTAGGAACAGCTCTTTTCAATTTTCCAACGCCCACAACAGATAGGGACCAAACTGTCTCACGACGTTCTGAACCCAGCTCGCGTACCGCTTTAATGGGCGAACAGCCCAACCCTTGGAACCGACTACAGCTCCAGGATGCGATGAGCCGACATCGAGGTGCCAAACCTCCCCGTCGATGTGAACTCTTGGGGGAGATAAGCCTGTTATCCCCGGGGTAACTTTTATCCGTTGAGCGACGGCCCTTCCACACGGGACCGCCGGATCACTAAGTCCTACTTTCGTATCTGTTCGACTTGTAAGTCTCGCAGTTAAGCATCCTTCTACCTTTGCGCTCTATGTATGATTTCCAACCATACTGAGGATACCTTTGAGCGCCTCCGTTACTTTTTGGGAGGCGACCGCCCCAGTCAAACTACCCACCAGACACTGTCCTTAATCTAGATAATAGATCCAAGTTAGAAATCCAATATAACGAGGGTGGTATTCCAAGGTTGACTCCTCTAGAACTAGCGTCCTAGTCTCATAGTCTCCCACCTATCCTCTACACGTCATACCAAATTTCAATATCAAGTTATAGTAAAGCTCCACGGGGTCTTTCCGTCTAGTTGCGGGTAACCGGCATCTTCACCGGTACTAAAATTTCACCGAGTCTGCAGCCGAGACAGCGAAGGGATCATTACACCTTTCGTGCGGGTCAGAATTTACCTGACAAGGAATTTCGCTACCTTAGGACCGTTATAGTTACGGCCGCCGTTCACCGGGGCTTCAATTCAAAGCTTCGCTTGCGCTGACTTCTCCTTTTAACCTTCCGGCACTGGGCAGGTGTCACCCCCTATACATCGTCTTGCGACTTAGCAGAGAGCTGTGTTTTTGTTAAACAGTTGCCCCTCCCTCTTCACTGCGGCTCATCATAGATGAGCACTCCTTCTTCCGAAGTTACGGAGTTATTTTGCAGAGTTCCTTAGCTACAGTTATCTCGCTTGCCTTAGGATTTTCTCCTTGACCACGTGTGTTCGTTCTAGGTACAGGCAGTTAATTATTAAGTTAGAAGCTTTTCTTGGAAGCATGGAGTCATATACTTCGTTACTAGGCGAACCGTTCACTCCCCTATTTTCACACTTCAATGTTAATACAATGCGGATTTGCCAACATTGCCATCTTTGTGCTTAGCCCGGGACATCCAGCACCCGGGATATACTATCCTTCTTCGTCACTCCATCACTAATTAACTGGTACAGGAATATCAACCTGTTGTCCATCGACTACGCTTGTCAGCCTCGCCTTAGGTCCTGACTAACCCTGGGTGGACGAACCTTGCCCAGGAAACCTTGGTCAAACGGCATGGAAGATTCTCACTTCCAAACGTTACTCATGCCGGCATAATCACTTCTAAACACTCCACCAGTCTTTACAGTCTGACTTCATTGTATTTAGAACGCTCCCCTACCACTGTATTTACATACAATCCGTAGCTTCGGTGGTAAACTTAAGCCCCGGTACATTTTCGGCGCAGAATCACTCGACTAGTGAGCTGTTACGCACTCTTTAAATGATGGCTGCTTCTAAGCCAACATCCTAGCTGTCTGTGCAGTTCCACATCCTTACACACTTAGTTTACACTTAGGGACCTTAGCTGACGATCTGGGCTGTTTCCCTCACGAGCATGGACCTTATCACCCATGTTCTGACTGCTGTGCACAAATTATGGCATTCGGAGTTTAATTCTAATCAGTACCGCTAGGTGCAGCCATCATAGATTCAGTGCTCTACCTCCATAACAATTCACACAACGCTATCCTTAAAGATATATCGGGGAGAACTAGCTATCTCCAGGTTCGATTGGAATTTCACCGCTAGCCACAAGTCATCCAAAGTCTTTTCAACGAATACTGGTTCGGTCCTCCATTAGGTTTTACCCTAACTTCAACCTGCTCATGGCTAGATCACCTGGTTTCGTGTCTACTACTGCATACTAAACGCCCTATTAAGGCTCGCTTTCACTACGGCTCCATTTATATCAACTTAACCTTGCATGCAATAGTAACTCGCCGGCTCTTTCTACAAAAAGCACGGTATCACCCATTAACGGGCTCTACCTTCTTGTAAGCATATGGTTTCAGGGACTATTTCACTCCCCTTTCGGGGTGCTTTTCACCTTTCCCTCACGGTACTGGTTCACTATCGGTAAAATGGTAGTATTTAGGCTTACCAAGTGGTCTTGGCAGATTCCGACAAAATTTCACGTGTTTCGCCGTACTCAGGATACTTCTTTGAGATCATTACATTTCATATACGGGGCTATCACCCTCTATGGCGCTACTTCCCAGTAGCTTCTATTATATAATGATTTTCTAACTCGAACAAAAGTCCTACAACCCCACCCCGTAGGATGGTTTGGCCTGTTCCGCGTTCGCTCGCCGCTACTAACAGAATCATTATTATTTTCTTTTCCTCTAGGTACTAAGATGTTTCAGTTCCCTAGGTTCCCTTCATATAAGCTATGTATTCACTTATAGACAATATGAGATAAATCATATTAGGTTTCCCCATTCGGAAATTCCGGGATCGAAGCTCACTTCCAGCTCCCCCAGACTTATCGCAGGTAGTCACGTCCTTCTTCGGCTCCATTTTCCAAGGCATTCACCATATGCTCTTACTATTTTTTAGAAAATCTTTCTAGCAATTTGTAACTCAATTAATTTTAGTTAATTGTTTTGATGTCATTACGAAATAAAAAAAATCGTAATAATTATCTAATTATAAATATGTTGTTATAATCAGAAAATTGCATTTCATCTAATATTCAGTTTTCAAAGAACAATCTATTTTTAGAGATGTTTGACGATCTCTGAAAACTAAATAGAATTAAATAGTCAGTATAATAAATATCTCCATAGAAAGGAGGTGATCCATCCGCACGTTCCCGTACGGATACCTTGTTACGACTTCACCCCAATCGCTAGTCCTACCTTAGGAAGCGCTCTCCTTGCGGTTAAGCTACCTACTTCTGGTATTACCAACTCTCATGGTGTGACGGGCGGTGTGTACAAGACCCGAGAACGTATTCACCGCGACATAGCTGATTCGCGATTACTAGTGATTCCGGCTTCATGAAGTCGAGTTGCAGACTTCAATCCGAACTGAGACTGGTTTTTTGAGATTAGCTCCCCTTCACAGGATTGCAACTCTTTGTACCAGCCATTGTAGCACGTGTGTAGCCCAGGACATAAGGGGCATGATGATTTGACGTCATCCCCACCTTCCTCTAGCTTACACTAGCAGTCTCGTTAGAGTTCTCAACTTAATGTTAGTAACTAACGACAAGGGTTGCGTTCGTTGCGGGACTTAACCCAACACCTCACGGCACGAACTGACGACAACCATGCACCACCTGTCTCAATGTTAACCTCTACTATATTTCTATAGCTTTGCACTGGATGTCAAGCCCTGGTAAGGTTCTTCGTGTTGCTTCGAATTAAACCACATGCTCCACCACTTGTGCGGGTCCCCGTCAATTCCTTTGAGTTTCACTCTTGCGAGCATACTACTCAGGCGGAGTACTTAATGCGTTAGCTGCAGCGCTGAGTTTCCCCAACACTTAGTACTCATCGTTTACGGCGTGGACTACTAGGGTATCTAATCCTATTTGCTCCCCACGCTTTCGTGCCTCAGCGTCAATAACAAGCCAGTAAGCCGCTTTCGCCACAGGTGTTCTTCCATATATCTACGCATTTCACCGCTACACATGGAATTCCGCTTACCTCTCTTGCATTCTAGTAAAACAGTTTTCAAGGCGAACCGGAGTTGAGCTCCGGACTTTAACCTCAAACTTGCTAAACCGCCTACGCACCCTATACGCCCAATAAATCCGGATAACGCTTGCCACCTATGTATTACCGCGGCTGCTGGCACATAGTTAGCCGTGGCTTTCTGGTAAGGTACTGTCAAGATAAAGTCATTTCCTACTTTATTTTTTCTTCCCTTACAACAGAGCTTTACAACCCGAAGGCCGTCATCACTCACGCGGCATTGCTTCATCAGACTTTCGTCCATTGTGAAAAATTCCCTACTGCTGCCTCCCGTAGGAGTCTGGGCCGTATCTCAGTCCCAATGTGGCCGATCAACCTCTCAGTTCGGCTACGTATCATCGCCTAGGTGGGCTATTATCTCACCTACTAGCTAATACGCCGCATCCCCATCTCATAGTGAACCAAACGGTTCTTTTGATCTTTTCTCATGCGATAATAAGATCTACATGCGGTATTATCTTTCGTTTCCAAAAGTTATCCCCCGCTATAAGGTAGGTTAGATACGTGTTACTCACCCGTTCGCCACTGAAGTGCAAGCACTTCCGTTCGACTTGCATGTATTAGGCATGCCGCCAGCGTTTATCCTGAGCCAGGATCAAACTCTCATTTTAAAAATTGTTAAATAAAAGCGATTCTGACTATTTTTATTGTTATAAGTTTTTTTATTACTCAAATAAATCTTTTGACAAGATTTGTACAATAATTATTCTATTTAGTTTTCAAAGATCGTCATCGCTAAGATATTTATATCTTAGTCATACAATATAGAGTATATAATTATTTAAATTTTTTTGCAATAATTAACTACTCTTTTTTTAACTTTTTTATTTTTTAAAATCAATTGTTGATTTTTCAAATAAAAAACCAGAAATATCTGGTTGTTTTCAAAATAATGGTGGGGAATAAGGGACTTGAACCCTTACGTCAAAGACGCTAGATCCTAAGTCTAGTGCGTCTGCCAATTCCGCCAATTCCCCAATGGTGACTCGTCGGGGATTCGAACCCCGGACCCACTGGTTAAAAGCCAGTTGCTCTACCTGCTGAGCTAACGAGTCACAATTGCCTATATAATAATAGCATTCTTATATTTTAATTTCAATTAAACTAATTAAGAATTTATTTATATATTAAATAAAAAAAATTAACTTTAGTTAAAAAATAATAAAAATTAATAAAATTAGCTTTTTTAAACAAATAAGTTAAGAAATTTTTAAAAAATAGTACTTTTTAGATTCATTTTTTCTAATACCAAAATGAGGATTAGATATGAAAGCTACAAAGTTATTTATTATTGATTTTTATAACTTCTTAATTTTAAAACATTATTTTTTATTGTTTTTATTATTAAGTATTTGTATGAGTACTAGTTTTATACTAAGTAAAAATATTAATTATTTAATTCTAGCTATTTTCTTTTTTAGTTTAACTATTATTTTAAATTATAAAAATACTTTAACAATAGTTTTAATCTTTATATCAATTAATTTAATATTTGTAATCTATATGTTTTGATTTAAACAAACTGATTTAACTTATTTAAATAACAAAACTTTAATAAGTAAAGTAATTGATAAAAAAACTAACTATGCAATTTTACAATATAAAAACATTAAGTTCTATATAAATGACTTTAATAATAATTTTTTATTAGACCAAACTATACAAATATCTGGAGTATTTAACAAACTAGAAAGTAACACTAGTTTTTATCAATTTGACTTTTTTAATTATTTAAATAAACAATTTATAGATTTTGAACTAACTAATTATAAAGTAGAAAAAATAAGTAATGGTATTAGAAGTAATTTGTTTATTACTAATTATTTTTATACAAATAAACTTGCTAGTATGTTTTTATTTGAAACAATTGATAGATCTACTAAGTTAGGTGAATTAATAAAAGATCTTAATTTAGGATTTTTAGTAGTTATTAGTAGTTATAATATTAGTTTTTTTACTAAGTTTTTTTATAAATTAAATGCTAAGTATAAATGAACAAATGTTATTACTTATTTATTTTATTTAATAGTATTTTTATTATCTTATTTATCTAATTTTTCTTATGCTAGTTTAAGAATAGTTATCTTTTTTATAGTTAGTTTATATTTTAAGTATTTTAAAAAATCAAGCTTGTTAGTTTTTAAAAGGTTTATTACTTTACTAGTTTGTTTTGCAATTACTCCTAGTTTTTTAACATCTAGTGCAGTTATTTTTGTAATTATTAGTTTTATGTTTTATTATGATCAAATATTTAAAAATAAGTTTATAGATTTAATATTTAGATCATTAATTTTTACTTTTTATTTTATTCCAATACAGATCTTTTATTTTTATAGTTTTAGTATTGTTGTTCAAAGTTTATTAATTATTTTAAGACCTTTATTTAGTTTTTTATATTTTAGTATTTTTATATGAGTTTGATTTGATCATAATTATTTAACTAATTTATTAATTAAGTTATTTGAGTTTATTAAAACAATTAATTTTAATTTTAATATTGGTTATGTTAATGTAGGCTTATTAATATTAGTTTATTTAGCAATTTTAATTATTATTAAATATAACTTTAAATCAATATTAAGTTGAATTAATTTATTAGTTATTCTTTTATTAAGTTATTTAGTTAGTTGGTTAATTAAACCTAGTGTGTTTTTAGTAATGCTAAATGTAGGAAACGGTAACTGTTTTGTTTTTCACGACAAGTTTAAAAACACAACAATTATAAATGATTGTGGAGTTGGAAAAGGTTTTTCTAAAAACTTAGGTTATGAGTTTTTAAAATATTTTGGAATTAATCATGTTGATTTAATTATTGTTTCTCATAATCATGCTGATCATTATAATGGAATTGATGCTATTAAAAAAAATATCAAAGTATATGAAACAATAACTTATAATAATTTCTTACCTTTTAAAAGTATTTCTAATGTAAATATGTACTTTTTTTGAAATAACTTAGAAAATGAAAATGATAAATCTTTAGTTTATTTATTTGAATATAGAAACATAAGAATTTTATTTACAGGAGATGTTGAAAAAAAAGCTGAAAATCTTTTAGTAAATAATGATTATTTTAAGTACGTAATTAATTTAAAACCAATAGATATTTTACAAGTACCACATCACGGTTCTAATACTAGTTCAACTAATGAATTTATTAATTTAATAAAACCTAAATATGGATTAATTTCAGGAAATAAAAGAACTTATAATTTCCCAAGAATCCAAACTCTAGAAACCTTATACAAATATAATGTTAAATATTTTATCAGTCAAACTGATGGAAATACTTTTTATAATTTTTTAACTAATAGTTTTTGATTTGAAAAATAAAACCTGGATTTTTAAATAACCCAGGTTTTTTATTAATAATCTAAATTTCAAAGTTTGATAATTCTAGTTTGTTTAGTAAATAAAACAGTTTTTTTATAATCTTTTTTTAGTGATTTTAATAAATCTTTTATACTTATTAATTTAGCTTTTTGATCTTCTAATAATTGGTTTAATTTATTTGAATCAGTTTGAGTTTTAAGTTGTGATTCTAAACTTTTAATTTCATTTTTTAAATCAACTAGTTGTGTGTCTAGTTCAAGTTTAGAGTTTAAATAATTAGTTTTAGCAGTTTTTAAATAATTCTTAGATTGATTATTAATGTTATTAACTAATAATTTTCTATTATTTTTAAACTCTTTAATATATTGTTTATGTATTTTAATTAGCTCTTTATATTTTTGATTAACTAAAGTTTTATCATTATAGTCAATATCAATATTTAGATTTTTTAAAAAGATAACTTTTTTAGAGATATGTTTATCGTCTAACTTATCTAAACTTATTTTACTTTTTACATAACTATTAAAAGCATTGGCTTGTTGATAGTTCATAGTTTGTTCTTTTTTAAATAGTTTTAAAGTAGCTTTGTAAGTTGCAAAACAATAGTGTTGATATTTATTAATTAGTCAATCAATTCATCTAGGATTTTTATTTTCTAAAAACTTTACTCTTAATGTATTTGAAATACTTTCAACAATTAAAGTAAAAATAATTAATCCAAATACTAAAGCACCAAATTCAGAATACAAACCTTCTTCAAAATAACCTTTTATAAGTTTTCCTAAAGTTCCAGCTCCAACTACTCCTAAAGTTGCAACTTCTTTAAAGTTAATTTCAAAACGATAAATAATATAAGAAATTATTTCATTTTGAGTTTGAGAAAATATTCCATATCTAAACACTTGAAATTTATTTAATCCTAAAGCTTTTAATTGGTTAACTATTTTAAAGTTAATTGTTTCATAAACTTCTCTATAGTATTTTGTAAGCATTCCAATTGTTCCAACAGCTAAAGCTAATGATCCAGCAAATGGACCTATACCAACTGCAAAAACAAAGATATAAGCATACATATAAGTTGGAATTGCTCTAATTAAAGTAGTTAAACATAAAATTGGTTTTGCAATAATTGGATGAACTATTTTTGATGAACTTAATAATCCTAGTATGTAAGCAAAAACTGCTCCAATTACTGTACCTAAAATAGCGATTGTTAAAGTTTCTCAAAGAATATACATAACTGAATATGATTGAGCTGTTTTGTTTGTTGAACTAAGTGGATTAGCATAATATAAAGATTCTCAGTTAATATTTAAAATACCTAAAACCTTTTCATTTGCTAATTTAACTGATGAACCACTTGCTAATGAAAAATTAACATCTTTAATCAAGAAAATAAATAAGAATAGAATAATTGCAAAAAACACAATTCTTTTAATATATGTTTTTGGCATCTTTTTTAACACTGATTCAGGTGTTAGTGTTTTTTTGAATTTTTCAGTTTCAATTTTTATTGTATTTTCAACTTGAGCTTTGATTTGTTCTCTAACAATTAAACATTCATTTGCAATTTTAGTTTTAGTGATTTTATCGATTCTAACTAAATGATCTACAAAATCAACTTTTACAAATAAACTTTCTTTATTTTCTTTAAATAATTTTTTGTATTTTTCTTTATCGTTTTTAACATCAAGTTTATATTGTTTTTTAAACTCATATATTAATTTTTTCTTTTGTAATTTTAAAACTTCAAGTTCTTTTATATCAGTTGTGTTTGCTATTTTTTCATTGATTTGTTTTGTAAGAATGTAATTAATATAAAATTGAACATTACTTAGTCTATCAATGTTTTTATAAGGTTTTTGAATTTTATTTATTAGTTTTTTTTCTAATAAAAAGTCTTTTTCTTCGATTATGTAATTTCTAATTAAAAAGATAAATAATTCAATTAATAGAATAGTTATAGCAAAAATTGTTAGTAAGAATCCTGATTTATTAAATTCAGAAGAATCTAAAGTTGATCTAATTAAATCTCCATAACTATCTAACCCAGTAACAATAGCAATAACTGAAAAGTAACGAATATTAGTTTCTAAAGTATATAAAGAAATTGAAAGTAAATTAGTTGAGATTTGTGGAAGCACAGCTTTTTTAAATGACTGAAATTTATTAGCTCCAGTAGCTTGCATTGTTGTAAATACTTTTGTATCAATTTGTTCTATTTTTTCATAAAACAATTTACCTGCTACTGAAAATGAAAAGAAGATAATTCCGATTACTGATGATCCATAACCTGTTAAAAAATAACCAGCTATAATCATAGCCATTGCAAAACTTGGAATTGTTCTAAAGATTGCTAAAAATCCTCTAGAAATGTTATTTACATATCTATTTGAAACAATACTTCTTGATGCTAGTACTGAAAAAGGAAGACATAGAATAATTCCTAAAAAAGTACCAACAAAAGCAAGTTTAATTGTTTGTCCTAGATTATAAAAACTAGTTTCTAAAAAAGAATTTGGCAACCCGTGTTTTTGTGTTCAATCATTAAAATCTCATTTAAAAAAATCACCAAAAAGATTAGTTAGTTTATCAAAATTTCCAAAAAACTCGTCTCATCTTTCTTCAGCTAAAGCAAAACCTAAAATTACAAAAATTATTATTCCAATAGTAAAACTAATTGCAAAAACTCTTTTAGGTGGTTTTGTATAATGATTATCTATTTTAAATAAATTTCTGTCTTTAATTATTTTTCTATTAAGCATAATCTATTCTCCATAGATTCTTTTCATTGCATCAGCATCTAATTTACTTGGAACATCATCAAAAACAATTTCCCCATTATTTAATCCAATAACTCTTGTTGCATATTTTTTTGCAAGATCAACATGGTGGATGTTGATTAACACAGTAATTCCATCTTTTTTATTAATGTTTTTAAAATCTTTCATTACTTGATTTGCAAGAATTGGATCTAAAGCAGAAACTGGTTCATCTGCAATGATTAAAAACGGTTGCTGAGCTAAAGTTCTAGCAAGTGCCACACGTTGTTGTTGACCACCACTCAAATTATCAGCTCTTATGTATGCATAATCTAACAGACTTAATTTATTTAAAGAATTTAAAGCAATTAATTTATCTTCTCTTTTAAATAATCCAAGAATTTTATAAATTCCTTTTTGACTACTTACTCTTGCATTTAAAACATTTTGAATAACTGTTTTATTTGGTATGTTGTTATATTCTTGAGACATTAAACCAATTTTTTGTCTAAGTTTTTGAAGTTTTTTTCCTCTAGTTTTAGTTACTTCATAGTGTTCTTTTGTTTTATCAAAATCAATGATAATTTCACCTGAAGAAATATCATTTATTTTATTAATAGTTTTTAGTAGTGTAGTTTTTCCAGCTCCAGATAAACCAATAACAGCTACTAATTCACCACTATTAATTTCTAAATTTATATTTTTTAAAACTTGTTTACCATTAGGTCAAACTTTGTTTACATTATTAAAAAGTATCATTATTTACCAATTTCTATCAATTAATATTTTTTACCAATTTCTTTATTGATTCAATATTTACATTAGATTTTGAAATTTCTTGATCTATTTCTTTTCCAGGAACTATATATCTTTCATGGTTATAGATTTTAAAGACTTTTTTAGCTTCAGAATTTTCATTAATCAAATCAACAAATGATTGTCTTACATCTTCTAATAGTTGTTTGTCTTTAAATACTGATTTATTAGATTTTGAATATGAAATACCGTCATTATAAATTGATTGTGAAGCTCCAATAACCATTGAATTTTCAAATATTTCTTTTTCTTTATTACGTTCTTTTTTTACTTCTTCAGGAGTTTTACCATCAGTTTGTCTATCTCTAAAACGAATATCTGAGAATCCAAAAGTAATTGCATATGGACTGCTTTCTGGTTTTGCGTCCTTATCACCTATAGCTGTAGCAGAATCTGTAAAAGATAAGGCTTTTACAAGTCTTCTATCTGTATCTTTTTCAGTTAGCATTTTAGTTATTTCCTGTTCATTTAATCCTACAAAATTTTTAAGTCATAAAATTGGGTATAAAAATCCAGAACTTGAGGTTTTAGATTTACCAATTCCAATTTTAACCTTTGGATTTTGTATTAATTTTTTAAGAAGATTTTGGTATTTTCTTGCATTACCATTTCCGTTGCCATTCTTAAATAGACTCTCTATAGTTTCATAATAGTTTTTCCCACTAAACTCACTATCATTTTCAACTTTAATTGATTTCAAAATTGGAATATTTGCAAAAACATATGATCTATAGTAGCCCGCAGGATTTGATGAATCATACATTTTCTTTGAATATCCATCTTTATCATCTGTAGGTTTTGCAGCTTCTACAGCTTTTTTATAATTTTTAACTAAATTAAATGCAACTTCATTGCTAATTTCAGCAATTGCTTTGTTATTGTCAAATTTTTGATCAGTTCCCTTAAAATCTTCAAGTGTTGTTTCAGGAGTTACTCCAGATCTACCAGCAGTTAATAAAACACCTAATTTATTATAAGTTCCATCTGATTGTTTTTCACCTCTATAGGTTGAATAAGTGTTTATAGGTAAAAAACCAATATCTTCATTACCATTAGCTAAAGATTGACCAGCGATTTCATAGTTTTGACTAGTTGTTACTTTAACACGTTTAGTAAATTTAGAACCTCTTTTATCTGCTTTTTTCTTTAGCTCTTCTGTTAATAACTTTTCTAGTGAAGCTGTTGTTGATTCAACATCAGTTTGATTTTGTGATGGAACGAACACAACTCTTAACTCGTTATTTCTTTTACCACAAGCAACAGTAACTACAGTAGCACTAGTAGCTAGCAAGCTTATTCCTATCAACGATATTAATTTTTTCATAATATTATTCTCTTTCTTTGTTTTTTATTTACAAACTAAATTGATTATTAGTTAGTAAGATATTTAGTTACATAATTTATTATATAAGAATTAAAATGGCCAAAATACTAATAAAAGGCTCTTTATAAAACCTATTAAAACATAAAATAAATTTCACAATATAAAAATATTTTTACTTTGAATAAGGTATTTATGCTTTATTTTTTAATATTTTGTGCTTAGAGTTATAAAAATTAGAGAATAAAAACAAATGCAACAGTGATTTGGTTTAGTGTTGCATTTGTTAATTAAAAATTAAAATAATAAGTTTTTAGGTGTTCTTGGGAATGGAATTACATCTCTAATGTTTGAAGCACCAGTAATATACATAATCAATCTTTCAAATCCTAAACCAAATCCAGCTGATTTGTAGTATCCATATAACCTTAAATTGTTATATCATTCTAATTGATCAATATCAATATTTACTTCATTACATCTTTTAATTAATTTTTCATAATTATCTTCACGTTGACTTCCACCAACTAATTCACCAATTCCAGGAACTAATAAGTCAACAGCAGCAACTGTTTTATTATCTGGGTTTTGTTTCATGTAAAATGCTTTAATTTCTTTTGGATAATCAGTTACAAAAGTTGGAGTTTTGTTTACTTGTTCACAAATATATCTTTCATGTTCGGTTCCTAAATCTAATCCAAATTCAATATCTGAAACTTCAAATTTGTGACCATCAGCAACAGCTTGTTTTAAAATTTCAATAGCTTGAGTATATGTTGTAACTTTAAATTCTGAATTTCTAACATTATTTAATTTATCAATTAATCCATTTTCTAAATGTTCATTACAGAATTCTAATTCTCTTCTATTGTGTTTAAATATGTAATTAATAATATATTTAACCATATCTTGAATTAGTAAGATATTATCTTTTAAATCAGCAAAAGCAACTTCAGGTTCTATCATTCAAAATTCAGCAGCATGTTTTGCAGTATTTGAATTTTCAGCTCTAAAAGTAGGACCAAATGTATAAACTTTTTTAAATGCTTGAGCAAAAGCTTCAGCGTGTAATTGACCAGAAACTGTTAAGCTTGCTTTTTTTCCAAAAAAGTCTTTTTCATAATCTGCATCTTCTCTAGTTGTTACTAGAAAAGCTTCTCCTGCACCTTCAGCATCATTTGAAGTAATAATTGGTGAATGTACATAAACAAAGTTTCTTTCATTAAAGAATTTATGAATAGCATAAGCAGCTGAAGATCTAATTTTAAAAATGGCATTAAAAGTTTTTGTTTTAGCTCTTAAGTGAGCAATTTCTCTTAAATATTCAGTTGTGTGTTCTTTTTTTTGCAATGGATAATCTTCAATTGCTTGATCAATAAGTTCGATACTATCTGCTTGTAATTCGAATTTTTGTTGTTTTTCTGGAGTTAAAACAACTCTTCCAATTACTTTAACAATTGAACTTACTCTTGCTTGAAGCGCTTGTTCATATCCATTAGTTTTAGTTTTATAAACTACTTGTAAATCAGTAAAAGTAGTTCCATCATTTAAAATCATAAATGAAACAAATTTACCTTGTCTGTTTGATCTTACTCTACCTATAATTTCAACTTCTTGATCAATTAGTTCAGAATGTTGTTCAAATATTTGTTTGATTTCCATAATATCTCCTAATTTAATATGTATTTTTCTATAAATTGTCCAACTCCACCATTAATGTTTGTATCAGTGATATATTTGGCTTTTTGTTTAATTTCATCAACAGCATTACCAACAGCAACACTATTTGGAATTTCTTCAAACATTGTTATATCATTCATATTATCACCAAATACTACAACATCATTAATATCAACATTTAATATTTCAGCCATTTTTTTAATAGCTGTTCCTTTAGTTGCTGTAATATTTGTAAATTCATAAATTGGAATAGTTTCAATATGATTTCTCATACTTGTTAAATAATTATCTAATTTTTCAGCTTTAAATCAGTCTTCAAAAATTTTATTTTTTTCTTGTGGAACAAAAATCATAATTTGAACTGGATCAATAAAATTAAAGTTTCCATCAACTGAACATATAGTTTTATTAAATCTTTCAAATCAATTTCTTTTGATCATACTTTCAACTTCAAAAGGTATATTATTTCAATAAATATCTGCAGGAGTTGCTGTAAAAACAACTGTACAAATATTTAGTTCAGTTAATTTTTTAACCATTTTATTAACAATAGCGTTATCAATTTTATTAACATAAACAGGTTCAAAATTACTAATTTTTGAAATTAAAGCCCCATTAGCTAAAACAACTAAATCAACGTGCTTTCCTATATCAAATAAATCTGCTCTTGGTTTTGCTGATTTATAAGGCTGACCAGTTGCAATTGTTACATGGATATTTTTATCAATTGCTTTTTGTAAAATTGGTTTATCAATATCATTTGCTAGTTTTCCATGATGTAGAACAGTACCATCTAGATCTGTAACAATTAGCTTAATATTTTTTAACATTTACTACTCCTTAGTCTTTGTAAAAAAATGTTGAAATTTCATTTTTTTCGTTAAAGTTATTTAAGATGATTTTATCAGTAATACCCATCTTTTCTAATGCTATGCTTGTTTTAATATCATCTTTAATAATTTTGTTTTCAAACTTTAAAATTCTATAAATATTTTGATAATAATGCTCTTTTAAACTTAAACAATGTTTAGAAGTTTCATATATTAAAATCTCATCATTTAAATTAAATTTTTTCCTATTTAAATACAGTCTTATTGAATCATTATGAGATGTAATTTTATCTTCAATTGAGTGAATAAATAAAATAGGAATTTTTGCTGGAATAATATGTTGCTTTTCATATTTATTAAACAAATTCATATTATTTCAATCAGATAATGTAATATCTTTTTGTTTTTTTAAAATTTGTTTAATTATATGAATGTCATATTTTTTTGAAAAAAATCTTTGTATTGTTAATTTTTGTAATTGATGTAATAAAGAACTAATACTTGCATAAGTACTATCACTAATAATAAATTTAACTTTACTTTCTTCTAAAAACTTTTGTTTTGTTAAAGTTAAATAGTTAATTACAAAAGCTCCCATGCTCATTCCAACTAAACCTATAGCTTGAATTTTTTCAGTTTTATTTAAATAATCGATTGCTGCAATTAGATCTTTACTTTCTAATAGACCCATTGTTACAAAAGGTGTTTCTTCTGAATCACCGTGATTTCTAAAATCATAAACTAAAACATTATATCCAAGTTCAATAAAAGCTTTAGATCAATATAAACTTCAATATTTATCACCTAAAAATCAGTGGCTAACAATAATTCATTTTTTAGAATTATGATCAGTTATATATTTAAGTGCTGAAATTGTTATACTATCACTAGTTTTAAATTTAATTGGAATTAAGTTATCATTGATTCTAAATTCTAGTTCTTTATGTTTAAAAAATGATCTCATAATCTTATTCATTTTATTGATTTCAGGATTCATATAAATATGCTTTTTAGATTGAGATTTTTTAAAAGAAACTGAACTTTCTAATAACTTAGAAAACTTAGAAAATGAAACGTTTATCGATCGAAATATCTTATTACCAGTTTTTTTAATAAGAGCTCTTTTTTGTTTAGATGTCATAATAATCTTTCTTTTAAATTATTATAGTTCTTTATTTTTTAAAAGAATTTTTTCGTATGCTAATTTAGCAATCATTGCAGCATTATCAGTACAATAACTCATTTTAGGAACAAATGTATTTTTAATATTATATTTTTGACCTAAGTTTAAAATTATTTTTCTAATTTCACTATTAGCACTTACTCCACCAGCTACTGTTAAAGTTTTTGGATTAAATTCTTTAATAGCTTTTTCTAATTTTTTTTCAATAATACTTGTTGCTGTATATTGAAAACTTGCTGCAAAATCTTCTAAATTAATTTCTTGATTTTTTTGATTTAAATTATGAATCAAATTAATACATGCAGTTTTTAATCCAGAATAAGAAAAATCATAAGTATTATCATCTTTTAAAATAGGTAATAAATAAGCATCTTTATTTCCTTTAGCTGCTAATTTATCTAAAATAGGACCACCAGGATAACTTAATCCTAAAACTCTAGCTACTTTGTCATAACACTCACCAATTGCATCATCTCTAGTTGAACCAATGATTTTAAAATCATCTGCTGAATTAATTAATTCAATTTGAGTATGACCACCAGAAACTACCATTGCTAAAACTGGATAAACAAACTCATTTTCAATAGCAGCACCAAATATATGACCTTGAATATGATCTAAAGCTAATAATGGTTTATTAATATATAAACTAATAGTTTCAGCTACTAATTTTCCAACAATTAATGATCCAATCAAACCTGGAGATTTAGTATAAGCTACATAATCAATATCTTCTATTTTTAAATTAGCTTGGCTTAATGCTGCTTTTAAAACTCAATTAAAATTTTGAACATGTAATCTTGCTGCTAATTCAGGAACTACTCCACCAAACATTTGATGATCTTTTATTTGTGAAGAAATAACATTAGTTAGAATTTTATTATTATCTATAACTGAAACTGAAAATTCATCACAGCTTGACTCAATAGCTAAAATTTTCATTTTTCTCCTTTTTAAAACTATTTAAAGACCATAAAAAAATAAAAATAATAAAAAAAGAATACTCTAGTTAAAGTTATGAAATTTTGAGTAATCTTGTTTTTATTATTTTTTCTTTTCTTTGTTATTAATACTATCTCTAACTTGTCCTGTTGTTCTGTGAATAATTACTGAACCTTGGCGTTTTTTTGTTAGTTCATTAGCATAAGCAATGGCTTCTTTTTGTGTGTCAAATAATTTAGTAGGACGTGAGTTTCCTACACCTTTTACTTGTCATTTACCATCATATGGTGTCACATGATAAACTGTTGCTTGTTGTTTTTCAGCCATATATCTCCTTTATTTTTTTATTAATATATATTTTATTTTACTATACAGTCTTTTTAAATACTTTATTTTTTAGTGCAATTTATTTGACAATGAGTATAAAATTGTTCATATTTATTTTATTGTTTGTCAATTACAAGTTTATGACTATAAAACTTATGAATTTAAATAATATAATTAAGTAGAGAAAAGAGATGATTTTATGTTAGTAAATGATACTATAGTTGCTCCAGCTACAAATATTTCAACACAAGCAATTGCTTTAATTAGAGTTAGTGGATCTGATGCTTTTTTAATTGTTAATAAGTTAATTAAAGATAAAAAACTAGAAGAAAAAAGAGGTTTATTTTTAAGAAAATTATATTTTGAAAATGAATTAATTGATGAAGTAGTTTTATCTTGTTTTGTTTGTCCTAATTCTTTTACTGGTGAAAATGTTGTTGAAATTGCTTGTCATGGAGGAATTTTAAACACTAATAGAATCATCAATATTTTAATTCAATCTGGAGCTAGAATGGCTTTAAGAGGAGAATTTAGTCAACGCTCTTTTTTAAATGGAAAAATAGATTTAATTCAAGCTGAAGGAATCAATAATTTAATTCATGCTAAAAATGAATTAGCTTTAAAAATTGGTGTTGCTAATATGAGTGGATCGAATAATAAAGCAATTATTGAATTAAAAGATAATTTATTAGATATTATTAGCCGTATTCAAGTTTCAATTGATTATCCTGATTATGATGATGTTGAAGGATCAAGTATAGAAGATCTAACTAAATTATTAGAAGTGATTAATGATCAAATTAATAAACTTTTAATAAGATCTAAAATGGCTTTTAAAAACTCTGAAGGTATAAAAACTGCAATTATTGGTCAAACTAATGTTGGAAAATCATCAATTTTAAATGCTTTGATTAATGAAGATAAAGCAATTGTTACAGATATTCCTGGAACTACTAGAGATATAGTTGAAGGACAAATTAATTTAGAAAATGTTAGTTTAAATTTAATTGATACAGCAGGAATTAGAAAGACTAGTGATGTTGTTGAAAATTTAGGAATTATAAAATCTAAAAATTTAATTAATGAAGCAGATCTAGTTTTGTTTGTTGTTAATAATGAAAATATTAATGATTCTGATAATCAAGAAATTTTTGAACTATTAAAAAATAAAACTTATATTTTAATTGTTAATAAAGCTGAAAATTTAACTAAAACTCAAAAAACTGATTTAGAAAAAAAATATGAAAATATTGTATTTACTAGTGCTATAAATCATGATATTGATCAATTAGTTACAAAAATTAATCAAATGTATTTAAATGAAGAAATTAGTAAAAATGATGAATTAATTTTAATTGGATTAAACCAAATTACTTTAGTTGAACAAATTAAAAATAAACTTTCAACAGCTTTAGGTGTAATTAAATCAGGTATGCCAATTGATATAGTTAATGTTGATTTATATGATGCTTGAAATTTATTAAATGAACTAATTGGTGTTGAATATGAAGATGAAATTATTGATAACATCTTTAGAAAATATTGTTTAGGTAAATAAAAAAAATCAACCTATAAAGGTTGATAAATATTATTTTATGGATTGAAAAACTAAGCACTCATTAAGCGTGACTTTTCTCTAGCAGCTTTATTATCTTTAAAGATTCCTTTTTTTAAACCTTTATCTACTAAACTTACTGCATGATTAACTAATTCAGCTTTATTTGCATCATCATTAGATTTTGCATTTAAAGCTTTTTTAATAGCAGTTTTGATTTCTGATTTAAATGCTTTATTTGCTAATCTTGATTTTTCATTAGTTAAAACACGTTTTTCTTGAGATTTGATATTTGCCATTTTTTCAACTCCTTTTATAAACAATAATTTATAATACAAAAATAAGTATAACAAAATTTAAGTCAATTTAAAAAAATATTAGTTTAAATGGGTAGATTATTATAATACATTTTTAAAAATTCTTAGAAATTGTTAGTATCTAATTTTAATTATCCTAGTTTTTCAATAGATTTAAATAAATTACTAATTCCAGATTTAGTAATTTCATAACCTAAATTATTCATTTCTTCAACTAGTTCGTTGTATGAATAATCAGGAAATTTTAACCTTAAATTAGCTAAAACTTGAGCTTTTTTACTTAGCAAATGAAACTGATTTGTTTGTTTTAAATAATTAATAGTTTCTATTTGTTTTTGACCTGTAACTAAAGTTTTTGTTTGATTTGAGATATCAAAATTATTAACTCTATTTATACTATTATAAACATCTCTTGAAATACGTTCGTTTTCAAATTCCATAACAGAACTTGAAGCATCAATTAATTTTAAAAAATCAGATACCATAATTGATTTTTTAATATAACAAATAAAACGATTTGCATTTCTTTCTAATAGTTTAAATTTAAAACCTAAATCATTAGTTAAATTAATAAAATAAGTGGCATCAATTTTAGTTTTAAATTGTAAGTCTAAATGATAGTTACTAGTTTTTGGTGAATTTACTGATCCAATGGCAGTAAAGATTCCAGCAATATAAGCTCTTAGTATTGAAGTTTTGTCTTTAACATCACTACTTACTTTAAAACCATAAACTTTTTGATTATTTTGATCATAAATTCTTAACTTTTGTAAAAAACTATTAATATCTCCAATTAAAGTTAAAACAAAATTTTTATGTTTTTTTAATACTTGAGATTGAATAATTGAAATTTCAACTTGACCTTCAAAAAGCTGTCTACAAAAACTTAATAAAGTTCTAGCTATTTTATTACTAATTGTTGAAAATCTGATTTTAGAAGTATTATTAGAAAAAATTATATCAGAGCTATATCTAATAAAACCTGAAAGATAAGCTAGTTTTTGTTCTTCATTAAAACTATGCATTACTATTTCTTCTTTTACTTCTAAAGCAAATGACATAATTTTCACCTTCTAATTTGATTTTCTTACTTTAAAGTAATCAACTTCGTACAATCAACCTGGTTTTCTAAATAATCTACAAAATACAAGTTGAGAACAAACAATTCCAACAAAACCAATAACAACTGATAATCCTACAATAGCTAATGATAAATCCTTATTATTTGAAATAAATAGATTGTCATTTGATCTAGTTAATTCTAAGACATATCTAACAACATTTCATAACATAAAATAACTAAACATAGCTACCCCACTTCTTGTAATAGGATAATTATTTTTATTATTTAAATCTAATAAAACTTGATTAGTTTGTCATTTTTTAACAATAAAGTTTTTATTTGAAGAATTTATTTTTTCAGCTTTTAATTTAAATTCTTCAACAGCATCAGGTTTAGTGTTATTTTCTAAAGCTTGTTTTCAAGCGTCTTTTCTACTTATTTTTTGATCACTTGATTTAATTCAAGGTTTGAAAAATTGAACAAAACTAAATAAATTATCAATTTTAATTACATTATTATTAGCATCCATTGGTTTTGAAAATACTTTATAAATATTAGGAATAATAAAAGTAATTACAATTCAGCAAATAAGTAATAGTATTGATTCATAGAAAAATATTGGAGAAAGTAATACTAAATTTCCATATTCTAAACTAACACCATTAATTGTTGTAGAAGATCCAGTATAAACTGATAGAGAGTTTTTTAGAATAATATCAGGTAGTCATAATGGTCTTGAATGATTTTGTAAAAAAGCACCAAATAATTGATCAATAGTTGCATCATTATAATTTGATGGTATTGAATCAGCTATTTTTACAACAGGATGACCTAAAACTTCATGGTTAAAAAAGTTTCCTCATCTTCCAACTACTTGACCTAATAAAATATTTGGAATAATTGCATCTCCATAAACTAATAAAGAAATTTTAGTTCTTCTTCCAACAATGTAAAAAAAGATTAATCCTACAAAACTTCCAGCAAAAACACCACCATGAATTGCTAGTCCACCTTCTCAAAATGCAAATCTTTCAAAAAATGAGATATCTTGATCAATTTTTCCAAAAAATGAAGCACCAAATAATGAAGAAGGAATGATAAAAATTACTGAAAGTGATAAGTCGTTTATTGATAATCCTTTTTTATAAAAGTTAAATAAACTAAATCCAATAGCTAACATCATTCCAAGTGTCATGGTAAGAGAATATATTCTTATTTTTCCATATTCTGGTTTTATATTGTTATAAGTTAAAGAAGTGTGATTGCTATTTGATGGATCAGAAAATGAGTTTCCATCAATTCAGTTTTGTCTTAAAAGTGAAGTTGTTAAAATTAAAAATAAAGTTATACAAAATCCAAATAACAATCATAAACTAGTAGCAATAATTGTTCTTTTATCATTAGCTAATTTTAACTTAAATTTATCAATTAATTTGTTTGTCTTTTTTTCATTCATAAAATCACCTTACTTTACTTCTTGAACATATTCAACTGCCATTTGTCCAGCAATAGCACCATCACCACATGCAATAGCAATTTGACGTAATGGAACATCTCTAACATCACCAGCAACAAATAAACCTTTGATTTGTGTTTCCATTTTATCATTTGTTGGAATATAACCTTTTTCATTTTCAATACATAAATGTTTTACTGAATCAATTAAAGGAGTTGATCCAATGTATGGGAAAATCGCACTTACAATTAATTCTTTTTCTCCATTAGGTGTTGTTATAGTAAGTGATTCAACTTTATCAGTTCCATGAATTTCTTTTACTTGAGATTTTAATAAAAATTCAACATTACTTTGAGCTTTTAATTTAGCAACTTTATTAGCATCAGCTCTAAAAACATCTCTTCTAACAATTAAATAAACTTTATCAACTAATTGAGATAAATACATAGCTTCTTGAACAGCAGAATATCCTCCACCAACAACAGCAACTGGTTTATTTTTATAAAAAGCCCCATCACAAACTGCACAATAACTTACACCTTTACCATACAATTCTTCTTCACCTTTAATACCTAATTTATTTTCTAAAGTACCTGTTGCTAAAATTACTGAATAAGCTTTTTTAACTTCATTATTTGTTAAAGTAACTTCAAAAATATTATCAGAATTTTTAAAAATACTTTCAACTCCAACAAACTCAACACTAGCATTTAAACTTAAAGCTTGAAGATACATTTTAGAAGCTAATTCAGGTCCTTGGATTGTTTCAAATCCAGGATAGTTTTCAATTAAATCAGTTTTAATTAGTTTTCCACCTGGAGCTGAGTGTTCATAAATAATTGTTTTTAAACCTGCTCTTGCTGTATAAATTGCACTAGTTAAACCAGCAGGCCCACTTCCAACTATAATAACATCATAAATTTCATTAGTAAGATTTTTCATACAACCATCCTATCTGTCTTCATTTATATGGAGAAATAAATTGCGTTAATAATATTATAAAGATTCCACTTAGTAAAATTATACTTAAAATTATAAAATTAATTGTTCTATGATTTTGAATAAATAGTTCATGATTTTGTCTAAATGTTTCTAAAATAATTCTAATAATTAAATAACCTAAAACATAACAACCAGTTAAAACACCACTTCTAATAACTTTAAACTGATTTGGATTATTTAATTTTTCTATATCTTTGCTAAAAACATTAACATTAAAAAATAAGTTTCAAAAACCATATTTTTGATAGTAATTATTTTTACTATTGATAAATAAATCTTTGTTTTTTTTAAGTTCTTGGGTTTTTAAAATAACTGCTTTTTGATACTCTATAGAGTATTTATTTAAATTGTTTAACTTAAATTTATATTTTTTATTAATTAAATCTAATTGGTGTTTGTAATTAGATTTTATGTTTTTATAATTTGATCTATCTTTTTGTTTTAAATTGTTAAACTCATCTATTTTATTTTCTAATAATTCAACTTGTTTATGATCTGGTTCATAATAATAAAATGCTTTATTTCAAGCTTGATAAAATGAAAGTTTTAACATAACTACATTTTGATTATCAAGATTAACTAACACTTTTTTATATTTAATTGGAACAATACTATTAAAGTTAATGATTTGATCTTCATTTAAATATTTATATTGTTTATTAAATCAACCAGGATAAGCTTTAGGTTCTAGATCTCAAGGTTTAGGGTGATTAATTCATCTAGTTAAATTATTAATAACAAACATAATAATTAATCATAAAAAGAAATTAGCTATTGATTCATATAAAAATAAAGGTTGATGATAAGTAATTTTTTGATTTAAAACATCTTTAATAGTTTGATTATTATGATTAACAAAGTTTTGTACTTCACTTCAAGTATTTGAATTAAAATCTCATCAATTATGATGACTAATTAATAGATCTGTTGGATTATTTATATGGTGAAAATCAATAAAATTAGGAAAGTAAAATAAGTTATTTTTAATAGATTCAGGTAATCAAAACAAACTATTATAATCAACGATTTGACCTAAAATCTCATGATTATAAAAATTTCCTCATCTTCCAATTACTTGACCTAGTAAAATATTTGGAATAATACAATCAGCATAAACTCATAAAGAAATCATTGTAGTTTTTGAGCGTTTTAAAAACCATCCAATTCCTGCTAGAATTCCAAATAATAAAGAACCAAATAAAGACATTCCCGGTTCTCAGAAAAAAAAGATTCTATATCAGGTATTTAGATGTTGATAAAAAGGTAAAAATGCTTTTCCAAAAATTGTAGCTCCAAGTATACCAAAAGGAACTATTATAAAAATAGAAATTTCAAATTCTTTAAGTGGTATAGCTTTTAATTTTAAACAAATAATACTAGCTATAATCACACTTGAAATTCCTAAAAACATAAAAATTGGATAAGCTGGAATTAATTGAAAAAATGATCTAGCTAAAGATGGATCACCATTTTGTTTTATTCATTCAAAATAAGTAGTTGACATTATAATCTTTCTATTTTTTAGAACTTAAAAATTCTTTTGTTCTCTTGTGAATTACATCAAAGACATCTTCAAATTGTTTTGATTTATTAATTTTAAACTGTGCAACAGCAGATTCAATAATATTTACTAAACTTCTACCTGCACTAACTGGAATTTGAATATGTTCTATTTCAACATTAAGAATTTTAGTTTTTCCTCAATCATTTCCTAATCGATCACTATTATCTACATTTTGTTCTTTATATTCAACTAATTCAATTACTAATTCAACTGGACTTTCATTCATAATTGCTTGATATCCATTTGACTTAACAATATCAAAAATCCCAATTCCTCTAATTTCAATAAGGTTTTTTAAGATTGGATGCACTCTTCCAATAATCTTATTTGATTTGTTAGTTAAAATAATTCGATCATCACCAACAAATAAGTGGTTATGCTTAATTAATTCTAAACATAACTCTGATTTTCCAATTCCAGATTTACCTTTAATTAAAACTCCAGTTCCAAAAATATTCATCAAAGCAGCATGAACTTCAGTAGATGGTGAAAAATAGATATCATAAATATCTTGAATTTTTTGAACTAATTGCACTGTAATTGGTTCATCGCTTCTTAATAATGGAAAATCTAATTTTTTTGCAACATCAATTAAAGTTTTATCTTTAAATTTGTTTGTAATTATTAAAACTGGAATACCACATGTCATTAATTGTGTGTATTTTCTAATTTTAGTTTTTTCATCAAATTGTAACATGTACCCATTTTCTTTAGTAGACATTAAAGTAGCACGTCATTCACTTTGGTCTTTAAATGGTTTTAAATAATCAGCTAATTCTAATCCAGCTCTATTTACACCATAACTTTTAATCTCTGTATCTAATTTATCTTCACCTGAAATAATTTCAAATTTTAAATTATCAGTTAAGTCTTTTATGGTAAATTTTTCCATATTAACTCCTTTTAAACGTTACTATAATTTTACTATATTAATGTTTAAACATAAAAAAAGTGCTTAGTAAGCACTTTTATAAATTAGAATAAAACTGTATCATTTCTTAAAATTCATTGTTTGTTTTTTGAGTTTAAATCTTTTTTAATTAGTATATAAATTACTCTTATAGAAGTATAAGTTAACAAAGGATATAGAACTAATTCAACTGGATAAACTATAAATTTAGTTACACTATAAGCAACAGCTAAACTAGGTCCTCCAACTGTTGCAAAACTAATTGGATGGATTATAAAAATCACTATGAATAAACCTATTGCATAAGCTCAAATCATTAATCAAACTCAGTGTTTATTGTTTTTAAAAATAAATACTAATGATCCTAAAAATCCTAATAAGCATTTTGCAAAAACAAATCCAATATGTCATCCACCAGCCCCAACTATCATTGTTCCAATTAAATCAGTTGCAATTCCTGCTAGTATTCCTGCAAGTGGACCAAAAATCATTCCTATTAAAAAGTTAACAAAATAACCTAAAGTAATTCTTGATCCTAAAATTTGTAAAAAGTTTCTATTTACAACATAAGATAAAATTACACTTAATGCTACTAAAGTACCAATTATTGTAATGTTTTTAATAGTAAATGTTTTTAACTTAAAACCTTCCATTCATAAACCTAAAATTCATAAACCAATTAATAAAACACCAAAAACAACAGTTGTTATTAAATATACAGAAAGACTGTTCATTTCCATTTCAGCACCTTCTTTTTAATTATCGTTGTTATTTAAAAAATTATATACAAGAGGTATAAAGTATAAACTTCCACATATAATTATATTTTTTGTATTGTTATTTAAGAATCTTTTTCAATCTTTTATTTTATTTTTATGATCAATATCTTTTATAGATCATGATTTTATAAAATTAAATTCACATATATATACCTCTTTAAAGTTTTGATCCAGTAATTCTAATGATTTTAAATATTCTTTTGTATTAATACTTGCATATAATACAATAAACTCTTTATTTAATGCTTTAACTGATTGAATTAATTTTTTAATTCCATCAACATTATGAGCTCCATCAATAATAATATGATTTGGATAAGTTCTAAGTGTTGTAAATCTACCTAAGGGTGGTTCTAATTTAAAAATATCAGTATCAAAAATATTTAGATATTCTAAAACTTTTTTAACTAAACCTTTATTTGCTTTTTGATAAATAATTTGATCATCATATAAATCTGTATAAATTAATTCAACATTTTTATTAATTAATTGCTCATTAATTTTATCTTTATATTTTAAATTATCATAACTTATAAAAAGTTTAGTATTTGGTTTTGCTATATTAATTTTATTATAAATTATTTCATCAATACTATTACCTAAAAGATCCATATGATCAAAAGAAATTGAAGTACATAAACTAAATAATTGGTTAGTTAAAAAACTAGTTGTATCTTTAACTCCACCAATTCCAGCTTCACAAACTACAATATCTACATTTTGATCTTTAAAATATAAAATCATAATTAAAGTTCAAATCTCAAAAAAATGTAGTTGATATTTTTTAATTAGATAATCAATTTTATTTAAATAATTAATTAGATCATTATCACTAATTGGTTGGTTGTTAATTTGAATTCTTTCGTTTTGATATAAAAAAGCAGGAGAAATGAATAAACCGACTTTTTTATATTTTTTTAATAAACCTTTTGATAAATAAAATGAAATAGAACCTTTACCATTTGTACCAACTACATTAATTACTTTTAAACTTTTTTCAGGATGATTTAGTTCAGTTAAAACTTTATCAAAAACAACTTCTCTATTAGGTCTTTGATTAATTGGAAATAATTCTTGATCAACACTAATCATTAATTATATAGTCCTTTAGATATTTTGCTGTATAAGAAGTTGGATGATTAATTACTTGTTCTGGAGTTCCTGTAACTACAACATTTCCTCCATACTCTCCACCATCAGGTCCTAAATCAATAACATAATCTGAAACTTTAATAAAGTCTAAATTATGTTCAATACATAAAACTGTATTTCCTAAATCAACTAATTTATTTAAAACACCAATCAATCTTTTAACATCATCAACATGTAATCCTGTTGTTGGTTCATCTAATAAAAACATAGTATTTCCGGTTTGTTTTTTTAATAAATAAGTTGAAAGTTTAATTCTTTGAGATTCACCACCAGAAAGTGTTGTTGCATTTTGTCCTAATTTAATATAACCTAATCCAACTTCTAAAATTGTTTCTAGTTTTTGTTTAATTTGTGGAATATTTTCAAAAAACACATAAGCTTCATTAATACTCATATTTAAAACATCAGCAATTGATTTATTTTTATATTTAACTGTTAATGTTTCATCATTATATCTTTTACCTTCACAAATTTCACAAACTACTTCAACACTTGGCATAAATTGCATTGAAATTGTTATAACTCCATCACCTTGGCAATGTTCACATCTACCACCTGGAACATTAAATGAAAATCTACCTTTTTTATATCCTCTAATTTTTGCTTCAGGTAAATTAGTAAATAGATCTCTAATATCATCAAAAACTGAAGTATAAGTTGCTGGATTAGATCTTGGAGTTTTTCCGATTGGTTCTTGAGAAATATAAATAGCTTTATTAATGTTTTCAACACCTTTAATTTCTTTAACTTTTCCCATTGGTAAATATTCTTTTGATAAATTATTATGAATACCTTTATAAACAATATCTTCTAATAAAGTAGATTTTCCAGAACCACTAACTCCTGTAATAGTTATGAATTTATTTAATGGAATTGTTACATTAATATTTTTTAAATTATTTTCACTAGCACCAATAATTTCAATTTTTTTACCATTACCACCACGTCTAGTTTTAGGAACCATAATAGCTTCTTTTCTAGATAAATATCGCCCTGTTATAGTATCTGATTTTAAAATATCTTGATAAACTCCACTAAAAGTTACTTCTCCACCAAACTCACCTGCTCTAGGACCAATATCTACTATTCAATCACTTGCTTTCATTGTATCTTCATCATGTTCAACAACAATTAAAGTATTTCCTAGATCTCTTAAATGCTTTAAAGTTTTAATTAATTTATCATTATCTTTTTGATGCAATCCAATTGATGGTTCATCTAAAACGTATAAAATTCCAGTTAGTTGTGATCCAATTTGTTTTGCTAGTCTAATTCTTTGAGATTCTCCACCAGAAAGTGTTGTAGCTGTTCTTGATAAGTTTAAATACCCTAATCCTACTTCATTTAAAAAGTTAGTTCTTGAAATAATTTCATCTAAAACTAGTTTTGCAATTGTTGCTTGAGTTTGAGTTAAATTAATATTTAATAAAAAATCTAATTGATCAGAAATACTCATATTAGTGTAGTCAAAAATAGATTTTTCGTTAATTTTTACTGATAATGCAATATCGTTTAATCTGCTTCCTTTACATTGTTTGCATTCTTTTGAAGACATGAATTTTGCATATCATTTTCTTGCTTCTTCAGATTTTGATTCAAAATATCTTCTTTTAATTAAAGCGGCATTTCCTTCAATAAAATCGTATTTTTCATACTTGTTATTATTTTCAGTAACAATCTTAATATCAATTTCTCGGTCACTTCCTCATAAAATAATGTCTCTTTGTTTTTGAGTTAAATTTTTTAAAGGAGTGTTTAAGTCAATATAGTAATAATCACACAAAATTCTAAACTTTTGTCATTCAATATTTTTTGTGTGCATAAAGTTTTTATAATAAACTACACCACCTTGATTAATTGATAAATTAAGATCAGGAAGTATTAAATTAATATCTGGTTCTAAACTAACACCTAACCCATTACATAATTCACAAGCACCTAATGGAGCGTTAAATGAAAATAATCTAGGTTCTAGTTCTGGAACTACAAAATCACAAACTTTACATGAAAAAGAAGTTGAAAATAGTTTTTCAGACTTATTAGAATTAGGATAAACTATTTTAATTAAATTATTTGAATATTTTAACCCCATTTCAACAGCCATAAATATTCTTGAATTAATTTCATCAGTGTTATGATAAATAATTCTATCAACAACAATATCTATATTATGTCTTTGGTTTTTTTCTAAAATAATTTGATCATCTAACATTCTTAATTGATCATCAACAACAACTCTAATAAATCCATCATTTCTTAGCTTTTCTAAAGTATCAATATGAGTTCCTTTTTTATCTCTTATAACTGGAGATAATATATGGATTTGCTCATTATCAGTAGTTGATTGTTTAATGTTTTCAACAATTTCTTTAATACTTACTGCTTTAATTTCTCCATGATTATTAATACAATAGGGTTGACCTATTCTTGCATATAATAAACGTAAATAATCATAAATTTCAGTAACAGTTCCAACAGTTGATCTTGGGTTATGACTTGTAGTTTTTTGATCAATTGAAATAGCAGGAGATAAACCTTCAATAGAATCAACATCAGGTTTTTCATTACCACCTAAAAATTGTCTTGCATACGCTGAAAGTGATTCAATATATCTTCTTCTTCCTTCTTGATAAATTGTTGAAAAAGCTAAAGAAGATTTTCCAGATCCACTTAAACCAGTAAATACAATTAATTTATTTTTAGGTATTTCTAAATCAATATTTTTTAAATTATGTTCTCTAGCACCTTTTATTATTATTTTATCTGTTGACATGTTATCTCCTAATTTGAGTTTTTCTCATTTTCAAGCTCAATAATTGTATCTCTTAAAACAGTGGCTCTTTCAAAGTCAAGATCTTTTGCTGCTTGTAACATTTCTTGACGTAAATTATCAATAGTTTGTTGAATAGTTTGAACTTTTTGTTTTTTATCTTTAATTTTTTTAGCTTTAGCTAATGTTTTTTTAGTTTGTTCACTTAGTATTGATTCAGTAATTGCTTTTGAAATTGTTTTTGGAATAATATTATGTTCTTGATTGTATTTTTGTTGAATCTCACGTCTTCTGTTAGTTTCTTTAATTGCTTCATTCATTGCTTGACTAATAGTATCAGCATACATTATTGCTTTACCATTAACATTTCTAGCAACTCTTCCTATTGTTTGAATTAAAGAACGATAGTTTCTTAAAAATCCTTGTTTATCAGCATCTAAAATACATACTAAACTAACTTCAGGTAAATCTAATCCTTCTCTTAATAAGTTAACTCCAACAACAACATCATAAACTCCTTTTCTTAGATCATTTAAAATCTCACTACGTTCTAGAGTTTTTAATTCTGAGTGTAAATAAGCTACTTTAATATTTTTTTCTTGTAAAAAAGCAGTTAAATCTTCACTCATTCTAATTGTTAAAGTTGTGATAAATACGCGTTCATTTTGTAATTTTCTTAAATGAATTTCATTAATAATATCATCAATTTGATTAGTTGTACTTCTAACTTCAATTTGTGGATCTAATAGTCCAGTTGGACGAATAATTTGTTGAACAACATTATTTTTAACTAATTCTAATTCATAATCTCCAGGTGTTGCTGATGTATAAATTACTTGTTTAATTAAACTATTAAATTCATTAAAATCTAAAGGACGATTATCTAAAGCTGAAGGTAATCTAAAACCATATTCAACTAATGTTTGTTTTCTTGATCTATCGGTGTTATACATTCCTCTAATTTGAGGAAGTGTAATGTGTGATTCATCAATTATAGTTAAAAAATCATCATGAAAATAATCTAATAAACAATATGGTCTTTGACCAGGAGCTCTAAAATCTAAATGAGAAGAATAGTTTTCAATACCACTGCAAAAACCAAATTCTTCAAGTGATTCTAAATCATATTTAGTTCTTTGTTCTAATCTTTGCGCTTCTAAAAGTTTATTTTGTGATTGTAATTCAGCTAGTCTTTGAACTAGTTCATTTCTTATATTATTACAAATTGTTTTTAGTTTATCTTGTGGAGTTATATATGATTGAGCAGGATGAATTGTTACAACTGTAATACTATCTAGTATTGAATTTGTAATTGTATTTAAAGTATGAATACTTTCAATTTCATCATCAAATAATGAAATTCTAAACATAATATTATTTACTCATCCAGGAACAATCTTAATAACATCACCTTTAGCTGAAAAACTTCCTAATTGATTTTCAATATCATTTCTAGTATATCCAGATCTTACTAATCAAGTTAGTAATTCATTTTTTTTGATTTTTTGACCAATTTTTAATTCAATAAATGCTGATGAATATTCTAATGGATTTTGTAAAGCAAATAAAGCTGCAACACTAGCTACAACTATAGTATCATTTCTTGTTAATAAAGCATTTGATGCACTTAAACGCATCATATCTAATTCCATATTTTGTCTAGAATCTTTATCAATATATAAATCTTTTGATGGAATATAAGCTTCTGGTTGGAAAAAATCGAAGTTTGAAACAAAATATTCAACTCTATTTTCTGGAAACATTTCTTTTAACTCATAATAAAGTTGCATTGCTAAAGTTTTATTATGTGCAATTACTAGAGCTTGTTTATTATGTTTTGCTATTATATTTGCTATTGTAAAAGTTTTACCAGTACCAGTTGCTCCTAATAAAACTTGATGTTTTTTATTTTCCAAAATACCTTTATTTAATTGTTCAATTGCTTGAGCTTGATCTCCTGAAGGTTTATATTTGGTTACTAGTTTATATTTATTATTTTGTATAAACATTAGTTCACCTCCATAACAAAAACCCAGAATTTACTTCTGGTTTTTTTGTCTATCTACTTTTTATTGTATCACTATAGTTATACTACTATAGTTATTCATTATTTTTACTATATATTAACGTATTAATGTATTAATAATAAGTTAGATATGATTTTTGTTATTGTGTGAACAACAATTACTACTGCATTTATTTATTTGATAATTTATTTAAAATATTTTTAATAATAAGTTGTTTTAAATTATCATATTGATTTTGTTTAGACTCATCATAAATATCGTCAATTTTTTGAATAACAGTTAAAAAATCAAGCTCATCTATATTTTGAAATTCATTAGTATTTAACCCGACATTTAAAACCTTTTTAAAATTTTCAAAACTATAAGTTTTATTTTCATTATTGAAAATTAGATCATTAATTAGTGTATTAATTTTAGCTAATAAACAAATATATTGAAAATCTTTATCTACATAATGAGTATGGTTTTTAGGATGAGCCATTAAAAAGTGTTGATCTGGAGTTAAGACTATTAAATTTTCTAAATAATTTGCAATTTCTTGAAACTCAGATTCAGAAAAAATATGATGAGCTTGAGTTGCTTTGATATTATTTATAGATGGTTCAATATTATTTATATTAATTTCAGATAGTGAATTATGAAATTTTTCATTATACTCTTTAACTAATCTTTTAGCTTTTTGAATACTATATTTTGTATATGCATTCATTCTTTGTATAAGTTCAACTTCATATTCTTTTCTACTTAAAGATTTAGCTTTTTGAGTTTTTAGATCTCTAAAATTAAAATTGTTATATCTTAGATCAGATAAAGTAATAGCATTATTTGAAAGAAACCCTCGTTTAGTACCTAACTTTTTTAATTTATATGAAATCGGATTTATAACTTTAGTAAATATTCTACTACACTCTCTTTTATTATTAATTGCTGTATTAGTGATTGTAAAATCTATAAATTTTGTTTTTAAATTAATAAAAGAATCTTTATTTTGTAATGTATAAAAATTTTCAAATTCTTTTCATAAATCACTATCTTTTAATACTTTAACAATATAAACATACAAAAACTCAACAGCTTGAGTTTCTCTAAAAGCTATGTTTTTTAGTATTTCTAAATTGTTTATATAATAATAATTTTTATTATTAATTTTTTTAGATCCCAATATTTTAGAATATTCTAATAATTTTATTGGTTGTGAAAAATATTTATCATATTCATTTTTAGATTTAGATTTTGGATCTGGTTTTGAAAATATTTGAATAACATTATTAACGGCATAATCACTATATCAAATATCACGAATAGTAAATTGATTATTATTTTTACAATACTCAACAATGCAATCAGCAACTAAACTTAAAACATCAAAAGTACACTTTTGATCAATTTATCTAGCATTTTTAGTTTTTCTAATATCATAATCATATTGATTAACAAACTCTTGATAAATATTCATTTTAAATTTCCTTATTAATTCCAAATCAAAAAACACTTAGATTATCAATGTTTAATGAACGTGTTTGGTAATTTCTAGCTATTGTATAAAAATCTCTAAACTCTTTACTTGAAATATATTCTAATTGCTTTTGAGTTATTTTATAATCAGATTTATTTTTTAATATAGCAATAGAACCATTAGTAATATAACCTTTTTGTTTTTTTAATAATCTAGGTTTATAAGTCATATTAGGTGTTAAATACACATTATCATTATCTAAATAATCAAATACAGCTAGATTTTTTGCAATGCTTTTATCTATATAACTATCATAATCTTTTAAATTAACAATCTCTGTTCCAGTATCATTTATATTTCTTGATTTTAAGACTCTAATTTTATTTACACCACTAGAGTTTTCTAGATATTTATTAGTAATCTGGCGATCTCTAAAAACACTAAAAACATCAAAAATTAATTTACTAGATACATCATCAAAAAAGTGATTTCTATAAATTACTCAATAAGGTAACTTATCATCAAAAATATAATTTCTATCTTGATATATTTCAATGTTTTTAACTATTGATTTGATAAGTACTTTATTTTGTTTAGTTATACAAGTAGTTAAATTAATTGTTTCAATTAAAATATCTTTAAAGCCCATTTCATTAAAATCTATAATTGAACTAATTAAATCTTTTAATTTCAAGCGTGTTTGACTAAATTCTTTAATACTTAAAAAGTTTTTAGGAACTATAAAAGAAACATTATCAGAATTATTTATTGATTTTTCTAAAAATAAACCAACTACATTTGTTAGTGTTTGGCTATATGAATTATGTTGAGTATATTTTTTTAATTCAGTTGAGCTTAGTTTACCAAAAGGTGGATTACCAATAATTAAATCAAATTTGATATTAAAATCTGTAGTTAAATAATCACTATTAATAAAGTGTATTTCTACATTATTTGGAACATTATCTTTGTTAAATAGTAATTTTAAAATTTCAATATTATTTGAATTAATATCAACAACATAAAGGTTTATTTTTTCAATTTGCTCATATTTTTTAAAGATCAAATTTAAAAAACTACCTGCTCCTGCACTTGGTTCTAAAACATTTATTTCTTTTTTATTAATTTCAGGTAATACTGAATAAATATGATTTAAAAGTATAGCAGGTGTAAAAAAAGCTGCGTGTTGTTCTTTAAATGAATTTGCTGATTCAATAATTCTAACTAAACTAGAAAAACAAATATCTTTTTTATTGTTATTAATAAACTCTATTAAATTATTAAGATTATCTAATTTATTTACTTTAATTAAATGTTCAAGTTCTTTGTTAGTCATTTTCTTTTGAAGCAAATATCTTTTAATATTAAACGCAATTTGTCTAAAAATTTCAGTTGGTACAGCTTCACCAATACTTTGTCTTATATTTAATTCTTCTTTTTTTGAAAGTTTTTGTTTTTGTTCTTGAGTTAATTTATTTAATTCTTCTAAACTAAGATTTAATCACTTAAATTCAAAAGGAATAGTCATTAATTTCATTAATTCACGAATTGAAAAAACTCTATTTTGATTAGGATGAATAGTATTTTGACTTGCTAACTGATCACTTCTTGTATGAATACAAGGCCCAACTTTTTCAAATGATTGTCTTTTGTACTTATCACCATTTTTTGATTTATTAATAACAATTTTTCCATTAATTATTTTATGAGGTTTTTTACTATCTAATAGATTATCAAAAGCAGATTCGTTTTCCTTTAAATCTTTTATTCATTCTTTCATATGAATAGGATAAGTTCTAAAACTGTGATAAAAATCATCTGGATCATATTCAGCTCACTTTAGTTCTTTTAAATCTCCTATTACTTCTTTTAAGGTCTTTTCTTTTTGAAATGATGGAAATAACTCAAAAGTTGAAATGTATGAAGATTCATTTTTATCAACTCCAATTACTAAAGTTCTTGTTCTTGAAGAATTTGAACCATAGTTTTTAAAATTTAAAACTTTATGTTCTATTGCATAGTTATTTGACAGTTGATTTGTAATCATTTCTCCAATACTAATAACCTTGTCATTATAAACACAACCAGTTTTTCAAAAAGCTGAAACATTTTCAAAAATAAAAAATCTAGGTTGAATTTGTTTAATCATTTCAACACTTTGAACAATTAAACTGTTTCTATTAATTTCATCAACTTTTTTCTTATCATTAGCAACACTCATTCCTTAACAAGGTGGAGTAGCAATTATTACGTCAACTTTGTCATTGCCTAATTTTTTTCACAAATTAATTTCGTTATAAATCAAGTCTTTAGTTTCTTTTAGAGTTATATCTCCTTTTATATAACCTGAATTGTATTTACATTTATTATTTAACTTTTGAATATTTAATCTTTTTTCTAATAATTCATTAGTTGCAATACATTCAAAGTCTTCTAGTTTAAAACCATAACATCCAACTCCAGCAGATGAAAATAATGATATATATGTAGGTTTGTTATTAATCATATTTCTTCTCCTAGATTTGTTTTGATGAGTTAATTATAACATTTTGGTATTTATAAATAGTTAGCTTTATGATAGGTTAACCATATTTTTTATATTAAAAAATCCTCTATAAAGAGGATATGTTTTAAGCTTCAACTAATTGTAAATGACCCTTTTTAATATCGTATTTCTTTCAAAATCCTAATATTAAACTCATTACAATAGTTCCTATTAAAATTGCAAGAACAAATAAAGCGATTCCCATACCTTTAGCAACACTAGCTTGGCTAAATAATTCAGAATTTAATAATGGAAAAACAAATATACCACCATGAGGAGCTGGTAAAGTAATTTTAAATGCTCCAACTAACAAACCAGTTACAAAACCACCACTTAAAGCTGAAACTGAAATATGTTTAGGATCAGTTACCATAAATGGTATTGCTCCTTCACTTATGAAAAATGAACCCATTAATCAGTTTGCTTTAGCTGCATCACGTTCTTTTGAAGTTCAAACCTTTTTAAATAAAACTGTACATAAAGCAATTCCTAATGGTGGAATCATTCCTCCAGCCATTGAAGCTGCCATAATGTTTGTAAATATAGGTTCATGTCCAAATGCTCCACTTACTGAAGCTGTTCCTAAAACATAGGCAATCTTGTTAATAGGACCACCCATATCAACACACATCATAAACCCAATAATAGCTCCTAAAATAATTAATAAATTATTTTTAGCCATATAAGTTAGTCCTAATTTAATACCATATAATAAGTATCCTAATGGTATATTTAACACAAACATAGTTATAGCAATTCCTAATAAAGATAAAATTGGAATAAATACTATATCTCTTACACCATGAAATGGCTTTTTAAATTTTTGCATACCTTTTGTTAGACCAAAAACAATAAGAGCTGCCAAATAACCACCAACCATTGCACCAATAAACCCTGAGCTAGTTGGTAAATCTTTAGGTAAAATTTTTGTTCATAACCCACTTCAAGAACCAACTGTTCCATAAGCAAAACTACTAGTGTTATCCGCTAATAAACCAGCAACAACCCCAGGCATTAAACCTTGTGGTCCTACAATTGCATAAGCAATATATCCACCAAGTATTGGAACCATCATCATCATTGCAGTTTTTCCAGCTGCTGCAAATCAACCTGAAACTTGATTAACTGTTCCAAAATCTCCTTTAGCATTTCCATTACCTAAAATAAAGTCTAATAAAAATGCGATCCCTAAAACTATACCACCAGCAACAACAAAAGGTAGCATTCTAGAAACTCCACCTAATAAGTTACCTTTAAAATCTTTAAATTTCTTTAAACTTAATTCTCCAATATTTGAATCATCATTTTTAACATTTTTGATTTCTTTTAGTTTTGGATGATTTTCAAAGTTTGAAATTAATTCTTTTCCATTATAAATAGCATCTTTTGTGCTTGTGTCAATAACTTTACAATTATTAAATCTTGACATTCCTTCAATGGCTTTATCGTGAGCAAGAATAATAACTTTAGCATTTTTAATTTCATCTTCAGTTAAGCGGTTTTCGATTCCTCTTCTTCCTTGAGTTTCGATCTTAACACTTAAATTTAAACTCTTAGCATATTCTACTAACTTATCACTAGTTAAATATGTATGAGCTATTCCTGTAGGACAAGCAGTTATTCCAACTACATCAAAATACTTGTTTTCTTCTTTTTGTTCTTCTTTATTTTCTTTGTTTATTTCTTTTTTCATATCATCATCTGAAAAAAGTTCAATTAATTGATCAAAATTATCTATTTGTTTTAATTGTTCTAATACATTATCATCTAATAGTTTAGAAGAAAGACCAGCAATAGCATCCATATGATCATTAGTATCACTATCATTTGTAGCAATCATAAAAATTAAATCAACTAATTGGTTATCATTAGAATTTCATTTAATCGGAGTTTTTAAACTCATAAAACAAATTGTTGGTTTTAAAACTACTGAGTTTAAAGCATGAGGTATAGCTACATTATTACCAATAGCAGTTGATTCTTGATTTTCTCTTGTTTTAATTGCATTTAAAAACACAGTCTTTTTACTAATAATCTTTTCTTCTTTTAATTTAGAAGCTAAAAAATCAATTATTTGTGTTTTAGTTTTAAATTCTTGTTTAAAAAAAGAAGTATTTTGATTAAACAATTCTTTTATTTGCATAACTACCTTTCTATTTTTTAAAGTTTAGTAATTTTAATAGTAAAGTTTAAATAATTGCTTAAATTATTAACTTTCAATTAGTTCTAAGTCTGAAGTTGAAGCAAATTTGTAAAATGATCTAGAATGTTTTTTAGATTTATCAACTAATCCATAAGCTATATTTGAGTTTTTAATTACTTGAATTTTTAATTGAGCATGTTCATCACTAGTTGTATAAATATTATTTTCATCATCAATAGCATTAATTCCTATAAAACTTGCATCAAAAGCATAATTTTTTAAATCATTAATAGCTTGATAACCTAAAATAGAACTAGTAACAGGATCATATTTGCCACCAATTAAATAAATATCTTTATGATCATTTTGAGCTAATTCTTGAACATTTAAAAATGAATTAGTAACAATTTTTAAACGCAGATCTGGATTTAAAATTTTTGCTAAATAATAAGCAGTTGAACCAGAATCTAAAAAAATACAAGTTCTTGGTCTAATTTTTTTTAAAGCTTTTAAAGCGATTAATTGTTTAGCTTGAACATTTATAATAAGCTTGTTATCTAAATAATCTTCAACAATCAAACTAGTTTTATTTGATCTTACTTCACCATGGGTTTTAATAATTTTGTGTCTAAACTCTAGTTCTTTAAGATATCTTCTTAAAGAGGTTAAGGGGATATTCAAACTAGTAGATAATTTATCTACAGAAATTATTTCTTCTTTTTCTATTATTTTTAATATTTCTTTATATCTTTGTTCTCTTATCATAAAATCCCTCGCTTTTATTATAACTATGAATTGTTAAAATAAACCAGAAAACTCCACATACAACCAATATGAACCAATATTAGTTTATTTGTTTAATTTTTAATATTTACTTATTTTTTGTTAAATTTATTATGAGAAAGAAATTATTATGTTTTATTATTCAACACACTCTGTTTTAATTCAAATTAATAAAGAAAATGATTACTATTTGATTGGTGATCAAAAGTATTTACAAGTTCCAAGTTATGTTTTAAATAGTTTATATACTTCAGCTAATTGAAATAGAGCTTTAAAGTATTATTGTTTAAAAGGTGATTTAATTGGTTATTATATGTTAAAGGTTGATATTTATTTAGACTTTAAAACTAATTCATTAAACCTTTTAACTAAAAATAGTTTTTTTAATCAAATAATTAATCAAACAAGATTTCAAACTGAATTTATTCAAAAAGTTTTAGATCATAAACACAGACATCGATTAGTTTTAAACGATAACATAAACATAGATGAACAATTTATTGATGATCATAATCCTATAATTTTTCAAGATATTTTAAGAATGCAATCTATAGATCGATTTTTAATAACTGATCAAATTGATTTAGATAAATATAAATTCAAAGATCTTTTTGTATTATCAGATAAATTTGAATTTGTTATTACTAATAAAAACCAAAGAATTTATAAAATACCAAGAACTTTACTAAACATTGATACTAAACCTATTTTTATTGATCTAACTAACTATAAAGCTTATTTAAACACTACTTTAAATTGGTCACATCAAATTGTTTTAGAAATAGAATATGAAGATTTTATTAACATTAATAATCTAAAAAATCAGTTAATAGAACTTTTTAAAACTAACTTTAAAACTAATTCAAATTGACATTTATATAACTTAACTTTAGATCAAATCTATCTAGTTCTTGCTATTAAAGAGGTTTTTGAAAATAACTCTTTTGTAGTTTCTATAAAACTATTAGAAGATACTTTTAAAAAATTACTTATAAACTACTTTTTTATTATCTTTAGATCAAAAGAACTAATTAGTCTTTTAAAAACTTATATTAAAACTGATGAAGATAATTTAATTTTTAATAACTTAATAAATAGGTATAATAAATAACTCTCATAATAAAATAAGAATTTAATAATAATTTGATATAAAACTTATTAACTCATACTTACCATTTTTCCTTTCATAATAGTATTAGAAATAAATTTTAAAAAGTGACCAAAAATTTTAAAATTTTTTTTAATTTATAGAATTGATGCCTATTTTACACATTAAATTATTTTATTAGATCTCAAATGATTCAATTTATAGAACTACTTTTAGTAGTTCTTTTTAATATAAAAAAGATATTTATTTTGATTACTTTCTGATAAACTTTTTAAAATTAATCACAATATTTTCTTTTTATTAAAAAGTTATTTAAATTATTTATTAATAATAATTCTAGTTTTTTATTAAAGTATGAAAATATAGATTCAAATAAGTACAATAATATAAGTATTAATACTTGTTTTTTATATTGATGATGGAGTTGTTATGAGTTATTATTATAGACACAATTTTAGTTTTAGTTATCATGGTCTGCAAAGAGCTAAAGAAAGACTTAAACTAAAAGATAAAAAAGATTATGAAGTAAAAGAAATCTGTTTAGAACATATTAGAAATTCAACTAAAAGTTTTATGTCTGGTAATGAAATCTATATTTCAGCTTCTAATACTAATATCTTTTTTGTTGTTAATAAAACAAATAACTTAATAATAACAGTTACTGAAATTTCAGCTGAAAAACAACTTAGAATGCATGGTATATAAAATGATAATTGGTATTTATGGAAAAATTGGATCAGGAAAAACTTATATTTCAAATAAGTTTGTAGAATTTCATCCTGAATTTAAAATAATTGATGCTGATGTTGTTAGTAAAAAACTTTTATTAGATGAAAATATTAAATCTAAATTATTTGAAATTGATAATAACATCATAAAAGAAAACAAAGTTGATAAAAAGTATTTAAGAAAAAAACTCTTTACTAATAAAAAATTAAAAAAGCAAATAGATAATTTGTTATGACCACTAATTAGTGAACAAATACAACTTGAAATTTCAAACAACCCAAATACTAGCTTTATAATTGAAGCTGCTTTATTATTTGAATTAAATTTAACTAATTTAGATTTAATAGTTAAAGTTAAATCTAGTTTTTTAAAATCTTTAATTAGAGTTTTAAAAAGAGATAAAACTAGCATTAGAGATATTTTAAGAATTAGAAGAAGTCAAAATAAATCAATTAAAAGAAAAAAACCTGATCTAGTTATTAGCAAGTTTTACCAATTAGAATTATACATACAAAAAAATAGGTTACTTTCATAGAAAATAACCTATTTTTTTAATTCTTTTCAAGCTATATTTACTAGTTTATCAATTTGATCTTCATTTCAAATTTTATAATTGTTTTCTTTTTTAATAATATATGCTAAATATTCAATATTTTGTTTTTTGTTTCCTAGAATTGGAGAATAATCTAAGTTAATAACATCAAAATTATTGCTATTAGCATAACTAATTACTTTTAAAATAGCTTGTTTATGATCTAGTTTAGAATTAATTCTACCGTTTTTAATTTGATTTGGTTGTGATTCAAATTGAGGTTTTATTAAAAACACACCAGTTGTATTTAATTCAACTATATCTTTTAAAGGTATTAGAATTTTTTCAACTGATATAAAACTAACATCACAACACACAAAATCAATATTTTCTAAAAAGTCTTGTTTTTGAGCATTTCTAAAATTATATTGACTCATATTAATTACTTTTAAATTATTTAAAAGTAATGAGTGTAATTGGTTAGTTCCAACATCAACTGCATAAACTAATCTAGCGTTATTTTCTAAACAACATTGAGTAAAACCACCAGTTGAAGCACCAATATCTAAACAAACTTTATTAGTTAAATCGATTTTTCATTTATTTATAGCTTTTTCTAGTTTTTCATAAGCTCTTGAAACATGTTCTAATTTTGTTGATCTAATCTCAACAACATCACTAATATCTACTAAAAAACTAGGTTTAGTTATGTTTATATTATTTACATAAACATCTTTTTTATTAACTATATGTTCTTTTGCTTTGCTTCTAGATTCAGTTAAATTGTTTTTATAGATATATTCATCTAATCTTTGTTTCATTTTAATCTTTAAATTCTTCTAACTCATCATCTTCTATTACTTTATTAACTTGACCTTTATATTGAGTTAGTAGTTCTTTAGCTAGTTTAATTTTTTTAATGTTTTGTTCAAAAATTTGCATAGCATCTTCAATTGAAATATCATTACTTGATAATTTTTTAGTATCTTCTTTAATTTCAGATATTAATTGATCATAGTTTTTATTTTGATTGCTCATTAGCTTTTACCTCTTTTATAGTTACTAATAGTTTACTATCAGATAGAAAAACTTTTAGATCTTCATTTATTTTTACTTGTTTATATGATGTTATTTTTTGATCATTTAAATTAGTAATTATACTAAACCCATTTTCTAAAGGTTTTAAAGGATTTAATAGTTCAACTTTATTTTCAAGTGATTTAAAATCAGATTCTTCTAATCTTATTATGCTATTAATTAAGCCTTTAAAAGTAGAAACCATAAAGTTAAAATCAGTTATTTGTTCTTTTAAATAATCAGATATTTTTTGTCTATTAGTATTTAAATAGCTATTTATTGATTTATCATTTATATCAATAATTTTTTTAATTGATTGAAAAACAAAGTGCTTTTTATCATCTAAATTATCAATTAATCCATTAATTTTAGTTTGAATTAAATTTGGATTATGACTACTTAATTGATTAAGCTGTAAATATTGATTATTTAAATGACTGTTTATAATTTTATTTTGTTCACTTTTAACACTAGTTAATTTGTCTTTTAGTTTTTCTAATCTATTTAGTATTAATAAATTAGAAGTTTTATAATAGTTCTTTAATTGATTTTTAATTTCATCAATGTTTTTACTTACAAGTTCTGCTGCAGCAGTTGGAGTTGCTGCTCTAATATCAGCAACATAATCTGATAATGTAACATCAGGTTCATGACCAACAGCACTAATTATAGGAATTTTACTATCTTTAATTGCTTGTAATAAATCTAGTTCATTAAAAGCTCAAAGATCTTCATAACTTCCTCCACCTCTTCCAACAATTAAAGCATCTAATTTAATTTTAAAATTATTAGCCTGTTTAATTTTATTTGCAATATCACTTGAGGCTTGATTACCTTGAACTTGAGCAGCAAATAAATAAATATTAATTAAAGGTAATCTTCTTTTAATTGTTGTAATTATATCTTTAATTGCAGCTCCACTATCAGCTGTAATAATTCCAACGTTTTTTATAAATTCAGGAAGTGGTTTTTTTAAACTAGGATCAAATCAACCAGCTTGTTCTAATTGTTTATATCTTTGTTCATAAAGTTTTTGTAAATCACCAATACCATCAATTTTAATATCACTTACTTCAAAACTAACTCTTCCAGTTGGTATATAATATGTTATTCTTCCATAACAAATAATTTGTACACCATCTTTAAGATTTAATGATTCTATTTTTGAAGTATTTCATTTTCACATCATGCAATTAATAGCAGCATTTTGATCTTTTATTGAAAAATAAATATGACCTGATTTATTAAATGTTAAGTTAGATAACTCACCTTTTACATAAATATATTTGAAGTTATCTTGACTTTCGATTAAAGATTTTAAATTTTCATTTAGTTGTTGAACTGTTAAAATTGCTTCCATTATTTATTAAATTTATCTAATACTGCATTAACAAATTTATAGTCAAAATCAGGTTCAACATCTTTTATATAATTAACCATTTCATTAATAGTTACTGGTTTTGGAGTATCAGTATATAAAATCTCATAAACTCCAACTATTAAAATAGCTCTAATTAGTGCAGGAATTCTATCTCATTTTCAATTTGAAGAAATATTTAATTTAATTTGTTTTATAAGTTCAATTTGTTTATCAGCAATTTGATTAGTTAGTAATGATAATTGTTCATTATTAAACTCTTGAACATCATCTAAAATATCTTGATGAATATAATCTATACTAGCATTTATTAATTGATATTTATAAAAGGCTTGGATCAGTAGTTTTCTTTTTTTAGAAAGACTTATTTGAGTTTCCATAATAGCTCCTTTTATCTAGTGGTTGCAGGTGCAGGTGCGGGTGCAGGCGCAGCTGGGGTAGGTGTTGCAGCTGGTGTAGTTGTAGAACTAGAAGAATTATTAGTTGAAGTTTTTATTATCTTTGTAATTATTTTTTTATCAGTTTTATTAGGTTCGTTAGCATCAAATTCAAAATTATTAAATACATCTAAGAAATTGATTTTAGTAAATTCTGTTTTAAATACTTTTTCTAATCTCTTGTACAATTCATCTTTTTGATTCTTAGTTATATAGTCATAAATATGTTTACTTCTAGTAGTGTATGAAAAACTAGGTTGAGTTGTAACTATTCCTGATTCAGAATTAAAGTATTTAACAGCATTTGCTAAATAAAGTGATAATTCTTTTATTACATTATTAAAGAATTCAGTTTCCTTAAGGTTTTCTTTATTACTATTTGGTCGATTATTAGTTCTATCGTTTAGAAGTGTAGAAATTTCTGATAATGGTTTTCTTAAAACTTCAACAATACTTTTTTGATTAGCTAATTTTAGATTTTCAGGCTTTTCAAAAAGATCTAAATGTAGATTTTCATCTTTTATAACTTCATTACCTGAACTGATTTCAGGTAATAATTCAACTTCTAATTTTTCACTTTCCCTAGTATCATTATTATATTTAAATACTAAAAATACAGTTTTTAATCCTTTATCTAGCTTATCAACATTTTCTTTATTTATTTCTTCATACCCTAAAACATTAACAGCACTTGGTTCTACTTTTTTATAAAAAATCATTGAAGAGTACTCTAGCTGAGTTCAAGCTTTTTGTTGATTTTTAGTAAAGTTATTAACAGCTAATGCTTTTAATCTTTCTATAGCGTACTTACCATTAGTATTGTTTTGTGTAGTTGTTCCGTTTCCTGATGCTCCACTATTTGTTGCTGCTGTTGAATTATTTATTACTCTACCACTTGCTAATCCACTATCTAATATTTCTTTTAATTCAGTTCTACTAATAAATGCTTGATTATTTTTAAATACACCAACATTTTTAATTGATGTTATATCATCAAAGTTTTTTTCAACTTGAACTTTTGGAGTACAACTTATTGCAAATAAACTAGGTGTAACAATAAATGAAAAACCTGTTATTATTGATAATAATTTCTTCATATAATTCCTTTCTAGAACTATAACCTATTTGTAAAAGTCTTATTTAATAAATCTTCTATTTCTATTTTATAAGGAGCGTTTTTATCTATAAAAGGAGTTTCTAAAATTTTTGAAATATTAGAAAAATCTTTATCAAACACTACATTAACTAAATTATCAAAACCAATATATCCATAACCAATATTTGCATGACGATCTTTATGAGAACTTATCATATTTTTTGAATCATTTAAATGAATACATAAAACTTTATCTAAACTAAAATTGTTTTTTATTTGATTTTTAAAATCTTCTCATTTACTTAAATCATAACCAGCATCATGTAAATGACAAGTATCTAAACAAACTCCAATTTTATCTTTATTTTTAACATTATCTAAAATGTATTTAAAATCTTCTAATTTAGAACAAACTTCAGTACCTTTACCACTCATAGTTTCTAATGCAATTTTTACATTAGTTTGATGATAACTTACTATATCTAAAGCTTTAATAACTTGATTTAAAGAATCTTTATAATTACCAGTTGTATAAGATCCAGGATGTAAAACTAAAGTTGGTATTTTAATTTCTTCACATCTTTTAACTTCTTGAATTAAAAAATCTACACTAAATTTTCATTTGTTTTCATCAACACTATTTGCAATATTAATAATGTATGGAGCGTGTACTATTAAATCTTTTGCATTAATTTTATAACTATTCATTAATTCATGCATTTGATCTATATATAAGTGTTTAGTTGAAGTTCTTAATGTACTTTGTGGTGGTCCTGTAAAGATCATAAAAGTATTTGCTTTATAACTTATAGCTTCATTAACACTTCCAACTAAATAGTTATTTTGTCTATTCATACTTACATGACAACCTAGTAATACTTTATCCATTATATTTCTCCAATCTTTTTAAACATTCGTTTTTATCATTATTTAATAATGCTTTTAGTTGATCTAAACTTTCTATTTTTTGATTATCTCTAATATAATCTAGTAGTTCAAAAGTAATTTTACTATTGTAAATATCACTACTAAAATTAAAGATATAAGTTTCAAAAACTTTTAAATTATTTCTATTGATTCAATGATCTCCCATACCATATTTAATAATTTGATCATCTATAGTTACTTTTACTAAATAAACACCATTTTTAATTACTAAACTAGTATTAGTTAAAATATTTGCTGTTGGAAAACCAATAGTTCTTCCTAAATGATTACAATGAGTTACAATTCCAGAAAATGTGTAATTAAATCCAGCTATTTTATTAAACTTTTTTACATCAGCATTAATTAAAGCTTGTTTAGCTTGATTAATATCTAATAAATCATCTTCTATAATAGTATTAGAAAAAAAATTTAAAAGATGATCTATTTTTGTAAAACTTTTTGTAATATGTACTTTAGAAAATTGATATTTATTAACTAATTGATCAATATTTATGTTTTTTAGATCTATAAACTTATAATTTTGAGATTTAAAGATTTCTAATTGGTCTTTTGAACAAATATAATCAAAATCATTTTCATCTAAACTATATCCAAAAATAATTAATTGATCTTTATTAAATTTATTTAAAAGTTTAGTTGTTATATACTTAAAATCACAAAATAAAGCAATAATTTGATTATTCATTTTTAAGCTCCTATTTATAATTTTAAAGCATAAAATAAAAAAGACTTAAAAGTCTTTTTTGTGTTTTTCAAAAATGGTGCCTGATGTGGGAATCGAACCCACAACCCACTGATTAAGAGTCAGTTGCTCTGCCAGTTGCGCTAATCAGACATATAATTAAATTATATACATTTTAAATATAATTTAATTAAAATATTGTTTATAACTATTTATTTAGCTTATTAGTTTTTAATTTTCTTATTATTATAAAGTTAATTAATCCTAATATAACAGTAATACTTATAATTACTAAAACAATTCATATTGTGTTTTTAGAGTTCTTAGTTTCTAATAAAAAATGAACTATAATTTTTTGATCTGAATTTTTTAATGATATTTCAGCTGAATTATTTGTGATTTTATCAACAACTAGATCATCTCAATTAATTTGAATATCAGGATTTTTGTTTTTTAAAGCAGTTAGAATTTGATCTTTATCATTTTTATTTAATTTATCTAAATTTAAGTTTTTAACATCACTTAAATTAGTAGTAGTTTTTTCTAATAAATTAATTTCAAAGTCATTTTTATCTGGTTCAATTAAACTTAACATATTAATTTTATTAGCAGGTTGAATCACAGTTAAAGGTCTAGTTATACTAGATTTTTTATTTATTGTATTAAGATCAATTAGATAATGAGTGATTTTGTTTGGTTTAGTAGAATTAGTTGAAGGTTTTAAAGTGCTACTAGTTTTTTTAACTAGTTCAGGTTGTTTTTCAACTTCATTAGCTTTTTTAATTAAATTTAAAAGAGTTTTGGGTTGATAAATAACTTCAGAGTTTTTATAAACATCAGCATCTAGTTGTACATCTGGAGTAACTCCAAATTCAAGTGATTCAAAATTATCATTAGTAAATACATTATTACTACTTAATTGAATAATATCTCCAGTTGGTAAAACATAATAATTAATTGAACTAGCTCCACCAAAAGTCTTATAACCAATTATTTTAGCTAATTTATTATCTTTTATAATTTGAGGAAAAATATTACCTGCTGAAAAAGAATAAGGTGAAGTTAAAATATAGTAATTAAAATCATATTTATTATATTTTGATTTAATAGTTTCAACCTTTTTTTCTTTTGTTAAAGGATTATAAGAATAGACATTAAAAGGTTGATCAGTTAAAAAACCTAAAATTTCAAAAGCACTTCCAATGTATCCTCCACCGTTTTGAGTTAAGTTGAAAACAATGTTTTTTACATTTTTACTTTTTGCTTGATCTAAACTTTTTTTGATCATTTCAGCACTGTTTTCTTCAAACTTTTTAAACGAAATTACTGAAGTATCATCACTAATTAATTCATTTTGATAATCAATTTTATTAGGATCATTTTTAGCTAATAAATTTAAAATTTCAACTCTGTTTTTAATTCTTTTTTGATCACTAAACATTATTTTATGAAAATCTCTATTCTTATCATAATATCCATCTAAAACATAAGCTGAATGTGGATCATCTAATTCATTAATTATTTGTTTTGTTGCTAAATAATGTTCATGACTAGATTCTGATAAAATTTGTTTTTCATACTTTTTAAAATAGTCTTTATAAGACTTATTATTTTCTAACTTAATACCATAATAATTATCAAATAAAAATGCTAAATATTCATATTGAAATTTTTTTAAACCTATAGGAATATTTGTTTGATTATTTTTATCAGATTGTTTTAAATAAAAAGTTCCAGGAAAACTTAGTGCTTCATAAAACTTAAAAATTTTAAAGTCTTGGCCATTAAAATAAGTTTGAATATTTGATTCACTTAAAAACACTTGGTTAAGTAAAATTGCTGGTAGATATAAATCATTTTGATCTTTTAAAATATCAATATTATATTTAGATAAATCAATTTCAAATTGAGTAGTATTATTTTTGTTTTGTTCTTTTTCAAATGTAATTTTTAAATCTTCTTCTGCTCTTTTATTATTTTTTAAAATTTTATTAAATATCTTGTTATTTGAAATAGTAATCTTTTTTGTTAAATAATTAAATTCAATAAAAAAGTTATTATCATCTTTTAATTTAATAGTTGTTTTATTATCTTTAAAACTATGTTCTAGATTTGAATAATTAATAATTGAATCTATACTTTTTAAAAACTGATTAATTGAAGTATAAAAAACATCGTTATGTAAAAAAGCTTGGATCTTTTTATTAGAACTAGTTTTAATAGTTAAATCATCTAAATTAAATTCTTGAGTTTTTATTTGAGTATTAGTAGAATTATTAACTAAAATAGGTGAGGTATTTAAAAGAGTTGGAGATAGAAATAAACTTGATAATATAGCTGTAATTTTCATAATGTTTAAACCAGTTTTATTATATTAAAACTACAGTTTGATTTTTAAAATTCTTCTAATAATTTGTATATATAACTTTATTAGTTTAAAATGATATAGCTTAATAAATAATAGAGTTTATTAATAAAAATAATGTTATTATTAATATTTAGTGTTAATTTTTAAAAAAATGAACTTGACTATACAAAAAGTAAGTAGAATTAAACACAAATAAAAAATTGATATTATAATATTTGTGTTTTTAATATGTATTTTTATATTTATTAATACTTTTATATACAAAGAAAAAAACTAATTAGAACTATAAGGATTATATGATCAACTACCAGCTAAACACTACTACAACTGTATTTTTTTACATTACTTTAGTTATTGGAATTATTTTTATGCTACTTTTATCTTCTGACTGATTATTTTTTATGTTTGCATTCATTAAAAATAAAAAGAAATTAGATAAATATAAACCTAAAAAAAATAGATCATTTGCAATAGTTATTCCAGCACATAATGAATCAGGTGTTGTTGGACAATTAATTGATAGTCTTAAAGCTCAAAAATATGATGGAGTTATTGATATTTATTTAGTTGCAGATAATTGTACAGATAATAGAAAAACTTATAATGTTGGTATTGAAAAAAACGTTATAGTTTTACAAAGATTTCATAAAACTTTAAAAGGTGGAAACTTTGCTATTCAACACGGTTTAAGATACATTAGAGATAATAATCTATTAGATAAATATGATTGTTTTTGCTCTTTTGATGCTGATAATTTATTAGATCAAAACTGAGTTTATGAAGTTAATAAAGCATATGATTTTTATTCAGATATTCAAGTTGTAACAACTTATAGAAACTCAAAAAACTATGCTGATAACTGAATTTCTAGTGCTTATTCAATTCAATTTTTAAAAGAATCAGATGTTATTAATAAAGGAAGAGCTACTTTAAATCATGCTTCTTATATTAATGGAACTGGGTTTTCTTTTACTAAAGAAATTTTAGAAAAAACTAATTGATGAGACTTTAACTCACTAAGTCATGATATTGAATTTACTCAATGATTGATGCTAAATAATATTAAAACTGGCTATACAGAAAATGCTTGTTTTTATGATGAACAACCAATAGATTTTAAAAGTTCTTGAAAACAAAGAATGAGATGATGTGTTGGATTTAAACAAGTTTGAAATATTTATAAATCTCAAATGATCAAAAATATGTTTAAATTTAAGATTAATAAGATCAAATTATGAGCTAACTTTACAATGATTTTCCCTGCAATTATTACTTTAGTAGTTAATCTACTTTTCTGATTAGTTACTTTTGGATTAATGGTAGGTAATTATATAGTTAATTATTTAAATAATCCAACTATGTTAGTTGAACAAGTTAATAATTATTTACGTGATTTAATAATTTATTGTACAACTACTCCTTTAGTTATTTTTGGAATTATTTTTATTAACTATTTATTATGAGGATTTATAGTTGTTATTAGAAATAGAAAATCTATTAATGCAACTAAATGACAAAAATTTAAATCAATATTTACTTATCCTTTATTTATGTTGACTTATATTCCAATTTCATTTTTAGCATTATTTAAAAAGACTTATTCAACTACTCCTGTTGCTAGAAAAGCACAAAGTGAACAAAACCAAATACCTTTAAATGCAAAAACAAGCAAGAACTAATAATTAGATTTAACCTTATTATTAAGCACTTGCTTTTTTTATTTGATCATTTTATATTAAAAAAATGTAAGAATTACTTTTTAGTATTTTCTTACATTTTTTAGTTTGTTAATTATCATGAAACAATATCTGTTTTAGCTTTTGTAATTCTTATAACATTAGATTTTAAGGCTTTTTTAAACTTTATATGAAATAGTATTTTAAATAACCTAGAAGCATTTTTTAATAAAAGATCTATTTTATCTCTATTAAAAACTAGTTTAATATTAGCACTAGATAAACCTTTAATATATCCTGGTAAAGCTATTCTAGCTAAAAATAAATGACCTAAATTTAATTTATTTAACTCATCAAGCAGAGCTTTTTCTCCAGCAATTCTTTTAGCGTTTCAAGCACTAGACATTGTGTTATTAGGACGAGAAAATCAGTAAGTACCTATTGTATGAGGTAAAAACTGAACATTAGTTGAATGTAAGTACATTCAAGAATATAAAACATAATCTTGATAAGGAACGTTTTCAATTAAATCTGTACTTTTATAAAAAATATCAGTTTTAAAAATAGTTGAACAAGGAATGATCATTGGTAAAAAAGTTTTTTGTTTTTTTGATAATCACTTAGGGTTTACAATAACACTGTTTTTTCTTTTGTACAAAATCTTTGTTTTAAAAATACCAAGATCAACATCTAGTTTATTAACAACATTAACTAATAAATCAGTAAAGTCTTTTGAGATTTTATCATCAGCATCTAAAATAAATGCGTATTTAGTTTTAATTAATTGGTTGTGTTTAACATAATTAATAACTGAACCTCAATGAGCATTAGATTTAGAATAAATAGAAATATTTTTGTGTTTTTTTAAATAATTATTAGCTATGTTTACTGTGTTATCAGTTGATCCATCGTCAATTATTAAAACATCTAAATATTTTTCACAATCTATGTTTTGATAAATTGAATCTAAACAGTCAGCTAGAAAGTTTTGCATGTTATAACAAGGTATGATTATTGTACAAAGTTTTTTATTCATAAATTTTCCTTTATAGGTAGTATTTAAAATCTTTTACACTTTATTTATTTTACTTAAATTTTTATATGCTTTTAAAAGCAATATTAGTTTTATTATTTATTTAGTTACTTTTATATTAAGAATTTATAAATAAAAAATCAATATCTAGAACTTATAAGTATAGAACTTTATAGTTTTTTGTTTTTAAATTAAAAAAAGCCAATATAAATAAGGCTAACCTTAATATAATGGCTTAGTTTAATTATTGTGTTTAGAAACTTCTTTTTGTTCATTGACTTTGCTAATGATTTTTATTAATTCATTTTTAGTATCTTCTCTATCTAAAGCAAAATCAACAAATGCCTCTAAATAACCTAGTTTATTACCAATATCATATCTTTTACCATCAATGATTTTTGCATAACAATCAACATCACCAATAGTTTTTAAAATAGAATCAGTTAATTCAATTTCTCCAGTTTTTCCTTTAAGTTGTAGATCTAAATACTTAAATATTTCAGGAGTTAAAATATATCTTCCAGCAATTGCAATATTACTTGGAGCTTCTTGTTCTTCTGGTTTTTCAATTACTGAACATACCTTGCAAACGTTATCTTGGCTAGTTTCAGGTTGACAAATTCCATACTTTTTACTATCTTTTTTATCAATTAAAATTGTTCCTAGAATAGTTGAGTGTTTTTCTTCATACAAATCAATTAATTGTTTAATAGCAGGAGTGTTGCATTTAAATAAATCATCACCTAAAAGTACTGCAAAAGGTTCGTTATCTACAAAACCTTTACACAATGAAATTGCATGTCCTAATCCTAGTTGTTCATCTTGCATAATATAGTGAATATCTGCATCAAATTTAGTTTTAATTTGTTCTAGTTCGGCAATTTTTTCTTTATTATATAAAAAGCGTTCTAGTTCGATATTTCTGCTGAAATATTTCATTATTTCGCTTTTTTTATCGTTTAAAACAATCAGAATTTCTTTTACTCCACTATCAACTGCCTCTTTAACAATATATTCAATAGTGGGGGTATCAATTATGGGTAACATTTCTTTTGCCTGAGATTTTGTAAAAGGTAAAAATCTTGTACCAAATCCAGCGCAAGGAATAACGGCTTTTTTAATAGTCATAAATATCTCCTATAAAAAAGAATTTCTTATGTTAATGAATTTTAAGGACTTAAAATACAAATTTTAAAAGGTATATCACCCAAATCCCCTATAAATTCAAAGCAAATTATATATAAATTAATTTTTAAAAAAGAAATATTACACTTTTTTTGAAAATATTTAAAAAATAATTATATCAACTATAGACTTTCTAAATTTGAGAAGTTATTAATTTCTTCTAATAATTTGTCTATATAGATATTTTTTATTTCTAAATCAGTAATTTTTACTTTAATTTTAACTAACTGATTTGCATAATATGGATTTTGTAATTTAGTATTATAAACAATAAAAAAGATAAACATACCAATAAGTGGTATTAATCATCATAATCATAATTTATTTAGAATTTTTCTATGAGTTTGTTTTAGTTCTAATTGATGTTCTTTTATTTTATTTTGATTATTAGTAATTTGATTATTTAATAATTGTTTTAGATCAATTAAAAGTTCATTTAAATCAGTTTTTGATTCTAATTGATTAATTTGTTCTTCTAAAAAAATCATTTTTAAAAAATCTATTTTATTATAATAATTATTATTAAATACTTTTTTAAGTAAAATTAAACCAGAATTATTTTGCATATTTATTGCTCCAATTGTTGTTTAGTTTTATTTATTTTATAATCTTATTAAAGATATGAAAGGATTTTATATGCATTATTTAGGAATAATTATAGCTAGTATAATCGGTTATTTTTTAGGATCAATTTCTTGATCAATAATTATAGTTAAAAAAGTTGGAAATGTTGATATTAGAACTATTGGATCAGGAAATCCCGGAGCTACTAACACAGTAAGAGCTTTAGGAAAAAAATGAGGGTTAGTTGTAGCTACTTTAGATGCTTTAAAAGTAGTTTTTACAGCTATAAGTGCTATTTTATTATCAATGATCCCAAGTGATTTATTTAGTCAAACTAGTTATTTTATTCCTTGTATTTTTGCATTAATTGGACATTGTTATCCAATTTATTACAAATTTAAAGGAGGAAAAGCAGTTAGTTGTTTTTTAGGACTTTTATTTGTAGTTAATATTTTATATTTAATTATCTTTTTAATAGTTTGGTTTATAAGTGTAGCAATTTCAAGAAAAGTTAGTGTTGCTTCAATACTTTCAGCTATAGCTATAATACTTGTAATGTGATTACCTTATTTAAGTGGAGTTACTTATTTTATTTGACAATGAAATGGATTAGAACAATTTAGTGTTGCTTGAAAAAATTATTTATTATTTTCATTACTAAATTCATTTCACTATTGATTATCAAATACTTGAGCTAGTGGAATTTTAGAAGCAAATATTATTGTTTTAATTGGTGGGTTAATTTTAGCTTGAAGACATTCGCAAAATATTCAAAGAATCAGAAACAGAACTGAACCAGATACTTTTCCAAGAAAATGTAAACAGACTAAAAAATAAAAATTAAGTTTTTTATTTTATTGTTTGTTTTTTAATGTGTTTAAGGAGGAATTATGAGTTTAATAGTATTAGAAAATATTACACATCAAAATGGAGAAAAGATTTTATATAAAAATTCTGAAATGAGAATTAATAAAGGTGAACATGTGGCTTTAATTGGTCCTAATGGAGCTGGAAAATCTACTTTATTAAATATTATTGCTCAAAAAATTACTCCAGATCATGGAACTATAGAATGACATCCTAAAGCAAAAATTGGTTATTTAGATCAACACCAAGAAGTTGATCCAAATATTACTAGTGAAGAGTATTTAAAAGATGCATTTAAGTATTTATTTGAAATTGAAGCTAGAATTCATAAAATTTATGAAGATATGGCTATTGAATATAAAGAATCAGATCTTATTAAAGCTTTAGAGTTACAAGATTATTTAACTAGTCATAATTTTGATACTATTGATAAAACTATTGGTAATTTAGTTTCAGGATTAGGTATTAATCCAAATAATATGAAAAAGAAATTATCAGAATTATCTGGTGGTCAACGTGGAAAGATTTTATTAGCTAAGTTGTTATTAAAAAATGATGATTTTATTTTATTAGATGAGCCAACTAACTTTTTAGATATTGAACAAGTTGAATGATTAATTAACTTTTTAAATAACTATGAAAATGCTTTTTTAATGATAAGTCATGATGTTGAGTTTATTAATAGAGTTGCAAAAATCATTTATGCTATTGAAAATCAAAAAATTAATAGATATGTTGGAGATTATAATAAGTATTTAGAATTATCTGCTTTAAAAGCTGATCAATATGATAAAGCAAGAGAATCTCAACAACAACAAATTGCAAAATTAAAAGATTATATTGCTAGAAATGCCGCTAGATTTTCAACTGCTAAAAGTGCACAATCACGTCAAAAACAACTAGATAAAATGGATGTTTTAGATGAAAGAAAAAAACTAGTTAAACCTAAGATGAGTTTTAAATATAAACGTCCAAATTCAGCTATTGTTCTAAAGTCTCAAAATCTTGAAATTGGTTATAATTTTAGTTTAACAGCTCCTTTAACTTTTGAACTACGCGAAGGTCAGAAATGTATTGTTAAAGGATATAATGGAATTGGAAAAACTACATTTTTAAAAACTATTTCAAATCAATTAAAACCAATTAGTGGTTGATGCAAACTTGGTGATGGTGTTGAAGTAAGATATTTTGATCAAGTTGAGAAATTTCATGAATATGAAACTCCAATTTCTTATTTATCAAGTCGCCATACTCAAGTATTAGAACCTGAAATTAGATCAACTCTTTCAAGATTTGGAATTAGATCTGAACTTATGTTAAATCCGATGAGTGATCTTTCAGGAGGAGAACAAACTAAAGTAAGATTAGCTTCACTTAGTTTAGAACCAGCTAGTTTATTAATTTTAGATGAACCTACTAATCATATTGATGTATTAGCAAAAGAATCATTACTTGAAGCAATTAGAGAATTTGAAGGTACTGTTTTAATTACAACTCACGATATTAACTTTGAAACTAATTGAGCTGATAAAGTATTAAACTTTGAAGATTTAGTTGAATAAAAAACGAGAAATTAATTTCTCGTTTTTTTAATCCATTCTTAAAAATAATCTTTCAGCATTATTTTTAGTATTTTCAGCAATAATACTATCTGAAACTTTTTTGATTTTAGCAATATGTTTTACAATTAGTGGCAAATATTTAGGATAATTTAATCCTTTTTTATATGGAGCTGGTGGAAGATAAGGAGAATTTGTTTCAACTATTAGCCTATTTAAAGTAACACCTTTAACAACTTCTTCTAATTCTTTTTCATGAGTAACTGCTGAGTCAAATGAAATATAAAATCCTAATTGCATAAATTTTTCTGCTCATTCTAAAGGACCTCTATAAGCGTGAATTACTCCTTTTGTAACTTTTTTTTCTTTAAAGATTTTATAAGCAATTTCATAAACTCTAAAGTGATTCATAGCATCTCTTAAATGCACAACTATAGGTAGATCTAGTTTTAAAGCAATATCGATTTGTTTTTTAAACCCTATAATTTGTTCTTTTTCATATTTGTTAGTTTCAAAAAAATCTAAACCTATTTCACCAATTCCAACAACTTTATTTGAATTAGCTAGTTGTTCAATACTTTCAAAAGCTTGATCTGCATATAAATGAATTTGACTAGGATGAATTCCAACTACAGCAAAAACATTTGGATCTAAATTAGCTTGAAATACAGCAGTTTTTGATGATTTAACATCATATCCAACATTATTAATATATTTAACTCCACTTCTTTTTGCTTCAATTACTATTTCATTAGAGGTCATATCAATTTCCATAAACCTACTATCATTTAAATGACAGTGTGTGTCATATAATCCTGATATATTCATAAAATCATCTCTTTTCTTAATATAAATTATATATTTTTAAAAAATTGTTTTTACTAACAAACGTTTATTAAACATACTAAAATTTATTTATTTTTTATTTAGTTACTAATTAAAATCACTATTTTTTTTTGACTATATAATAATTAATGAACGAGGATTGAATAGAAAGTGATATTAAAAGGAGAAAATATGTCACACCCATTTACAGTTGATGAAATTAAACAAATTCATCAAGAAATTTCTAAAATTATTCATTATACACCTTTACATTATGCAGATAAATTATCAGCTTTAACTGGTAATAATGTTTATTTAAAATTAGAAAATTTACAAAAAACTGGTAGCTTTAAACTAAGAGGAGCAACTAATAAAATTAACAAACTAACTGATGAAGAAAAAAAACATGGAATTATTGCTGCAAGTGCTGGAAATCACGCGCAAGGTGTAGCTTATGCAGCAACTAATTTAGGTTTAAAATCAACTATTGTTATGCCTGAAAATGCTCCTGTTGCAAAAATTCAAGCAACTGAAAAATATGGTGGTAAAGTAGTTTTATCAGGTAGATATTTTGATGATGCCTTAGCTAAAGCAATGGAAATTAAAGAAAAAGAAAATTTAACTTTAATTCATGCATTTGATGATATTGAAATTATTAAAGGTCAAGCAACAATTGCATATGAAATAGATCAACAAATTAAAAATATTGATTATTGTTTAGTACCAATTGGTGGTGGTGGATTAATGAGTGGAATTTCTGCTTATTTAAAACAAGTTAATCCAAATATAAAAATGATTGGTGTTGAAGCAGCTAATGTTAATTCATACCAACAAGCAAAAGCTTTAAATAAACCAGTAATGATCGAATCAAAACCATCAATTGCTGATGGTATTGCTGTTAAAAAAGTTAGTGATTTAACTTTTAGTATTTTAAATCAATATGTTGATGATGTTGTAGTTGTAAGTGAAGAAGAAATTGCTGAAGCAATGTTGTTTTTAATGGAAAATTGTAAGTTTGTAACTGAAGGTTCAGGAGCTGTTACTGCTGCAGCTTTAATGTTTGATAAATTAAATATTAAAAATCAAAACAAAACAGTAGTTGGGTTAGTAAGTGGTGGAAATATTGATATTGCAATGGTTGGAAATATTATTAATAAAGCTTTAATTAAAACTAATAGAAGATTAGTATTATCAGTAAATATTCCATCAGATAATAAAGAAATATTAAATGTAATTAATATTATTAATTCTTGTGGAGCTAAGATTTTTAAAATTAAAACTAATAGAGATATTATGTATTTAGAATTAAATGAAATACATACAACATTTATAATAGATTTATCAAATCCAGATCAACAACAACAAATAATAGATAAAATTAGTAAAGCTAATTACAATATCACAAGTATTACAGATTAATTTCTAAAATAATATAGTTTAAAAAGTATCTTTAGTTTATACTAAAAAAGATACTTTTTTATTTTTAAAAGTATACTAATTTTAGAAAATTTGGATTTAAAGAAATTAAAATTCAATTATTATAAAATTAATATAGCAACAAAAGTTTTATTAAATGTCTAATTTTTGTTGTTAATAACTTAGACTATTTGTCTATTTAACAATTTTAGGCTAATTTATGGAATTACAGAAACAAAAAAATAAATCGTTAATAACATTGATTATTTTTTGAATTCTAGTTGGTATAACAACAACTCTTGTTTATAACTTAGAGTGATTTATTCAAAAAGTAGTTATATTCAATGGTGGTTTACAAGCTGATCTTAATGTAGGAAAAGCAATGATTGATGATAAATTATCTATTGTTTTTAGTGATTATAATATTAAAACAATTGATGATTTTTATACTAAATTACAAGAAGTAATAAATCAAGAAAACCACATAATAACAAAATACTACAATATTAATATTAATAGTGCTTTTAAAAAAGAAGGATTATTATTTTCAGCAGCTGCTTTAATAGCTTCATTTATTTCAGGACCTATTTTAGTATATGCAATTACTAAGAAAAAAACATACAAGTTCTTTATTCTACCTTTATTATTAGGATTATCTATAATGATGTTTTTCATAATGCCAGTAATTTCATCAGTACTATTATTAGCTACTGTGTTTACTCCATTATTTGGAATGTTTTATTCTTATAGAACTGCTTTAGATTCATGAGCTACTTCAGTTGCACGTAAAACTAATGTAAAAATTTCATTTGTCCGTGGATTTTATGAAGTAGGAGCAGGATTAGCTTCAGTTGGTCTTACTCAATTACTTTTACATTTAAATTATTTTAAAAGAACAATTAGTTGAGCTGATGCTACTCCATATTATGTAGTTGGTGCTTTTTATGTAATTTTAACTATCTTTTTATGATTATTTATGCCAGATAATATTTTTGACAAACTTCACGTAAAACAAGAAAGAGTTAGTCAAGAAAAATATGAAGAAGTTAAACAAGCAAATATACTTAATCAAGAACTAACTTTAAAACAAATCGTTTTAAATAAAAACTTTATTATTGGATTAATATTCTTTTTAATTGTAATTGGTACAGTACAAGCTTTTGGTTCAATTTGAGTTAATACTGTTGAAAACTTTACTTCAACAACAAAATCATTAAACTCTCCTCAACACATTGGATATCAAAAAGCCTTTTCAATACCAGTGCAATTGCTTTTATCATATGTAATATTACAAGTTATTACAAAAATTAGATTAAAACGCTTCTTATTATGAGCAGCAATTTTAGCAACAATTAGTTGATTTGGAATTGGAACAATTGTATATATTGTAAAACCAGCAAATCCAATTATTACTAGTTTAATTGGTGGAATAGGTGGAGCTATTACTGGAACTTTAGCTGTTGCTTTAGGTTATGAATTTGTTTCAAGAGTTACAACAATTAATACTCGTCCAGCAACATTTGTTGTATTTAATTCAATTACTTATGGTTTTGGTGGAATTATTTTTGTTGGTGTTAATACATTTTTATCAAAAGTTCCTGTTTTTGGACTAAGTGGAACTGGTGGATATTGAGTTTGATTAATCTGTGGATTTTCTTGTTTATTTGCTATTCTACTATTAATCTTTTTCTTTAAAGAACCTAAATTTATTACAAGAGAAATTGATGATAAAACTTTTAATAAACACTTATTAGTACCATCACATCATAATCCTGATGAAAGTAAAACTACTAAAAAATAATAGGAAATAAAATTATGATTTTATCTTTATATGTATGATCACAAATTAAAAAGAAACTAGCTAGAAAAGTTAGTTATCAAGATTCATTAGATTTTGAATATCAAATTGCAAATGAAAACGGTTATAGTTTTGATCATTTAGATTTATCAGGTTTTGATAAAGAATATAAAACAATTAATACTAGATTTGGTGATTTAAAACTTTTTAAACATGGTACTGGAGATACTGTAATAATTTATTGTCATGGTATTTTATCAAATAATAGAAATGCTATTAAGTTTTTAGATTATTGTTATTCTAGAAATATCACTTTAATTAGTTATGATAATTTTGGTTGAGGTGAATCAGATAAATTTGGAAAATGTACTTTAGGAGTTAAAGAAGCAGATCTATTAAAAGATGTAATTGATTTTGTAAAACAAGTTCTAAAACCTAAAAAACTAGTTGTTTATGGTGAATCTATGGGTGGAGGAACAGTTTATAGTTTTATAGGTAAATATGGTAATAAAATAGCTGATAAGTTTATTGTTGATGCAGGATATAATTCATTTTTAGATATTGCTATTCAATCTGGATTTAAAAAAGTCTGATATTTTATTTACCTAGCTTATTTATTCTTACCAATATTATTTAAAATTTCTCATTATCCAGTTAGAAGTTTTATTAAAAAACAAGACTTTAAAAATTTAGATAATGTTTTACATTTACAAAGTACAGCTGATAGTTTAGTTGATTATAAACATTTTAAAAAACATTTTAAATATTTAAAAAACAAACACGTTTATTCAAAAGGTATTCGTCATTGTATGGGAATTGATTATTTAAGAGATGAACATTACAAAGTTTTAGATAGTTGAATAAAAGTAAAAAAAGTAACTAAAAAATAAAAAAGTAATAATAATTAAATCAATATTAGACATTAAATTTATAGAATAAAAAATCAAGTGCATTATAAAAGTACTTGATTTTTTTATATTAAGTACAGTGTTTTAAAACTATTTAAATTCTTCTAATATGAAGATAAATTTTAGTTATAGTTTAAACTTTATATTTGAAAATAAAAAGATAATAATTTTTTTGTAAAAGTTAAGTTTATAAATTTGATAAGCGCAAAATTATAATGTACTAATGCCAAAGGCAAGTATTAATAATTATCAAATTATAGGTGTGAATATATGAAAAAATTATTAACAGTATTAGGTTCTTTAATGATTAGTGCAAGTGGAGCTAGTCTAGTTGTTGCATGTAATAAACCTACAACAAATACCACCCAACCTACAAACAACACAAATACTCCAACAACACCAAGTGGTTCAATGAACAATAATGAAGGTCAACCAAAACCTACACCACGTCCTTATTCAAAAAGTGAATGAGATAACATTTTTAAATACAGTATAACTGGTTGAGATATTGAAAGTCATACAGAAAAACAACCCAAACAACCTGAAACTAAATTACCAAAATTTCCTAAACAAAATCTAGAAGTTGTAACTTATAGTAAAAAAGAAGTTTTAGATAATAGTAGTTTTCATAAAACTATTAAAACTAAAGTAGCTGAATTATTAAAAATTGATGCTAAAACTTTAACAGTTGTTGATGTTTATTATGATGAACAATCTGGAGAAGCTAATGTTAAATCAACATTGTATTCAGATGTTTTAAAAGTTAAATTTGTTGTAAAAACTCAACCAAATAAACCTATACTAGTAGGTTCTTATACTAGAAGTCAAATTTTAGATCATACTAGTTTTTATAAATCTATTAAAACTAACTTAGCTAAAGAATTTAAGATTAGTGAAATGGATATAAAAATTATTGGTATATATTATGATGGTAAAACAGGTGGTGGAGTTGCTAAATCTCCAAGAACTAATCTAATAAAATTTGAATTTAAAGTACTAGCAGAAAATAAAACAACTGTAGTAAAAGATCTAAACGTTGGTGAATATACAAAAAATGAAATTTTAGATAATTCTAATTTTTACAAAAAAGTTAAAAAAATCTTAGCTAAAAAACTAAATATAGACGAATCTAAAATTACAATTTCAGATGTTACTTATGAAGATAAATCTGGAGAAGGAACCATTAGATCTACTCAACTTGATAAAGAATTAAAATTCACTTTTACTTTAAAATAAAACTTTTTTAACAATTTCTTTTATAACTAATTTAAATCAATATAAAATATTTATCAGTCACAACTCCAATTGCACGCAAGGAGTTGTGGCTTTTTTTATTTAAATTAGAATAATCAATTTCTTTTAAAAATAACTTTTGGTAATAAAAATTGCAATTTATTAGAATGATAAAATTAAGTTAATGAAGATATGTCTAATAAAATATGAAAAAATTACTATTTAGTCTTTTAATAACTTTAATCCCAACTCTAACTTTAACTAGTTGTTCTGCACCTTTTAAACCTTCTAATAATCCAATAAATAATGAAAATAAAAAAGATGAAGATATAAAACCAGCAACCACTTTTACATATAACAACATCACTTATAATTTGATCCAAGAAGATACTATAGATCCTAATAACATTTATTATGCTAGTGAAGTTTTTGAAAATGATGCACAACAATTTAAATCATATATTCCTGATTATAAGAAATACTTTTATGGATATTATGGAAATCCACCTAAAAAATATTGACCTGATTTAACTGCTAATTTTTTTAACTACCCAACTCTAGCTAAACTTAGTCAATTTATTAGAAATTTAGAACATTATAATGTAATTAATTCAGATAAATCATCATTTATGTTAAAAGATAAAAAATCTGATGAACGAATTTCTGCTCAAGAATATAATCAACTTGTTACTAAAATTTTAGAAATTTTAAAAAACCAAAAATATTTAATTACAACTATTAATGATGAAGAAATCAGAGATCGTGAAACACCTACAACAAAGGTATCTGACCGAAAGAAACAAACATTAGAAAATATTAGAAGATCTATGAAGTTTGTTGATGAAGAACAAGAAAAAATAGAGTGGGCAAAAATCACTTATAAGACCAAATTAAGCGGTTTTATAACTAAGTCTATTGCTGAAATTTCGTTTGAAGATAGTAAAGCCACAGCAGTTATTCATAATGTTACAAAAAAAATACCAACTGGTTTATGAAAATATAGTAGAATTTTTGATTTTACTGGTAACTTCAAAAATGAGTATTTCTTACAAAGAGAGTTTTTTGAAAAATCATCTAAATTTGATAGAAGTAAAGACCATTTACATAGTGACATTTTTGATTATGCTTATAGAAACAAAATTAAGGTTTATGCAATGCAAAAAGACTTATGAAATATGCTAATTGCATATTTAGAGTTTCAAAAGACAATCACTAATCAAACTAGTGTTCAGGATGAAAACTTGAGTTTAGAAAAGAATTTTGGAAAAGATGAAATTCTAAAAACTCTTGGTATATTTGAAGATAAATTATTAGAATATATGAAATTATCTCAACTTCTAGGTTGAGCAGTTGACCCACAAGAAGAAAAGGAATTTAACTTCCAACTATTTCCAGGAAGTTCTAATTATGAAGACTATCAAACTGATTATAGACAAGCTTATCTATGAGCTTATAATCAATATCATGAAATTGTTCAACCATTAAAAATAGGTTTATTTTCAATAGAAAGTTTAGCAAAAACAAAATTTGAAGATATTTTCAAGAACCCTGAACTAGCAAAATATTATGATTTAATTTGAGCTAACCTTAAATTAGTAAATAATGTTGAAAAACCTCATCTATTAGACACAAACGAAGTCAAAACTAAGTTTGACAAAATTATTGCTTATTACAGTAAAACATTTAATTGAAAATATAAAAACTAAATTTAATATAAAACAATAAAAACCAACTTATTTTAAACAAGTTGGTTTTTTAAACCCTAAATCTATCTAACAAATTAGAAAATTTGTAAGTGTTAAAATTATAAAAAAGAATACTTAGGAGATTATATGAAAAGTTATTTAAAAGAAGAATTATTAAAAGCAAGAAAAAATCATTATGCTGTTCCTGCTTTTAATTTTGATAATTTAGAAATAATGAAAGCCATTGTTTATGCTTGTGAAGAATTAAGATCTCCTGTGATTTTAATGATCACTGAATCATCTGCAAAAAACATTAAAAAAGAACTAGTAATAGCTTGTTGTAATGCGCTTATAAATAGTGTTTCTATACCTGTAGTTTTACATTGAGATCACGGTTATGATATGGATTTAATTAAATGAGCTTGTGATAATAACTTTTCATCAGTTATGTTAGATGCTTCATTAGATGATTTTAATACTAATGTAAATAAGACTATAGAAATAGTTAAGTATGCTAGATCTAAAAATGTAGAAGTTGAATCTGAAATTGGTCATGTTGGTGGTAAAGAAGATGATATGGATTCAAATATAAATAGATATACTAGTGTTGATGATGCGATTAAATTTAATGAACTAACAAAAGTTGATGCTTTAGCAATAGCAATTGGAACAAGCCATGGAGTTTTTAAAAGTTCACCTAATTTAAATTTTGATCGTATAAAACAAATAGGAAACGCAATAAATACACCTTTAGTTTTACATGGTTCAAGTGGACTATGTGAAAATGATTTAAAAAAAGCAATAAAAGCTGGTATTTGTAAAATAAACATTGGAACTGATTTAAAACTAAGTTATATAAACAGTGTAAAACAATGATTTAAAGAAAATCCAAATAGTTATGATATAAGAAAACTTAATGATTTTGTAATAAAAGAAGTTCAAAAAATAGTTAAACAAAAAGTTTTAATTTTAGGATCTAATAATAGAGTTTAGTTAAGAAAATAAATTGTTTAAGAATAAAATATAGTTGTATATTTAGTGTATTAAATGTACAAAGGAGGTGTTTTATTTGAAAATAATCATTTTTGATAAAGTTGAAGATCTACAAAAATATTGTGCTGAGTTGTTTATAGATCAAGTAGTAAAAAATCCTAGTGCAAAAATAGGTTTTGCAACAGGAGTTAGTCCGATTGATTGTTATAAATTAATAATAAAATACTCAAAACAAAATAATATTTCTTGAAAAAATGTAACTACATTTAATTTAGATGAATTTGTAAATATAAGTAAAGATCATAAACAAGCTTTTATTAGACAAATGAAAGACAACCTATTTGATCATTTAGATATTGATCCTAAAAACATTAATATTTTAGATTGTCAAACTAGTGATCCAGAAAAAGAATGTAAAAGATATGAACAATTAATTAGAAGTGTAAATGGTATTGATTTTCAATATATTAGTTTAGGAATTAATGGTCATATGGCTTATAATGAACCAAACACTAGTTTTAATACAGATACTCATGTTGTAAAACTAACTGATGAAACTATTTTAGATATGGTTAATAAAAAGAAATTTAATTCAATAGATGATTGTCCTAGATATGCAATGACTATGGGAATTCAAACTTTATTAAACTGAACTAAAAAGGCAATTATGGTTTCATATGGTCAACATAAAGCTTTAGTTACTAAAAAAATGATTGAAGAACATCCAAATGAACAAATTACAGCTTCTTTTTTACAATTACATAAAGATTGTACTTTTATACTTGATAAAACTGCAGCTAGTTTACTAGATAAAAAATATTTAGAAATAGCAGAAAGGAGATAATCCATGACTCATTTAAAAAAAGCTAAAAACGAAAATAGTTTTTATAGTAGTTTTTTAAATGCACTACAACGTTTAGGTAAAACTTTAATGTTTCCAATTGCTGTTTTACCAATTGCTGCTTTATTAGCTAGATTTGGAGCTTTAATTCAAGATCCATTAGCTAATGGAGGTCAAAATATTTCTGAAATTCAGAAGTTTATTGGATTAATTATAGCTACTCCTGGACAAATTGTTTTTGATAATTTAGCAATTATTTTTGCTATAGGTATTAGTTTTGGTTTAGCAAAAGATAACCGTGGAGAAGTAGCTCTAGTTGGTGGAATTGTTTGATTTGGAATGACTGCTTTATTAAAAGAAGGTTTAATTCCAACGTTTATTTGAAAAAATGTTTTAACTTCAGATCAATTACTAATAAAACGTGGTGATCAAATGGTTCCAGCAACTCAATTGCTATACTTTTTAAAAGGAAATACTGTTAAATATCAATTAGATTCAGGTGTTGTTGGTGGTATTACAGTTGGATGCTTAGTAGCATTAATTTATAACAAATATAAAGATGTTACTTTACCACAAGCTCTTTCATTTTTTGGTGGAAGAAGATTTATTCCAATGTTAGGTGTTTTAATGATTGTTCCTTTAGGTTTTGTGTTTGCAATTATTTGACCTTGAGCACAATTTGCTTTAATTAAAATTGGAACTAGTTTATCACAAGCAAATGGTTTTGCAAAAGGTTTTGCAGTTGGAACATATGGATTTTTAAATAGAATTGTTCAACCATTTGGATTGCATCATATTTTAAATACATTTGTATGATTCCAATTACCTATTCAAGGTACTTTATTATCTGATGGTTCACAAACTATTATTAATGGTGATATTCCTGCATTTCAAAAAGGACTTATTGGATCAGGGTTATTTACTTCTGGATTCTTTCCTTTATTCTTAGGTGGTTTACCAGGTGTTGCATTAGCTTTAATTCTAGTTTCAGATAAAGATAAGAAAAAACAAATGACTGCTTTTTATGGTGGTGCTGCTTTTGTTGCTTGAGTTACTGGAATTGATGAACCTTTAATTTTTAACTTTATATTTATTTCTCCAGTTTTATATGTATTAAATGCATTATTTACAGGTATTTTTTACATGTTTGTAACTTGATCTCAAATTGCATTAGGAATTGGATTTAGTGCTGGATTTATTGATTATGTTGTATCATTTTGAACTTCATGACAAATTTCAACAAAAATTGGATGATATGCTAATCCATTATGAATTTGAGTATTTGCTTTAGCTATGTTTGGTTTATACTTTACTACATTTTACTTTTTAATTAAAAAACTAAATATTCCTACTCCAGGAAGAGAAAATCAATTAGGAATTAAAATTCAAGAAGTTAATCAAAAAACAACTGAAAACAAAGTTGAAAATAAAGCAAACAAATATCAAATAATGGCTGAAAAAATTATTGATATTGTTGGAAAAGAAAATATAGAAATAGTTGATAGTTGTTCAACAAGATTAAGACTAACTGTTAAAGATAATTCACAAGCTAAAATAGATGATAATAAAATTAAACAAACTGGAGCTTTTGGAGTTGTTAGATTAGGTAAAAATAATTATCAAATAATTATTGGAACTGATGTTGAACATGTTGCAGATAAAGTTAAAGAAATTTTAAAATTAGTTTAATTAATAATAAAAAAGTTCAGGAATCTCCCCCGAACTTTTATTTTGTTTTATTGTTATAGATTTGTTGTAATTTAAAAAAAACCTTAAAATTAATTAAAGTAGTATAATCAAAAAGTTATTTATGTTATTTAAGGAGATTTAAAAGATATTATGTCATATAGACTACGTTATGCACCATCACCAACTGGATTTTTACATATAGGAAATACTAGAACAGCTTTAATGGATTATTTATTTGCAAAACATTATAATGGTTCATTTATTGTTAGAATTGAAGATACTGATTTAGCAAGAAATGTAGATGGAGCTATTGAATCTCAATTTGAAAATTTAAACTGATTAGGAATTTATGCTGATGAATCTATTTTTAATCCTGGAGATCAAAAATACGGTAAATACATACAATCTGAAAAATTTGATAGATATAAACAATTAGCACTACAATTAGTTGAACAAAACAAAGCTTATAGATGTTTTTGTACTAGTGAAGAACTAGAACAAGATTATGAAGCACAAACTAGTAAAGGAATTATTGCTACTAAATATTCTCAAAAATGTTTATCATTATCACAAGAACAAATTCAAAAAAACTTAAAAGATAATAAAGAATTTTCAATTAGATTTAAAGTTCCACAAAACACAACTTGAACAATTAATGATATTGTTAGAGGTGATGTTAGCTTTGAATCAAAAGATCTAGGTGATTTTGTAATTTTAAAATCTAATGGTGTAGCTACTTATAATTTTGCAGTTGTAATTGATGATTATGATATGCAAATAACTCACGTTTTAAGAGGAGAAGAACATATTTCAAATACTCCAAGACAAATGATGATTTATGATGCATTTAATTGAACTTATCCTAAGTTTGGTCATTTAACTTTAATTGTTGATAATACTGGTAAGAAGTTATCAAAAAGAAGTGGTAATGCTTTATTTTTTATAGAACAATACAAAAACCAAGGTTATTTACCTCAAGCTATTTTTAACTATATTGCTTTATTAGGTTGATCTCCATCAAGTGAACAAGAAATTTTATCAAAAGAAGAATTAATTAAAATTTTTGATGAAAAACGTTTTAGTAAATCTCCATCAACTTTTGATATGGTAAAAATGAAATGAATTAATTCAGTTTATATGAAAAAACTTGATGATGATAAGTATTTAGAATTTGTTAAATCATTTATAGATAAAACTAGATTTGATATTTCTAATAAATCTGATCAATGATTAAATCATTTATTATTACTATATAAAAAAGAACTAGAATTTGCTAGTCAAATTAATGATCATTTAGATTTATTTTTTAATAAAACTGTAGTTGATAACAACACATTAGATATATTAAACAATCTAACTAATTACAAACAAGTAGTAGAAGTATTTAAAGAACAAATTAATAATTTAACTGATTGAAACATTGATAATATTAAACAAATAATTAAAACTACTTCTACTTTAACAAATACTAAAGGTAAAGATTTATTTATGCCAATTAGAATATTTGCAACTAAATCTGAACACGGTCCAAGTTTAGCTGATGTTATATTTTTATTAGGAAAAACTACAGTTTTAAATAATATTAATGATCTAGAAAGATAGTTATGTATTTAAAAGTAATTAGAGATAATGTGCATGGAGATATTTATTTTGATGATCCAATTTATTTTGAATTAATAAATACTTATGAAATGCAAAGATTAAGAAGAGTTTTACAATTAGCTGGAACTCAATTAGCTTATCCTAGTGCAACACATACACGTTTTAGTCACTGTATTGGAACTTATTATATTTTAAAAGAGTTTTTTAAAAATAAAGCTTTTATAAAAATTAGTAGCTTTGAACAAAAACTAGTAAAAATCGCAGGTTTATTACATGATATTGGTCATGGAGCTTTTTCACATACTTTTGAAAAAATTACTCATAAAAATCACGAACAATACACTGTTGAAATCATTTTAAATAAAAAAGGAAATATTTATCCAATTTTAAAAAAACATCATATTAATCCACAAGATATTGTAGATATTATTAATGGTACTTATAAAAATAAAATTATTAATTTATTAGTAAGTTCTCAAATTGATGCTGATAGATTTGATTATTTAAAAAGAGATTCTATTAGTTGTGGTGTTGATTATGCTATGTTAGATTTTAAATGAATGATTAGAAATGCTTTTATTATTGATCAAAAAATTGTATTTCCTAGAAAAACTATTTATGCAATTGAATCATATTTACTAGGTAGATATCATATGTATCAACAAGTTTATAATCATAAAACATCAATTATTTTTGATGCTATGTTTATTAGTTGATTTACTAGAGTTATTGATTTATTTAATCAAAACTACCAATTTAAAGACAAAAGAATTGTTGACCTTTTTTCAGACCTATTCTATAATAAAGATATTAGTTTAGAGGCTTATTTAAAAATTGATGACTTTTTAATGTTTGATATTTTTAAAAATTGTAGTAGTGAGTCTGATGAGATTTTAAAAGATCTATCAAATAGACTAACTAATCGAAAATTATTTACTATTAGAGATGATAATTTAGTAGATAAAACTACTTTAATCAAAAAATTAAACGATTTAAATTTAGATCCTAAGTACTATTTATTAGAAACTGAGCTTAAAACTTTAAGTGTGTATAATCCTGTAATTAAAGATAATAAAGATGAAAATATTTACTTATATGATAGTAATAATCACCAAGTTCATGAGCTAAGTTTTTATAGTAAAATAGTGAAATTTTTCATAAAAACTAATAGTCAAAAAAAAGTGAAAAAAATTATTTTTCCAAAAGAAATAGTGTAGAATATCTAATTGTGTAGGTGAAATTATGTCAAAAGTTAGAAATCTAGATTTAGTGTATTCATATTTACAAAGTACTAAAACACCTTCAAGTTTAAACGAAATTTGAAAGTCAATATCAAAAGATATAATCAGTCAAAAAAAAGATGAAATCTCTGTAATTGCTGATTTATATGGAGACATGGTTCTAGATAATAGATTTGCTTTAACAACTGATAATTTATGAGCTTTAAGTTCAAATTCATCAGTTGAAAACATTAAAAAACAATATGATGATTTTATCAACTCTTCAGATCATAAACATAAATATGATGACTCAGATGAAGAACTAACAATCGATGATGAAATGTTATTAGATGAAGATTATGATAACGATGACTTTACTCGTGAGTTAGATGATTTTGACGAAGATTTTGATGACACTGACCAAACATATATAGATGACGAAGATGAATATAATCGATAATTAAAAGGTTGTAAAACTAAGTTTTTATGACCTTTTTATTTTAATTAATTGCTTATAATTATTTACAATATATATAAAGGAGAATAAAAGATGGCAAAGTTTATTTTTGTAACTGGTGGAGTGGTTTCAGGTTTAGGAAAAGGAATTACAGCTAGTTCAATTGGTGCTTTATTAAAAGCTAGTGGATTAAAAGTATTTATGCAAAAATTTGATCCATATTTAAATGTTGATCCAGGAACAATGTCTCCATATCAACATGGTGAAGTTTTTGTTACAAAAGATGGTGGAGAAACTGATTTAGATCTTGGACATTACGAACGTTTTATTGATGAAGAATTAACTAAAGTATCTTCAACAACTTCAGGAAAAATCTATTTATCTGTAATTAAAGGTGAAAGAAAAGGAGATACTAGTGGTAAAACTATTCAAGTAGTTCCTCATATTACTGATGCTATTAAAAATAAAGTTTATCAAGCAGCAGAACAATCAAAAGCTGATGTAATTATTTCTGAAATTGGTGGAACAGTTGGAGATATTGAATCTCAACCTTTTATTGAAGCTATTAGACAAATAAGATTAGAACAAGGTAAAGAAAATGTAATGTTTGTTCATGTAGTTTTATTATTATGATTAGCAGCTTCAAAAGAATATAAAACTAAACCTATTCAAAACTCAGTAAAAGCAATGGCTAGTTTAGGAATTCAACCAGATGTTATAGTATGTAGAAGTGAAAATAGTTCACCAAAAGAAATTAAAGAAAAAGTTTCTCTATTTTGTAATGTTCCAACTAAAAATATTATTGATGCAATTGATCAAGATTCAATTTATAGAGTACCACTAGCTTTAGCAAAACAAAATCTTCATAAAATCATTATTGACCAATTAGAATTAAAAGCTAATGAGATTGATTTAAGTTTATGAAAGAAATTTAATAAAAAAATTGATTCATCTATTCAAGAAATTGAAATTAGTTTTGTTGGTAAATATATTGAACTTCAAGATGCTTATTTATCAGTTTTAGAATCATTAAAAATAGCTGGTTGAGAATTTAATAAAAAAATTAAAATTAGATGAATTCAAGCAGATAAATTAGATGAATCAAATTACAAAGAAGTTTTAAAAAATAGTCAAGGTATTTTAGTTCCAGGTGGATTTGGTAAAAGAGGAATTGAAGGAATGATGTTAGCTAGTCGATATGCTAGAGAAAATGATATTCCTTATTTAGGTATTTGTTTAGGAATGCAAATAGCTACAATTTCAATTGCAAGAGATCTATTAGGTTGATCTGATGCTGATTCAACTGAATTTAATAAAAATACTACTCATCCTATTTTTGATTATATTAAAGGTATTGATAGAGATAATATTGGTGGAACTTTAAGATTAGGTACAATGGAAACTAAATTAGAAAAAAATTCATTAGTAGCTAAGTTATATAATTCAGATATTGCACTTGAAAGACATAGACATAGATATGAATTTAATAATATTTATAAAAAAGATCTAGAAAGTGTTGGATTAAGATTTTCTGGTATTTATGAAGAAAAGAATTTAGTTGAAGTTGTTGAAATGCCAAGTTTAAAATTCTTTGTTGCTAGTCAGTTTCATCCTGAGTTTACTTCACGTCCAAATAAACCTACTCCTTTATTTAAAGGATTTATTAAAGCGATTGTTGATAATAATAAGTAAAATTTTAATAATTAAACCTAGGCTCACATTTAATTGTGAGTTTTTTATTTTTAGGTATTGTAAATTGTAATTATGTATGTTATATATGAGTTGTAAATAGTTATAACGTGGGTGTAAACTATGAAAAAGTTAATGATTGCAATAGTATCATTCTTATTTTTTATATTGTCTATTTTCAATATATATTTTTTAACAATAAATAATAATGAAGTAATTTTTTATAACAATTCACAAGAAAAAAAAGAATCAAAACCACATGAATATGGATCAAATAATAAAGAAATAAAAACAATAGGTTATTTTAAAAAAGATGGGAAAATAACCATAAGACCTATTCCTTGATATGTAGAAAAGGTTTCTTCAGAATTGCCAACTGAAATTGAAAGTTTGTATGGAGCTTTTTCAAATAGATTCGATCATCATGGGAAAGTAACTGGATTTGAAAATTGAAACACAGAAAATATAACTGATATGAGTTATGTTTTTTTCAATAATCATACTGTTGATGTAGATTTGTCAAAGTGAAAAACAGATAAAGTGACAAATATGAATGGTATGTTTAAAAACGCAACAAAATTTAATAATGGTGGAAAATCACTAAATTGAAAAACTGATTCTGTGACTTCTATGGAATCTATGTTTGATGGTGCTAAGAGTTTTAAACAGAATTTGACTGGTTGAAATGTTGATAAAGTTACTAAAAATAGAAACTTTTCAAGAGGTAGTGGATTATCTGGCGAAGAGAATAAATTGCCTAAATGAAAAATAACTGAAGAATCTGATCCAATAGAAAAAAAAGAAGAGAAAAAAGAACCTAAAGTCATTATTCATCCATCACCAACTCCAAAACCAAAAGTTAATATACCATTAACTAAAATAATAACCCCTGCTACAAAATCAACTTCATCACCAAAAACAACACCAAAACCGAACTCTGGTCTAGTTATTCCAAAATCAACAATGACGCAATCAAATCAAACATCTAAAAAGCTTTCAACTCCTGCAATTGTTGGTATTGTTATTGGAACTCAGGCTATTTTAACTTCACTAGCAGTTGGTATACCTTATACAATTAAAAGATTTAAAAAGTAAATTTAATTACATAAAAGAGTTTCAAATATGAAAAAATACTTATTATTAATAATCTTCAAATTAATTGTTTTCCCCTTTGTTTTTTTATTAGTTGTAAATTATAAAAATTTTTATAATTATTACTATCAAATGAAACAAGAACAAAAACAAGTAAAAGAACAGAATCACGAGTATAATCCAACCGATAAAAGTGAAATTACAAAAATAGGTTTTTATGAAAGAGATAATAAAGTCACTATTAAGCAAATACCTTGATATGTAAAAAAGGTACCTGATAAATTACCTGATGAAATAGTTAGCTTATATCGAGGATTCGCCCATAGATACAAAGATCATGGCGAATTAGTTGGATTTGAAAAATGAGATACAAAAAACATTACGGATATGAGTTATGCGTTTTATGATAATCAAACTGTTAATGTAGATTTGTCAAAATGAAATACCAACAAGGTAAAAAATATGAATGGTATGTTTAAAAACGCAATTAAATTTAACAATGGTGGAAAACCGCTTGATTGAAAAACTGATTCTGTAACTTCTATGGAATCTATGTTTGATGGAGCGACTAATTTTAGTCAAAGTCTAAAAGACTGAAATGTAAATAATGTCATTAGCAATAAGAATTTTTCAAGAGGAAGTGCTATTTTTGAACACAAGGATAAAAAACCTGCTTGAAAAAATGAAGAAACAAATGATTCAGTAGAGAAGAAAATCGAAAATAAAGAACCCAAAGTAATTACTCACCCATCACCATCAAGACCAAAAGTAACTATACCATTAACTAAAATAATAACCCCTGCTACAAAATCAACTTCATCACCAAAAACAACACCAAAACCTAACTCTAATCTAGTCATTCCAAAATCAACAATGACTCAATCAAACCAATCATCTAAAAAACTTTCAACTCCTGCAATTGTTGGTATTGTTATTGGAACTCAAGCTGTTTTAACTTCTTTAGGATTTGGTATACCTTATATAATTAAAAGATTTAAAAAGTAATTTAAGCCTAGTATTTACTAGTTTTTTTTAATTTTTATTAATAAAATAAAAAACAATTTCTTTAGATTTACTAATTATGAACTTATATGTTGGCATTAAAACATTAGAAAATGATAATATTAAAATAGATTTATAAAAAGGAAGTAATAGTAGAATGCCAAAGTTATACCACAAAAAATTAGTTAATGCTAAACAAATGGTTAGTGATGCACATAAGAACAAATATGCAATCGGTCACTTTAATATTAATAACTTAGAATGAACAAAAGCAATTTTAGAAGCTGCTGAAGCATCTCATACACCAGTAATTATAGCTACAAGTGAAGGAGCTATTAAATACATGGGTGGTGTTAATACTGTTGTTGGAATGGTTAATGGATTATTAGATTATCTAAACATTACAGTTCCAGTTGCTTTACATTTAGATCACGGACAATCATTAGAAATGGCTAAAAAATGTATTTTAGCAGGATATTCATCTGTAATGTTTGATGGTTCACATTTCCCATATGAAGAAAATCTAAAAATGACTAAAGAACTAATTGAATTTGCTAATGAATATGAAGTTTCAGTTGAAGCTGAAATTGGTTCAATTGGTGGAGAAGAAGATGGAGTAATTGGACAAGGTGAATTAGGAGATCCAATGCAAGCAGAAGAATTTTCAAAAACTGGAATTAGTATGCTAGCTGCTGGAATTGGAAACATTCATGGTAAATATCCATCATGATGACAATCTCTTTCATTTGATACTTTAGAAAGTCTACAAAAAGCTTGCAAAATGCCAATGGTATTACATGGTGGATCAGGAATTCCTCAAGAACAAGTTAAAAAAGCAATTTCAATGGGAATTGCAAAAATTAATGTTAATACTGAATTACAATTAGCATTTAGAGATGCAACTAGAAAATATGTTGAAGAAGAAAAAGATCTTGATGATGCTAAAAAAGGCTTTGATCCACGTAAGTTATTAAAACCTGGATATGAAGCTTTAAAAACTACATTCTTAGAATTAACAAGTTGATTTGGTTGCCAAGGAAAAGCAAAATAATTAATAAAAATAGATTAAATGGATTATTTAAGAATAATCCATTTTTTAATTGATATTCATATTCTAAAAAACTAATTTAAAAGACTCACTTTTGTGAGTCCTATTTGCTTAGTTATTGTTTTTACATTTTAACTTGTTGTACTTGCATTTGAGCCATTTTTTTATCTTTATTGTTTAGATAAATTAATAAAGCACCAGCAGCAAATCCAACTAAACTAATTACAACTATAATTATCATTAAAATTTGATAAGCAAATTGGTTGTTATATCCACCTTTTACTAGTGGATCAGCTACTTTATATTTTGCAATTAGAACTGCTTGTAATTGTTGGAATCAAGCGTCTGGAGTAAATGCAACAACACTTACTATTCCAACAGCTGAAGCATAGTGTTTTCTATCAATTCCAATTTCAAATAAAGTTGCTCATCTATTAGTTACTAAGCCTCAACATAAAGCACCTAAACATAAGAAAAATGTATAAACAATTACTCTTACTGTTCACAAGTATCATTTAGGAGCTTGATTTACTATTCAACCAACTTTAAATCCAGGTAATAGTAAAACAGTTGTAACTAAAAATGTACCTATTAAAATACCAGTCATTAAGAATTTTACATACTTACCAGTTTTATCAGCAATCTTACCAGCAGGAGCTGAAAAAATAAATCTAAATAGATAAGTTCTTAATAGCCCACCAATAAACACAGCAATTGCTGCAACTTGTAGTGAAACTTCAAGATATGATACTAAAATAGATAGTCCCATTTGATACATATAAACACCCATAACAACAAGTGATACTAATCAAATTTTTACATTTTTTAAAATTCCAAAAACGTCTTTAATGTTAAATGAAGCGTTTTCTTGTTTTTCTGATTTATCTTCTTTTACTGTAAAAATTAATAAAATAACAGTTAGTGCAATTAAACCACAAAACATGTAAATCATAATTGAGAAGTTTCATACACTTGGTGTTGAAATGTTTTTTCCTGCAAATAATGGAGTTAAAACAAAGAATAAAATATATCCAATAGAAACTAAAACTGTTCCTGCAAATCCATTAAAACTACCATGTATTCCGTTTAAAATACCATTTTGTTCAGGTTTACCTTGTTGTGATAATAGTTTTCATAATGGAGCTCAGAAAATTATTTTTGCAAAAGCTCAAATTGAATAAATAATACATAGTTGAATAAAACGAGATTCAACTCCTACTTGATTTAAAACTGGTCCATTAACTCCTTGAACTAAAGCTCCCCCAGCTGTTAAACCAATTGAACCATATCAAGCTCCAGATACTCCAAATGTAGCTAAACCTATAATAGTTAATCACTTAACACTTAGTTTATCTCCTAATATTGATCCAAAAAAATAAATCGCTAAAGAAATATAACCATAAATCGCACTAGCTTGAGATAAATGTTCAGTTTTTACTCCTAAATATAAACTAATTACTTCAGAACTCATAACGTTTCTTAAATAAGAAGGAAAGATAAAAACTAATGTATCTGATATTGCTAGTAGCAAAATAACAAATAATGTTTTTTTATCAAAAGTTTTAAAAGTTTTATTTATAAAATTTGTGAAAGGATTAGGCTTTTTTGTATCTGTCATATAATACATACCTTTCTTGGTGAATTTAATTTATATAAGTCACCTATTATAATTGTAGTTCATCTAAAAAGGTTAAAAATAAAGATGAATATATTTTCAAAATATGAATTTATTTGCTAGTTCAAGTTTTTATAATACCAATGGAATAAAATTATAATGTAGGACTATAAAACTAGTCTTATACAATATAGAAAGGAATACGTTGTGTTTAAAGAAAAGATATCAAAATTTGTTAAAGAAAATTTTGTTTTATTCATTCTAGCATTAGCAGATGTTGCTATTATGGCTATTCCGTTTTATATGGATAATTTTATTCCTAACATGAACTTAAACTTTAAATTAAACCAAGCAGACTATTCACAAGCACAAGCTGTTTATGGTTTTGTTGCCTTACCTTGTTATCTATTAGGATCATATTTAGGTGATAAGTTTAGTGCAAAAAAATTAGTAATTATTGGTGTATTAATTACTGGTGCATTAGGAGTTTGATACGTTTTAGTACCTATCATTCCTATTATAGCTGGTAATAAAAGTGCAACTTTAGAAGGTAGCTTATTAGTTGCTACAAAAGCACAACTTTACATTATTTTTGGTGGTTTTGCTTTTGCTACTTGTGCATTGTTCTGAGCCCCATTATGAAAACTTGTTAAAAATCAAAATACTGAACATTTACCAGAAGAATTAAAAGAAAAACAAGTTGGTAAAAATAATGGTATGCAAGGAGCATTAAATGGTCTTATTGGACTTACAATTGCTTTGTTTGGTACTTTACTATTAGCTTTACAAGATCAACACAAGCTAGGTACAATTGGTGGAGAACATGGAATTAGTGTGGCATTTTTCATTCTAATTTCTATTTATGCTGGGTTAATCATAGTTTCAGCGGTTCTAGCAATGATCTTTATTAAAGAACCAAAAACTGAAGAACCATTGTCATTTTCAATTAAGGCAATGACAAATGTTTTAAAACAAAAAAATATTTACTTACTATCTATTTTAGTTTTAGGTGTATATATGTTACAAATGGGGTTATCTTCATATGTTAACTATATGCGTAATATCTTTTATGTTCCAGCTGTAGCTGTTATGATCATTGGTATTTTTAGAACCTATGTAATGCGTTTTATGATATCTGGATGATTTGGAAGATTTGCAGATAAACAAAAATCATACATTCCATTAATTCTTATTGGATTATTTATTGGTATGGTTTTAATTACAGTTGGTATTTTACTACCTGGATTTTCAGATGGCTATCCAAATGAAGAATCAATTAAAAAAGCTTCTGGAGTTGTTTTACAAGTTGCAGCTTGTTTTAACTTAATTCTAATGGGAGCTGTTACTTGAGCTGTTGTTACAATTAGATGATCTCCAATTGGAACAGATTTAAAAGTTCAAAACGATAGTTATGCAGCTGCTGTAAATATCGTAAGTGTTATTGCCTTTACTCCAGATGCATTCTTTAAACAAATAAGATCAGCAATTGAAGCAAAACACCACATGACAGTTAATGGTATTCAAGTTGCAGATAAATTAGGTAACCAATTAATTTTATTAGTTGTAGTTATTTTTGGTCTTATTGGATTATTATCTGGTATTGCTTTATACTTCTCACTAAAAGCAGATAAGAAAAAAATGATGTTATTAAATAAATAAAATTTCTATATTAAAAACAAATAATAAAAATAAAAATATTAATAAATTAATAAATAATAATAATAATAATAAACAATAATCTTAAATATTCTTTTTATAAATAAAAGAGAGGTGAAGATAATGATTTTAGTAGCACACCGTGGTTTTAGAGGACTTTATGGAGAAAACCGTGAATATGACTTTAAAAACGCACTAACAATTTGTAAAGCTGTTGAATTTGACATTAGATTAACAAAAGATGACAAAATTATCATCTTCCATGATCATCACTTTAGAAGAATTGGAAATTTAAACAGAGGTGTTAAAACTTTAATTTATGAAGAAATTACAAAAATTCCTTACTTTGTTGAAAATCCATTAGCAACTCCAATTCTATTTGAAGTATTTATGGATAGATATTTAGATCAATATAAAATGATTAATGTTGAAATCAAACCAGATCATTATACTGAAGAAGAATTAGACATTATCTTTAATTCAATCAAAAAATATTGTAATAAAGGTGTTGAAATAATAGTTTCATCATTTAGTCCAGTTGTATTAAAAGAAATTTTAAAAAGAAAAGAAAACTACTTTAAATCAGGATATCTATTTGAAAAAATGTCTCAATTTGATGTTGAATTAGGTAAAAAATTTGACTTTTTACACCCACCAATTACATTATTAAAAAAACAAGTTAACTGTGAATTATTTAAAAAACTAAATATTCCATTAAATGTTTGAACATTTAAAAAAATGTCTGATGTTGAAATCATTGACAAAATGTATAAAGATTTAATTAATGGTTATATTTCAGATTATCCTGATTTATATCCAAAAATGTAATCAACTAGTTAATAGATAATAATAGCAAATTATTAAAATTTGCTATTATTTTTTTATTATTGATATTTTTATTTTTACTATAATAAATCTTTATTTTTAACGTTTTTATTGTATACTTTATTAGTAAATTAATATCATAATGATAACATAGCAAGGAGAATAACTATGCCAAAAATTGATATTCAACCAAAGTACTTTGATCAAGCTAAATTTATTTGTACTACTTGTTCAAGTGAATGAGTTTGTGGAACTTCAAAAGGTGAAGAAGTAAGAGTTGATGTTTGTTCAAATTGTCATCCCTACTACACTGGAGCTCAAACTTATACAAACGTTGCTGGACGTGTTGAACAATTCAAATCAAAATTTGCTAAAAGAGATTCAATTAAAGCACAAGCTGAAAAACAATCTAAAGCTCAAAAAGCAAAAAATCAAGAAAACAAATAATTTAAGGTCTTTAGGACCTTTTTTATTTGTCAAATCTATTAAAATAATAGTAGTGTGTATATCTAAGTGGAGGTTAATTTTATGTCATATAAGATCAAAGAATTAACTTTTCGTTCTAAAAAAGCAACCTTAAATAAAGTTGATTTAGTTGTTGATGATGGTCAAATTGTTGATATTGTTATTGATAATAAAGAACAAATGAACTTTTTTAAAAAAGTTTTATTAGGTAAAAAGAAAAATAATTCAGGTAGATTTCAAATAGATGATTTTGATATTATTAATAGAGCATACACTAGAAAACATGTTGAGTTCATTAAACGTGATACTTGGTTTCAACGTACAATTCCAAGTAAATGAATTTTAGTGCTTTCTTTATTATTTGATCAAAGCTTTTTAAGAAGTGCAGCAGATAAATATATTGAAAAAAAATATGAATACTTATCATTAGTTGCAAGCAAAGGTGAAGCTAATGATAAAAGATTACGTCAAAACATTGATAATTTAATTTCCAAACATATTAATACAAAAATTAGAGAAGAACAAAAAGCATTAAATAGTGCAATAAGTGAACAAAAAAAACGTAATCAAGAAAAGTTTTTAGCTATTCCTGAACAATGACCAATTCAAATAAGATTACTTTATAAAGCAAGAGAAAACTTAGAAGCTGAAATTAGAACGGCTACTTTAATGTTAATGTTTCAACAAAATTTATGAGATAACATTTATACATTAAATGAACTTAGAGATAATTGTAGTTGTGAATATAATGCTAAACATTCATCAAATAAAAGATTAAAAAAGAATTGAAAAAAATTTGCTTATAAACAAACATATTATGCTGTTAATAAACAACTAAGAGTAATTAGTACAAAAATTGCTGATCTAAGAATTAGTATTTTTAGTAAAAAAAGAAAGTTAAATCAATTTGATCATCAAATATGATTTGAATTTAAAAAATATTTCAAGTCATTATTAGCTTTAGAAGAATATAAATCAAAAAAAAGATTTACATGAACCGAACAAGATGAAATGAGAAAATATTTTTTAGACTGAAGAAATGCTAATGAAAATTCTTTAAATGAAATTGAAAAAAACCAAAGAGAATTATTTATTGATCCAATTAGACAAACAACACAAGCACTAGGTGGAGAAATTAACTTTTTAATTCATCAATATCACGAAAGAGTTTTATCAGATGAATTAGAATATTTAGAAAAACATAGATTTGCAATGCAAAAAAAACAAAAGAAAAAAGAAATCAAAAGTGTTTTTAAACAAGCTGTTGAGCAAATGTCAACTAGTGTTGATAAGTACAATATTAAATTTGAATGATTTGTTAAAAGTAGTGTTAAGTATTTATCATTAAACATTGTTTATCTTAAGATTTTAAAAGCAATTAATTTAAAGAAAAAAAATATTATTTTTTCAAATATTACAAAACATTTATCAGAAAAAGAGCTATTACAATTATTAGAAACTATTAAACGTATTCAAGAAAACCATCCTTTTATGACATTTATTTTTTTAAATGACTCAATAAGTGATGTATATAATTTAGATAAAAATATTTATTTTGTTAACAACAAACTTGAATTAAAAGAACTATCAACTACTGATATTTTTGATATTTTATTAAAAAGACAAGAAAATAATATAAACAAAATTAGTTATAAAAAGATTAGTGAAAATCAAATTAAAATTTTAAATGATTCATTATGAGTACTAACTAATTATGATTTAAACAATTCTGGATTTATTAGTTTTAATCCATTAAAAATTTCACCAGATATTAATAATTCTTCTGATTTACTTTTAGAAGTTAAAATTATTAAGTCTAAAAAGTTTATAGATAAATCTATGTGATGTGGAATTACTAATGACAAGCAAAAAATTTATTTTTATGATAAAAAAGAATCTTATATGGAAAATGATGTAGCATTAATTGCTATAAATAAAAATGCGATTAGTAATGTTAATTAAAGGAGTTATATGTTAGATCAAAAAAAATCTAAACTATTATTAGATAAAATTAATCAATATCAAAATATTATTATTGCTAAACACAAACAACCTGATTGAGATGCACAAGGTAGTGCTATTGGGTTAGCTAACATTATTAATGATAATTTCAAAAATAAAACTATTTATGTAGTTGGAGATCGTATTAGTGATGATGATAGTTTTTTAATTGATGAATCTAATTTAAGTGATGAATTTATTAAAAGTAGTTTAATTATTACAGTTGATACAGCTACAAAAAAAAGAGTAGATTTTGATAGATTTGATTTGTGTAAAGATAGTTTTAAAGTTGATCATCATATAAATGTTGAAAATTATTGTAATAATGATTTAATTGATGATACTAGTATAGCAAATACTCAAGTAGTAAGTTTATGAGCTATAGAAAATAATTTGTTTATTTCAAAAACTGCTGCTCATAATCTATATTTAGGTTTACTAACTGATTCAAATAGATTTTTATATGATAAAACTAATGCTGTTACTTTTTATGTTGCAAGTAGATTATTACAAGCTGGAGCTGATCTAAAAAAAGCAAACGATTTTTTATATGTTTCAGATTTAAAACTAAGACAATGAATGATGTATAGTTTTTCTAAAATGAAATTAACTGATTCTGGAATTGCTTATATTGTTTTATTAGATGATGATTTAAAAGATTGAAATCTAGAGTATGAAGAAATTAAATTAGCTTTATCTGTAATGAGTGGAGTTAAAGAAATTAAAATTTGATTTACAATAATACAAGTAGACGATATTTTAAAAGTTTCACTAAGAAGTAGAGATTATGCTATTGATAAAATAGCAAATAAGTATAATGGAGGAGGACATAAGTTAGCTAGTGGAGCTGAAATTAATTCATTAGATCAAATTAATGATTTAATTAATGATTTAGAACAATTAATTAAAGGAGAATAATAATATGACTGATTTAGATATTAATGAAATAGAAGCTTACAACACTAAAAAAATGGGTTGGATTGAATTAATCACAGGTTGTATGTTTGCTGGAAAAACTGAAGAATTTATAAGACGTTTAAGAGTTTTAAGTTATGCTAAAAAGAAAGTATTAGCTTTTAAACCAAGTATTGATAATAGATATTCAGTTGAAAACATTACTTCACATTCAGGAAGTAAATTAGATTCTTATTTAGTTAAATCAAGTGATGAAATTAAACAAATAGTTAATAAAGAAAATCAAATTCAACAAGTTGATGTAATTGGAATTGATGAAGTACAATTCTTTGATGAAAATGTTGTTGATGTGATTGAAGAATTAGCCGATCAAGGAATTATTGTAATTGTTAATGGATTAGACAAAGATTTTAGAGGTCTGCCATTTAAAAACGTAGATAAATTACTAGTAAAAGCCGAGTTTGTTACAAAACTAAGAGCAAGATGTCATTTGTGTGGAAGTTTTGCAAACAGATCTCAAAGAATAGTGAATGGAAAACCTGCTTTATGAGATTCACCACTAATACTAGTTGATGGAAAAGAAAGTTATGAAGCAAGGTGTAGAAATTGTTTTATAGCTCCTAAAAAGGAAGTGTAATTATGAATGCTAAAACATATGAAGCATTAGAAACAATGCAAAAAAGATTAGTTCAAATTCAAAAAGATCTAGAAGATGAAAATACTTTAAAAGATATTAAAAAATTTACTGAACTAAACAAAGAAAAAGCAAGTTTAGAAGAAGTTGTTGAAAAGTTTGTTGAATATAAACAAGCTGAAAATCAAATTAAAGAAGCAAAACATATTTTAGAAAATGAAAAAGATCAAGAACTAATTGAACTTGCAAAAATTGAATTAGATGAAAATTATTCTAAAACCGAATCACTACAAAAAGTGATTGAAGAATTATTATTACCAAAAGATCCAAATGATGATAAAAACGTTATTGTTGAAATCAGAGGAGCTGCTGGTGGTGATGAAGCTAATATTTTTGCAGGTGATCTTTTAAGAATGTATAAACTTTATGCTGAAACACAAAATTGAAAAATCAATATTTTAGAAGCTAGCTTAGGTGAAGCTGGTGGATATAGTCAAGTTGTGTTTATGATTAAAGGTGATAGAGTTTATTCTAAATTAAAATTTGAATCTGGTGCTCATAGAGTACAACGTGTGCCAAAAACTGAAGCAAAAGGAAGAATTCAAACTTCAACTGCAACTGTTGCTGTTTTACCTGAAATGAGTGAAGTTGAAATTGATATTAAACCAGGTGATTTAAGAATTGATACTTATAGAGCTTCTGGTGCTGGTGGTCAACACGTTAATACAACTGATTCAGCAGTAAGAATTACACATATACCAACTGGAATTGTTGTAACTAGTCAAGACGGAAGAAGTCAACACGATAATAAAGATGTAGCGATGACAATGTTAAGAGCAAAAGTTTATGAAGCTGAAGTTGAAAAACAACAAGCTCAAGCTGATGCAACTAGAAAAAATGCTGTAGGAACTGGTGCTAGATCTGAAAAAATTAGAACTTATAATTACCCACAAAACCGTGTAACTGATCATAGAGTTGGCTTAACTTTAAATAAATTAGATCAAGTTATGGAAGGTAATATTGATGAATTTATTATTGCTTTAATCAATGAAGAACAACGTCAAAAAGTAGCACAACAATTAGAAGAAAATAATGAATAAGACTATTTTTAATGTTTTAAAACAAATACAACAAACTAACATCAGCTTAAACAAGGCTGATGTTTATCATATTTTAGAACATATTTTAAATAAAGATTATCAATGAATAATTAGTAATTTAGACTATTTACTAACAAAAAGACAAGTTTATAAATTAGATCAAATCTTAGAATTATTAAAACAAAATTATCCATTAGCTTATATTTTAAAAAGTAAGTATTTTTATTCATATAAGTTTTTTGTAAATAAAGATGTTTTAATTCCTAGAAATGAATCTGAATTAATGATTGATTATGCTAGTGAATTTATTAAAAATAATGATGATTTATTAATTGTTGATCTATGCACTGGTAGTGGGTGTTTAGGTATAAGTTGTGCTTTATTAAATCAAAAAAATAAAGTAATTTTAACTGATATATCTTATAAAGCTTTAAAAGTAGCTAATAAAAATATTAAGAAATTTAATTTAACTAATACTAGTTGTTTATCTGGTAATTTTATTGATGTTTTAATTAAAAATAATTTAAAAGCAAATCTAATAATTTGTAATCCCCCATATATTGATATAAATGATAAAAACCTAGATAAAGACGTAGTTAATTTTGAGCCAAACATTGCTTTATTTGCACCAAACAACGGTTTATATTTTTATGAAGTTTTAATTAAAAATATAGATAAAATAGTTGATACTAACAAAAACTTTTTAATAGTTTTAGAATTTGGATGATTACAAAAAGACTCAATTGAGCAATTATTAGTTAATAATTGTTTAAAATATAAGTATGAATTTAAAAAAGATTACAATGGTTATTGAAGAAATTTAATTATTAAAAATTTTTAAGGATGAATATGTATAAAAACAAGAACTTTAAAATTAAGATAATAAATAATAAATTTTCAATGAGAATTAAAGATATTGATCCAAAAGTTGAACAAAAAAATTCTTCAATTTATTTAAGATCAATTTTAGGATTAATAGTTTTTTTATTAGCTTTATTACCTTTTTATGCTTATTTACATTTAATTTTTAAACATGAATCTTTAAGTTTTTATTTTGCAAATTATCACATTATTTCAAAGTATTTAAACCTACCAAGTAAATCTCAAATCTGAGGTCTTGCAATTAGTGCTTTAGTAACAATGGTGATTGTAATAACGATGTTTATCAGTTTTAAAGCATTAGTAAGTTTGTCAAATAATAAAAGATATAAACAAACGATTATTGCTTTGATTATTATTTTTGGAATTTTAACTATTTTATTTCAGGGAATTTCTCAATATTTTTATGGGTATTTTCAAGACTTTTTTAACTATCAAGTAATTACTGGATTAGAAAATAAAATTAGTGATTTTAAAAAAATAACAACCCAATTTATAGAATTTGAAAAAAACACAAGCAGTATTTATAACTGAATTGATGTTAATAATATTTGATGAATTATTTTTGTACAAATCTTTTTAATGTTTGTTACAAGTATTTCACTACAAAACATAACTTTTTTTGAATATGAAGAAAATACTGAAGACAGATACATTAATTATTTTGTTCAAAAAAACAAAGTAATTAATCATACTAGAATTAAATTATATGTAAATAATATATTTTCTTTTACAGATAAAACTTTATCTAATTGATTAATTGTTTTAGTATTAATGATTTGTTTTCCAATATTAATTTATATAGTTTCAATTTCAACAAGAGGTAGTGAAAAGTCTTTAATTTATTGAACACACCAACTACCTAATTTATTAAAAGATTATCAAAATTGAAACACAATATTTGATCAATATAAAAATCAATTAAATCTAAATAAAAGTAGTCCTTTATTAATACTATCTTTTCCAATTATTTTTTTAGGGATTGTTTTATCAACTGTATTATTTTTATTAACTATTTCAATTAGAGCTCAAAAATCATCACAATTAGTTTTAAGAACTAAGTTTATATTATTATCTATTTTAATGTTTTTATTAATATTAAGTGTTTTTATTTCTCAACTAGAATTACATAAACTTTTAGTTTCTTGAAATACTTATAAAGATGATCAAATTATTGGATCTACATACATACAAAACATTAAAAAAATCACAGGAAATAAAGTATTTAATAATATTGATCAAAAGTTATTCTTTTTAAATCATATTGATAAAAAAATTACTTCAATCTTTAATGATCGTTACATTATAAGTGTATGTACTACTTTTTTAGTAGTTCCAACTATTACTGGATTTTGTATTATTTTAAAAGGAATGTTAGACAAAAGACTAGCAATAGATTTTGTAAGAAATGAATTTAAAAATAAGAAATTATTTAGAAAATAGGATTTTATTATGTTAACAGATATAAAAATAAATAAAGCTATAGAGTTATTAAAAAATAATCAAATCATAATTTTACCAACTGATACAATCTATGGACTTTCAGCAGTTTATAGTTTAGAAAATCAAATTAGAGTAAATCAAGTAAAAAATGCTGATATTACTAAACCTTTAATTGTTTTAATTTCTAGTTTAGATCAATTAGATAATTTAGATATTACTGATTTAAGTGATAAAGATTATTTATTAAATGATGAACCTACAACTGTTATTTTTAAAACTAAAAGTTCAAGTATGGGTATAAGATTAGTTAAAAGAGATGATATTAAAAAAATAATAAATACAGTTGGTCCAATTATTTCAACAAGTGTTAATTTACATAATAATAAACATTTAACTAAAGAAGTTGATTTAATTAATTTTAATCAAAATATAGAAGTGTTTTTTGACAATGAATTAAATAATAAACCTTCAAAAATCTATAGTAGTATATTAAAAAAATATTTAAGATAAAAGATTTTTATACCATATTAATAAATAAAAATCTATAGGTTTTTAACAATTAGGTAATTCTAAAAACTATAAAATTGTGATATATTTATATTGAATAAAAAGGAACTAAAGCATATGAACTCACATAGTTTAGTATTTAACTACAGAGATAATAAACACTTTTTACAAGAGATGCACACAATCATTAAAAAAAGAGGGCCAAAGACTTTTGAAGAGTGAATGGTTAATAATAATTTTGATTCAGCTTATATTCCAGTAACTATTGTTAATGAAAGAAATGGTGTATTAGCAGTTAGTGGTTTTATTAAAAGTAAGGCAATCATTAATAAAACTGTTTTAAATACCATTTTACTAACTAATACATTTACAAAATCAAAAGAAAGCAATCCTATGATGGTTGATGAACTAATCAAAGGCGTTGTTACAAAATATGAAAATATTTCAGATTTTATTTATACTTTTTCAAATGTAGAAAATGATGAAGTTTTAATAAGAAATGGTTTTAAAAAAATTAAAGAATATACTTATTTTATGCAATGAGATCCTAACAAAGAAGCAAAATTAAGTGTTTTAAAAAGATTAGATTTAGATACTAATCAAGCTGATTTTGAATTTGTTAAAGATGAATTATTTCATAGTAGTAAAAACAATTCTTTATTTTATATTAGAGAAGATGGGGCTCTACCGATTTATAGTTTATTAAAGTACTATAGAAACAATGTTTTTTATATTACTAATTTAGATGCTATTGTTATTTTTTCAATTAATAATAAAACATTCCAATTAATTGGGTTGTATTCAAAAAACGAAATTGATGTTTTAGAACTTTTAGATGCAATTGTACCTAAAGGCATTTCATTAATTGAGTTTTACTTTGTACCAAACATTAAAAACAAATTTGTTGTTAAAGAATTAAGAAAAGTTTTAGTTGCTGATTGTCAACATAGATCATTTTTATATGTAAGACAAAGCACAACTAATTTAGAAGCTTCAAAATTTGTTATTCCTTTATTAAACAGATTAAAATAGCTATTAAATATTAATAATTAAATAGGCTTATAAAATAAAGCCTATTTTTTTATAAAATAAAAGTAATTTAGGAAAAAAGAAAATGAAGAAAAAAATTGTTAAAAAAAACTTAGCTTTAGTTAAAAAGAAAAGACTGTTTTTAGATTTTTTAAAAAATAATAAATTAGAAGATGTTTATTTAAAAAATCATGACTTTAATAAAAAATCAAATATTTTATTAAATAATTTTATTATTATTTTAAAAATTCATAACTTAAATTATAAAAATTATTGGGCAAATATTTCTTTTATGAATTTTTGTATTTATTATCTTTATCACAAATTTTATAAAAGTTTATCTGATCAAAAACTAGATCAAATTAATAAAACAATTAATAAAATAGCTAAAAATAGAAAATATAATAGTTTAGAAATTAATTATGAAAAACAATTAATTGATATTGCTAAACAATATGAATTTAAGTTTTCAAATGAGTTTATAAATACTTATTTTAATAATCATCAAATTTATAATTATATTAGTAATAGTTTTAGTTTAATGTTTGAAGATGATAAAAAGACTTTTGCTTATAGTTATTGTTATTGATTAATTTTATTTATTTATATTAAAAAATATTTAAGTTTAGAATTAGAAAATAAATATTCTTATAGTTTGTTTAATTTAGAAATGATTTGTAATGATCATTATATTAAAAACATAAGACAATTAACTTTAAATTACTTTAATCTTTTAATTATTAAAAACAATAAATGAATTAGTAAATTAGATGTTAAAAGGAATAAAAAATAATGAAAAAACCAGTAGTAACAGTTTTATCTTTAATTTTTATGTTTGGATTAACAATTTTTGGTTTATTGTTGTTAAACATTTACTTTTTTACTTGACCTTTAATTGGTTTTGCAATATTTCACTTTTTATCTTGAATCTGAGCTTTTATAGTTTTAGCTGATAAAAAAAGAAGATTTGAAACAAGAATTAGATGATTTTGTTTTATTGTTGTAGTTCCTATTATAGGAGTTTTATCTTATTTATTTTTTGGTAGATCTTATAAATATAAAATTACAAAAAACTACAAGTTTTTAGAAATCCAAAATAAACATTTAGAAAATGAATTAGAACAAATTGATCAAATTTTAGTTACAAAAATACCTCAATTTAAACGTGCTTTTAAAACAGCTTCTATTTCTCAAACAAACAACATTTTTTTAAACAGTGAAGTTGAGTTTTTAGAAAATGGTAATCAATTATTTTTAAATTTATTTAGAGATATTAAAAATGCTAAACATTATATTTTATTAAATTTTTATATTTTTAAAGATGGTAAATTATTAGATCAATTAACTAATTTATTAATTAAAAAGTTAAAAGAAAATGTTAAAGTATTTATTATTTATGATTTTGCAGGAAGTTATACTTTATTTGAAGAAGCTAGAATTAAGTTAGTAAAATATGGATGTCAAATAGTTAGTTATGCTCCAGTGAGATTTCCATTTATTAAATGAACTGCAAATTATAGAGATCATAGAAAAGATGTTGTTATTGATAATAAGATCGGATATATTGGTGGAATTAATATTGGTGATGAATATGTTAATTTAGATAATAAGTTTGGTTATTGAAATGATTGTTCTTTAAGAATTACAGGTAATGCTGTTAGTGAAATTCAACGTATTTTTATTAGTGATTATGATTTTTATAAACCAAGTTTTAAAAAAAGTTCAATTAAAGATCAATTAGATTTAAATAATGTTTATCCAATTAAAACAAAAGATCAATTAGTTCAAATTGTTTCAAGTGGTCCAAATCATGAAGAACCAATTCATTTATCTATTTTTACTAATTTAATTAACTCAGCACAAAAAAGAATTTGAATTTCAACACCTTATTTTATACCACCTCAAGAAATTAGAACAGCTCTAATTAATGCTGCTAATTCTAAATTAGATGTAAGAATTTTAATTCCAGGTTTAACTGATAAAGCTTTTTTATTAGATCAAACAAAACAATGAACTAGAGAATTATATAAAGCTGGTGTTAAGATTTATTCTATTAATAATGTGTTTAATCATAATAAGACTTATATTTTTGATGATGAAATTAGTTTTATAGGTTCAACAAATCTTGATTTTAGAGCTTTATTTGCTGATCAACAAACAATGGGATTAATTTATTCTAAAAAACTAAATAAAACTATTTCTAAAAAGTTTGAACAAGATTTTAAAAATAGTTATTTATATGATCATTTACCAAATAAAAACATTAATTGATTTAGAAAATTAGTTATTAAAATCTATAATATTATTCAACCTTTACTTTAAAAATTTGATGTTTTTAATAGTATTAAAAATTATTTTTTTATTCTTATGATTTTATTGAATTTAATTTATTTTTGTATATAATTTAAAACGTGTTAATTCAATACACTCGGAAATGTGAAAGGAGGAAAACAAATGCCAACAATTAACCAATTAGTTAAAGTTAACCGTAAAGCAAAAACATGAAAAACTAAAGCTCCAGCCTTAAACAGAGGGATTAATACTTTAATTAAAAAAGTTACTAAAATTGCATCACCTCAAAAACGTGGAGTATGTACGCGTGTTGCAACAATGACACCTAAAAAACCTAACTCAGCCTTACGTAAATACGCTCGTGTTAGATTAACAAATGGAATGGAAGTTAATGCATATATTCCAGGAGAAGGACACAACTTACAAGAACACAGTGTTGTTTTAATTCGTGGTGGACGTGTTAAAGACTTACCTGGGGTTAGATATCACGTAATTAGAGGTACTTTAGATACTCAAGGTGTAGCAAAACGTTCTCAAGGACGTTCACTATATGGAGTAAAAAGACCTAAAGTTAAAAAATAATAAACCTAATTAATAAGTGTGTATGTGAATTAAAAAGACACATTAAAAGTAGCATATTTATATTAAAAAGAAAGGAGTTATTACCATGCGTAAAAATAGAGCAGAAAAAAGAGATGTTTTAGCAGATCCAATTTATAATTCTAAATTAGTTACTCGTGCAATTAATAAAATTATGTTAGATGGTAAAAGAGGAATTGCTCAGTCAATTATTTATGATGCATTTAATATAATTAAAGAAAAAACTAATAAAGAACCAATTGAAGTATTTAATAAAGCTATTGAAAATATTAAACCTCACTTAGAATTAAAAGTTCGTCGTATTGGAGGAGCTAACTATCAAGTTCCTGTTGAAGTTTCAGCTGAAAGACAAATTACATTAGCATTACGTTGATTAATTAATTATGCAAGATTAAGAAACGAAAAAGTTATGACAATCAAATTAGCTAATGAAATTATTGATGCATCAAATAATATTGGTGGATCAGTTAAAAAACGTGAAGATACTCATAAAATGGCAGAAGCAAATAAAGCATTTGCTCATTACCGTTGATAATTAGAATAGAAAGGAAAATTAGCAAATGGCTAGAGAATACAGTTTATTAAATACTCGTAATATTGGTATTATGGCTCATATTGATGCTGGTAAAACTACTACTACTGAACGTATTTTATTTCATACTGGAAAAATTCATAAAATAGGTGAAACACACGAAGGTGCTTCACAAATGGACTGAATGGCTCAAGAGCAAGAACGTGGGATTACTATTACATCTGCTGCTACAACTGCATTCTGAAAAGACACAAGATTTAACATCATTGATACTCCAGGTCACGTGGACTTTACTGTTGAAGTTGAACGTTCATTAAGAGTTTTAGATGGTGCTGTTGCTGTTTTAGATGGTCAATCTGGTGTTGAACCACAAACTGAAACTGTTTGAAGACAAGCAACAAATTATAGAGTTCCTCGTATTGTTTTTGTTAATAAAATGGATAAAACAGGTGCTGATTTTATTTATTCAGTAAAAACTATTGGTGATAGATTAGGAGCTAAAGCTGCTCCAATTCAATTACCAATTGGTGCTGAAGAAAACTTCACAGGAATTATTGATTTAGTTGAAATGAAAGCTTATGAGTTTGATGGAAAACCTGAAGAAAATTACAAAGAAATCGAAATTCCAGCTAACTTATTAGATCAAGCTAAAGAATTAAGAGCACACTTAGTTGAAGTTGCTGTTGAATATGATGAAGAATTATTAATGAAATTCTTAGATGGTCAAGAAATTAGTATACCTGAACTAAAATCTGCAATTAGAAAAGGTGTAATTAATGCTGACTTTTTCCCAGTATTAGCAGGATCAGCATTTAAAAACAAAGGTGTTAAATTATTATTAGACGCTGTTGTTGATTACTTACCATCACCACTAGATATTCCATCAATTAAAGGAATTTTACCAACTGGTGAAGAAGTTGAAAGACATGCTGATGATCAAGAACCATTTTCAGCACTAGCTTTCAAAGTTATGACTGACCCATTTGTTGGAAAATTAACATTCTTTAGAGTATATTCAGGAATTTTAACTAAAGGTAGTTATGTATTAAACTCAACTAAACAACAAAAAGAACGTGTTGGACGTATTTTACAAATGCACGCAAACAACCGTACTGAAATTGAAGAAGTTTATTCAGGAGATATTGCTGCAGCTGTTGGGTTAAAAAATACTACAACTGGTGACACTTTATGTGATGAAAAAAATGAAATCATTTTAGAATCAATGGTGTTCCCTGAACCTGTTATCCAATTAGCATTAGAACCAAAAACTAAAGCTGACCAAGAAAAAATGAGTATTGCTTTATCAAAATTAGCTGAAGAAGATCCAACTTTTAGAACTTATACTGATGATGAAACTGGACAAACAATTATTGCTGGTATGGGTGAATTACACTTAGATATTATTGTTGACCGTATGAAACGTGAATTTAACGTAGCAACTAATGTTGGTGCTCCACAAGTTTCATATCGTGAAACTATTAAATTACCAGGAAGAGCTGAAGGTAAATACATCAAACAATCTGGAGGACGTGGTTCATATGGACATGTTGTTCTTGAATTTGAACCAAACAAAGACAAAGGATTTGAATGAGTTGATAAAATTACTGGAGGACGTGTTTCAAAAGAATACATCAACGCAGCTCGCGTAGGTTTAGAAAACGCTTTAAGAAACGGAGTTATAGCAGGATATCCAATGATTGATGTTAAAGCAACAATCGTTGATGGATCAATGCATGAAGTTGACTCAAATGAAATGGCATATAAAATTGCTGCTTCAATGGCTTTAAAAGAAGCTTCAAGAAAAATGAACCCTGTTGTTTTAGAACCAATTATGAACGTTGAAGTAACAGTTCCAGATGAATATTATGGAGATGTTATGGGAAATATTTCTTCAAAACGTGGAATGATTGAAGGTTCAGAACAAAGAGGAAATGCTCAAACAATTAAATCTAAAGTACCATTAACTGAAATGTTTGGATACGCTACTGAATTACGTTCATTTACTCAAGGACGTGGAAATTACACTATGATATTTAGTCATTATGCAGAAGCTCCAAAGGCAATTGCAGATGAAATTATCAAAAAATCAGGTAAATAATTTTTTTGAATTAAGTATTTAAAAAGTGTAAAATATATAATAGTATAACCGCCCCAAAAAGGGGCAGACAAAATAGTAGAAATACATCTATTATTCTTGATTTGTATAGAAATTTTAAGGAGAAAAAAACATGGCAAAAGAACAATTTGACCGTAGTTTACCTCACGTTAATATTGGAACAATTGGACACGTTGATCATGGTAAAACTACATTAACTGCTGCAATTACTAAAGTTTTATCTGAACAAGGTAACGCAGAATTCAAAGATTATGCAAATATTGATAATGCCCCAGAAGAAAGAGAACGTGGTATTACAATTAACACTGCACACGTTGAATACAAAACTGCTAATAGACACTATGCACACGTAGATTGCCCAGGTCACGCTGACTATGTTAAAAACATGATTACTGGAGCTGCACAAATGGATGGAGCTATTCTAGTTGTTGCTGCAACTGATGGACCAATGCCTCAAACTAGAGAACACATTCTATTATCAAGACAAGTTGGAGTTCCAAAAATCGTTGTTTTCTTAAACAAATGTGATATGGTTGAAGACGATGAAATGATCGATCTAGTTGAAATGGAAATTAGAGATCTATTAACTGAATACGACTTTGATGGAGAAGGAGCACCAGTTATTAGAGGTTCAGCTTTAGGAGCATTAAATGGTGATCCAAAATGAACTGGAGCAATTAATGAATTAATGGCTGCAGTTGATGAATACATCCCAACTCCACAAAGAGATGCTGACAAAACTTTCTTAATGCCAGTTGAAGACGTATTTACAATTACTGGACGTGGAACTGTTGCAACTGGACGTGTTGAACGTGGAACTGTAAAAGTAAACGAAGAAGTTGAAATCATTGGATTAAAAGAAGAACCAACTAAAACAGTTGTTACTGGATTAGAAATGTTCAGAAAATTACTTGACTTTGCTGTAGCTGGAGATAATGTTGGAGCATTACTACGTGGTGTTGACAGACATTCAGTTGAACGTGGACAAGTTTTAGCAAAACCAGGAACTATTAAACCACATACTGTATTAAAAGCATCAGTTTATGCATTAACTCAAGAAGAAGGTGGACGTCACAAACCATTCTTTAACAAATACCGTCCTCAATTCTACTTCCGTACAACTGACGTTACTGGAGAAGTTACTTTACCAGAAGGAACTGATATGGTAATGCCTGGTGATAATGTTGAAATGGAAATTCAATTAATTAAACCAGTTGCTGTTGAAGAAGGAACTAAGTTCTCTATTCGTGAAGGTGGAAGAACAATTGGTGCTGGAACAGTTATTTCAATTGTAAAATAATTTATTTAATAATTTCAAAAGAACTAGGGTACATCTAGTTCTTTTTTTATTTTCTAAAATTGATTTTTTTAACTTGTTATAAAATAAAAAATAATTTTTTCTATATAAAATATATTCGTGTATAGAAAGGTAAAAAGAATGAAAAAATTACTAGATTTTAGAAAAGCTAAAGAGAGTAACTTACACGAATTTTTTTCAAAATTTGCTAAATCTATTTTGACATTTGTTGCTCTTTTACCTGCAGCTGGACTAACTATTATTTTAGGTAAAATAATAGGTCCTTTAGGGTTAGGGCAAATTAAAGCTTCTGCTAAAGTTTTTAACCAAATTGGTGGTGTTATTGAAACTGTTGGTTGATCAGCTTTTACTCATATGGGTTTATTGTTTGCTGTTGCTATTGGTGGAACTTGAGCTAAAAATAGATATGGTGGATCATTTGCAGCTGCATTTGCCTACTTTATCTTATTAGCTGTTGGTTCTTCAATGTTTATAACAAGAACAACAAAAGATGGAGAATTACAATTCTTAAACTACATTTTAGGTAGATGAGAAAAACACTCACTATTTTTCAGCAGCCAAGAAGGTGTTATGTCAATTAGATATGATGCAATTGGTGGAATTATAATGGGATTTGTTGGAGCTACTATTTATAACAAATACTACAACTTTAACAAATTACCTCAAGCATTATCATTTTTCAATGGTGCAAGATTTGTTCCTTTTATGGTAATTATTATTGTATTACCAGTTTCAGTTGGTATTGGATTAGTTTGACCATTATTTCAAACTGTAATTAACCATTTAGGAAACTTCTTTGCAAAAGAACAAAAACTAAAATTCTTAGCTCCATTCTTATATGGAACTTCAGAAAGATTATTATTACCATTTGGATTACACCACATGATTACAATTCCTATGAATTATAGTCAATTGGGTGGAAATGTTGATTTTACAAGTGCTACTCAATTTACTAACACAACACCTGAAAAAGCAGAAGTTATTGCAAAATTTTTCCAAAGTTTTGAAAATAAAGAAGCTTTACAAGCACAAGGACAAGAAAAAATTTGATTAAGCTGAATTACTGCATTAGGTAATGTAAAAAGTGGATGAGCAGATTATGCTAAAACACATAATAACGTTAACGGTTTAACTATGCAACAAGCTTATGAAATTGTTTTAGATTCAGTTGTACCAGTTAGATTTAAAGTTGGACAAATGATTACTTCATCAGGATCATTAGTTGGTGCTGGGTTAGGTATGGCATTTGCAATTCCTAAAGAAAAAAGAGCTAAATATTCTTCAATTTATTTCTCAGGATTAGCAGCATGTCTATTAACTGGAGTTACTGAACCAATTGAATTTATTTTCATGTTCTCTGCTCCATTATTATATGTTTTACATGCAGTTTTAACTGGAATAGCATTTGGAATTAGTGACTTTATTCCAATGAAAATTCATGCATTTGGTGGAATTGAAACTTTAGTAAAATATCTATTTGTATTTGGTCCTACTTCAATTAGTGGAATTGGATTAAAAGGTATTTTATGAATTCAAGGACTATGATTATTATTAGTAACAATAGCATTTGGTGGAATTTATTTTGCAGTATTTTACTTCTTTACTAAGAAATTCAAACCAGCAATTCCTGGATTTACTAATGATGAACCAACTACAACAAGTGAAGAAAAACAAGAAACTCAACAAGTCAAAAAAGAAGAAATGAAATCTGATGAAACTATTAATACAATAGTTAATTTATTGGGTGGATTAGATAATTTAGATGATGTTGATGCATGTATGACTAGATTAAGAGTTAAAGTTAAAGATAAAGCTAAAGTTGATAATAAATTTAAAGAATTAACTGGAGCTGTTGGAGTTTTAAATAAAGGTACTTCACTTCAAATAGTTTATGGTCCAAAAGCTGATATTTATAAAGGTGAAATTTTAGAATTACTAGAAAGAAATAAAGATGCCAAAGCCAAATAATATTACTAGTGAAATGTTAGAATATTCATTTCCTATAAAACAAAGAATTTTTGATCCAAAAAATGAATATTGAATAACTACTAAAGTTTCAGATTTATGAACTAGTAATAATACTTTATTTATTGAAATTACTTTTTCAAATTTACAAAAAGCAACATTTCAAATTCAACTTTTTGAATCTAATATTATTAATTTAAAACTTTCACAAAGATCAATTACTAATTTATTTAATGAGCATTTAAATCCTAATTTAAAACAACAAAAAATTAGTTTTACTAGAACTGATAAAGAAGTTATTATTGATTTAGAAAATAATGAAAAATTAATTTTTAATGTTAATCCATTTGTATTAAAAATAGTTGATAGTAATAATAATATTAAAACTAGAACAACACTAAGAAGTGGATATCAATTTTTTGAAGGATTTATTAATCCTAATCTAGGAATTGAAATTAATAAAAACAAAGAACAAAGATTTTTTATGTCATTTGATATAGAAAATGATGAAAAATTCTATGGTCTTGGTGAAAAATTTAGACCTTTTTTAAAAAATGGAGTTGAATCAGTAATTTGAAATACTGATAATTCTTGTGTAACTAATAATGATCTAGCTTATAATGGATTGCCTTTATTATATTCAACAAATAATTGAGGATTTTTAGTTAATACAAGTAGTAAAACTACATTTGAAATAGGCTCACCAACAACTGATATTCTATCTTTTAAAGTTGATCAAGATTATTTAGATTTATACTTATTTTCAAATCAAAGTTTAAAAGAATTAGTTTCTAGTTATACTTTATTAACTAATAGAATTTCAAAAGTTCCAGATATTGGATATGGAGTTTGATTAAATAGACTTTATTATCATAATTATGAAGAATTATTTGAAGCTATTAGTAAAGTAAAAGAATTAAATTATCCATTAGATGTAATTACTTTAGATCCAAAATGATTAAAAAATAGATATACAAAAAGTTGTAATTTTGAATATAATACTGATGCATTTGGTGATTTTAAAAAACTATTTTCTGATGTTAAGAAAAATGGTTTAGAGATGTGTTTTTGAATTAATCCATATATTCAAAATGATGGATTAGAAAATTCAAAATATCTATTTGAAAATGATTTATTAGTAAAATCAGTTAACGGAAGTTATGCTCACGTTTGAACAGGAACAGAAACTTATCAAGAAAACAACTATATAATTGATTTTACAAACCCAAAAGCTTATAACTGATATAAAGATCAAATTAAAAAACTATTTAAATTAGGTTTAAGATTTGTAAAACCAGATTATGGAGATGGCTTACCAGAAGATGCTATTTTATATAATGGTTATAAAGCAAAAGATTTCAAACAATATTTTATGTATTTATATGTTAAATGTTGTTATGAAGCTGGTGAAGAATTTTTTGGAACTGGTAGAAATGTTGTAGTAAGTCGTCCAGGTTATATTGGAACTCAGAAATTTGTTGGTAAATGATCTGGAGATAGTATTACAAGTTTTAGTGATCTAAAAAATCATCTACAAGCTGGTTTATCTTTAAGTTTAGCTGGTGAAATAGTGTGAGGAACTGATATTGGTGGATTTGTACAATCTAGTGATTTTAGTTTAGACTTATATAATCGTTGAACTCAATTTGGAATGTTAAACACATTTTCAAGATATCATGCACTTGGTAAAAGAGAACCTTGAAGATTTGATAAAAACACATTAGATAATTCAATTAAATGAGCAAAATTCAAAAAAACTTTACTACCTGAGTTTAAAGTTTGAGAACATGTTTCAATTACTAAAGGTTTACCAATTTTAAGACCTATGGTATTAGAAAATCAGAATAATAAAATTGCTAGATTAATTGATGATCAATACTATATTGGAGAAAATATTTTAATATGTCCTATATTAAAACAAAACTCAACTAATAGAGATGTGTTTTTACCAGAAGGTAATTGATATAGATTAGATGATAAATCAAAAGTATATCAAGGAAATAGTTTATATAATTTTGACGTAGCTTGAGATGATATTTTAATATTTGTTAAAAATAATTCAGCTATTTTAAGATTTGATAATGGTAGTTATAACTTTAAAGATATTAAAGATCAAACTATTGTTGTTGATATTTATGGAAAAGTTGAAAATTTAGAATATCAATTTGAAATAGATGAAATTACAAATAAACTATTTATTAAAAATAACCAAGTTTCATATGATTCAAAACATAAGTTCATTATTAAATAAAACAAAACTGAACAATTTTATTTAGATAATTGTTCAGTTTTTTTATTATGTGTTTAAAGGTGTAAAATTATATATTAGTATTAAAACCAACACATTTAATATTAATTATTAGATATCTTTAAGTGTTATTATATATTTGAGAATTAAAGGAGATATATATGATTAAATTTAATGACAAACAAGAAGAACTAACATTAGTTTGTTTAACTGAAGTTAATGATAAACCATATGTAGTAGATGCTGATTTATCAACTTCATTTATTAGTGAAGATAAAAAAATCTACATGGTAATTAAAAAAGATAATAAATGTTTAAAAACAAAAATTAGAAATGCTTTTAAAAAATTTGTTTCAACTAATAAATTTAATATAAACGTTGATGTTGATTCATTTTTAGTATTTTTTGATAAATGTGGATGCAAAAAAGATGCTATTGAAGCTATTTATGAATCAATTGCTTTTGAAACATTTGATAAAGTAAGTTATAAAAAAGATACTAAACCAAATGAAGTAGTATATAACTTATTAACTAGTGAAGATGTTAAAGAATTAGAACACAAAGAAGCAATTAAAATGGAATTTGTAAACTTTGCAAGAACTTTACAAGACACTCCACCAAACATTGCAACAAGTGAATATTTAGCAAACCAAGTTGTTAAAAAAGCTAGTGAAATTGAAGGTTTAAAAGTAACTGTTTTAGGTAAAAAAGAAGCTACTGAACTAGGAATGAACTTATTTTTAGGAGTTAATGCTGGATCACCATATCAACCACAAGCTGTTGTTTTAGAATATGTTGGAGATGCAAATGAACCTAAAAAAGCATTAGTTGGAAAAGGAATTACTTTTGATAGTGGTGGGTATAACTTAAAACCATCAAGTGCTATGGAAGGTATGAAATTTGATATGTCAGGAGCTGCTATTATGTTATCAACTGTAATGGCATTAGCTAAAATGAAAGCTAAAGTTAATATAGTTGGAATTGGTATGTTTACTGATAATAGAATTGGATCAACTGCTACTTTACCTCAATCAGTATTAAAATCAATGAATGGATTAACTGTTGAAATTGATAATACTGATGCTGAAGGAAGATTAGTTTTAGCTGATGGAATTACTTATGTAATTAGAGAAAAACAAGCAACTGAAGTTTGAGAAGCATCAACTTTAACTGGAGCTATGGTAATTGCTTTAGGAAGCTATGCAACTGGAGTATTTACAAATTGTGATAAAAGATGAGAAATGATTTCAAATGCTTCACACAAAACTAGTGAAAGAGTATGAAGAATGCCTATCTTTGATGAACATTTAGAAAAAGTTAAATCAGATAGTGTAAATGCAGATTTAACTAATGCTGCTAAAGGAAGAGAAGCAGGAAGTTCAACTGCTGCTGCCTTTTTAAATGCCTTTGCTGAAGAAAAACCATTTGTTCACTTTGATATTGCTGGAACTGCTGATAAAGCTGGTAGAGGTCAAGCTGTTCTAGTAAGAACATTATTTGAAATCTTTAACAGATAATTAAAATTTAATTTTTAGTAATAAAAAGAGCAACTTTATTAAGGTTGCTCTTTTTTAGTTTTATTAAATAAAAAATCCTATTTTTTAAAATAGGATTTAATAAATGACTTATTGTTTTACATCGTCATATATAATTTCTCAAACAACTTGTTTGACGGGTTGCTCTCCTAACAGCTCGTATGACTCATGAATTGCTTCTTCTCATTTTGGATTGATTTCTCTATTTGTATATAGAGTCATGATTGTATCTCCAGCATTAACATAAGCACCATATTCTTTATCAAAATAAATTCCAGCAGCATGATCAATAGTATCTGTTTTTTTGAATCTTCCAGCACCCATTTCAATTAAAATCAATCCAATTTCTTCTGCTCTTTTATATCTAATATATCCACTATTAGTTGCTTTAATTTCTAGTTTATTTTTGCAAGTAAAGTGTTTATCGTAGTTTTCTAAAACACTTCAATCTCCACCTTGAGCAATTACAAAGTCTTTTAGATAATGAGCAGCTTCTTTAGATTTTAATTTTCTTAAAACATCTTGTTTTGCTGTTTCTAAATCAGTAAATAAATTTGCTTGTAATAAAGTAATTCCAACTAATGTTGCTAATAATTCGTTAAAGTCTTTAGGACCATTTCCATTTAATGTTTCTCAAGCTTCTTTAACTTCAATAGCATTTCCCATTGCTCTTCCTAATGGTTTATTCATATTAGTTAAAACTACAGCAACTTTTCTATTATATTGTTTTCCAACTTCAATCATACGTTGAGCTAAATCTCTAGCATCTTCGATTGTTGTCATAAATGCACCATTACCAGTTTTAACATCTAATATTAAACCATCATTTTCAACAATTAATTTTTTACTCATAATTGAAGCAACAATTAAAGGCATTGAGTCAATTGTACCTGTTACATCTCTTAATGCATAAATCTTTTTATCAGCTGGAACAATGTTATCTGATTGAGCAATAATACTCATATTTGCTTTATTAATTACATCAACAAACTCATCATTTGTAACTTCTGATTTTCATCCAGGAAATGATTCTAATTTATCAACTGTTCCCCCAGTTTTTCCTAAACCTCTTCCAGATAATTTACATAATTTAATTCCATAACTAGCAACTAATGGACCATAAACTAAACTAGTTTTATCACCAACTCCACCAGTTGAGTGTTTATCTGCTTTAAAACCTTCAACCTTACTTAAATCATATCTATCTCCAGATTCAATATATGCTTTAGTTAGATAAGCAGTTTCTCTAGCTGTCATATCTGTAAAATAAGTAGCCATACAAAAACTAGCCATTTGATAATCTGTTATTTCACCTTTTGTATAACTGTTAATTAATCAAGAAATTTCTTCTTGACTTAATTCAATATTATGTTTCTTTTTTTCTATAATATCTGTAAATGTAAACATGGTATGCACCAACTTTCTATGTATCTATTTCTTATTATACTTAGAAAATTGATATTATTTCGAACTTTAATTTTTTGACAATTTTAGTATTGGGTTTTAAAATAGTAAAATATTTAACGAGTGCTATAATAACTATACAGTAAATAACGTTAATAAAAGGAGTAAGAAAATGAGTTTTAACAAATTAGATCAAACTTATTTAAATTGAATAAATCATCCTAATTTAGATCAAGAATTAAAAGAACTATTAAATAAAGCAGATGATAATGAACTAAATGCCGCTTTTAATTTAGAATTAAAATTTGGTACAGCTGGAATTAGAGGAATATTAGGAGCTGGTCCTGGTAGATTTAATGTTTATACTATTAAAAAAGTAACTATTGCTTATGCTAAATTATTACAATCTAAATATAGTTATGATTTAAATAAAGGTGTTGTTATTGGTCATGATAATAGACACAATTCTAAAAAATTTGCTCAACTAGTTGCAAATATTTTAACAAGTTTTAACATTAAAGCCTATTTATTTAAAAATAATGATTTACAACCCACTCCAGTTGTTAGTTTTGCAACTAAAGCTTTAAATTGCATTGGTGGAGTTGTAATTACAGCTTCTCATAATCCTGCTGAATATAATGGATATAAAATTTATGATCCATATGGTTGTCAGTTAATGCCAAATGATACTGATGTTATTGCTGAAGAAATGAATAAAATAGAAAATATTTTAGATTGAACATTTGAACCAAACAATAATTTATTAGAAATTGTTGATCAAACTATTATTGATAAATATTTTGAAATGATTCAAAATTTAGAATTTTATAAAAACCAACAAGAAAGTAAATCTAAATTAAAAATCATTTATTCAGCTGTAAATGGAACAGGTAGTTTATATACTCCAATTGTTTTAAAACAATCAGGATATGAAGTTATAGAAGTTCAAGAACATAGTTTTGAAGATGAAACTTTTAAAAATGTAGTTAACCCAAATCCTGAATTTGATCCTGCTTGAAAAATTCCTTTACAATATGCTAAAAAATACGATGCAGATATTATTATTTTAAATGATCCTGATGCTGATAGATTTGGTATGGCTATTAAGCATAATAATGAATTTGTTAGATTAAATGGTAATCAAACTGGAGCTATTTTAATTGATTGAAAATTAAGTAATTTAAAACGTTTAAATAAATTACCAAAAAATCCAGCTTTATATTCTAGTTTTGTTACAAGTGATCTTGGTGATAGAATTGCTAGTGAAACTTATAATTCAGTAGTAGTTAAAACTTTAACTGGATTTAAATGAATGGGTCAAGAAATGTTAAAAGAACCTTTAAATGGGTTAAACTTTGTGTTTGCTTATGAAGAAAGTTATGGTTATGTAATTGACGATTCAACTAGAGATAAAGATGGTATTCAAGCATCAATTACAGCTGCTGAAGCTTGTTGATATTATAAAAATCAAAATCTAACTTTAGTTGATTATTTAAACCAATTATATGAAAAGTATGGATATTATTACACAACTACTTTTAATTTAAACTTTAAACCAGAAGAAAAAGATTCTAAAATAGCTCCAATTATGAAGTTATTAAGAACTACAGGAATTAATCAAATTAATAATTTAAAAGTAATTAAAATCGAAGATTATATTAATGGTTTATATAATATGCCATCTGAAGATTTAATAAAAATTTATCTAGAAGATAAATCTTGAATTGCAATAAGACCATCAGGAACTGAACCTAAATTAAAAATTTATTTTGTTATAGTTGATTCTTCATTACAAAAAGCTGAAAATAAAGCTGAAATGATCTATAAAGAATTAAAAACAATTTTAAATATATAAAGGTAATTATGGAAATTAAATTAAATAAATATATTGATCATACACTTTTAAAACCCGATGCAACTAAACAAGAAATTATTAATTTATGTAACCAAGCTATAGAATATGATTTTATGTCAGTTTGCATTAATCCTTGTTGAACTAGTTTTTGTAAAGATTTATTAAAATCAAGTGATGTAAAAATTACAAATGTAATTGGTTTTCCATTAGGAGCTAATAAAACTGAAACTAAAGTTTTTGAAACAAAACAAGCAATTTTAGATGGTGCTGATGAAATTGATATGGTTATTAATATTTCAGCATTAAAAAATAAAGATTATCAATTAGTTTTAGATGATATGATTCAAGTTAAAAAACAAGCTAAAGATCATGTTGTTAAAGCAATTATTGAAACTTGTTTATTAACAAAAGATGAAATTATAAAAGCTTGTGAATTAGTTGTTAAAGCTAATATTGATTTTGTTAAAACTTCAACAGGATTTAGCAAATCTGGAGCTAATATTGATGATGTTAAATTAATGTTTGAAGTTGTTAAAAATAAAGCTAAAGTTAAAGCATCTGGTGGTATTAGAACTTATAGTGATGCAATTAATATGATTAATGCTGGAGCTAGTAGGTTAGGAACTAGTGGATCAGTTGAAATAATGCTAAAACAAGAAAATAAAAACAATTATTAGTAGTAAAAATTATAAATAATAAACCTCATATTCTTGACTAAAATCAAAAATATGAGGTTTTTTTAATTCTTTAATTTACTATTAATTTCAACTTCGAGTTTTTTTAGTGTTTCAAAGATTTCTTCTATTGATGGAATATGCCCATAAAACATATTTTTCATATCTATATAATCTTTTTTAACTTGCTCTATTCTAAAATTATCTGGTATTAGTCTTAATTTTCATCAGGTTTATTACATACAGAGTGTAAAATAAGTGCTTTTTCTCAAAAAGTTCTTTCGGGATTAATTGTTCTTATGGTTGAATATTCTTTAAACACATCTGGATATACTTGAGAAATTAAAGGTTTAATTTTTACGTGTTCAGCAGGAGTTCATTTACCAAGACACCCTATTTCTAGTTTTATTTTGTTAAATAAATAATTTGGTTCAAAAAGTAGAGGATATTTACATAAAACACTATTTGGATCATTTGGATCAATCCAAAATTCTAAATTAAATTCTTTTAGATCTTCATTTAGTACTTTAACAAATTCATCTTTTAAAAAAGTTGTTACTTTTTCATTCATTTCAAGATTAAATTTGTTTTGACCACTTTTTGATCTTTGTATATAAGGTTCATCATCTTGATAGCCAAAAAGCCTTCAATCCAAAATTAAATCAATATCTTCTGAAAATCTTTTAATTAAATTAAAGCATTTCGAAAGTGAAGTTCCTCCTTTAAAAGTAAATGAATTAGATCAACGGTTTTGGTTAAAAATGTAGTCTAATAAGAAACTGATTCAGTAATCTTTTTCAACAACTTCTTCTGATAATTTCATCTTAGTAGCTGCGTTTGTTATTAAAATTCTTAATTCAGAATCAGTTTTTACATAAAATTTATTCATTTTATCCCTCACAAATTTGTTTTATATAATCATAAATTCACACAGTTGTGCGTTTGGATTCATTTAATAAATTTTGTTTTTCATTAGAAGATAAATTATCTCTAATTATACTAATATCTTTTTTAGTTAATTTATCTTTACCAATTTCTTTAATAGCTTGAATAACAACCTTTGTTTTTAAAGACATATTTGAAATTTCTTTATTATTAACTTTTTTGAATTGTATTTCTCTTTGTTGAACTTTAAAAGTTTTATTTTTTCCATTAGAAACATAGGCCATTTTAGCCGGAACTTGAGTTGATAGACCTAATATATTTAAACAAGCAATACCAAAGGGAGCAATTTCTCAATTATATTTTCTTGCAATAGAAAATGCTAGTTCATTAACTGTAAACATTTCATATTCTTGGATAAGTTCGCTAAAGGAAGGATTGTAGTAAAAGCCATTCATAATTCTTTTAATTTTGTCTTCTTCTACTAATTTGTTTAAAGTTCTTCTAACAGTTTCATTAGAAGCTATATCTAAAAAATCTTGACTAATAAAAACTTTGCCAGGTCTAAAATCATCTATCCTATTTTGTATTTGTGATATATAAGACATAAAATATTATTCCCTCCTTTCCCAAAAATTATATCATATTTGGGATAAATTAAACAAAACAAAAAGACTAGCACTATAGCTAGTCTTTAAAATAAAATATTATTTTTTAATTATGATCAATCATTGATTCTAATTCCATATCTTCTGGAATTTGAATGTTCATTAAATCTAAAATAGTTGGAGCTATCTTAGCTATTGCTGGATCGTTTTGTTTTAATTTAATGTTTTTATCAGTAATTATAATTGGAACTAGTGAAGTTGTATGTTTTTTATTTACTTGACCGTCTTTATCTATCATAATTTCAGCATTTCCATGATCTGCTGTAATTACCATAATACCGTTATGTTTTAAAACAAATTCATCATGAATACGTTTTAATTGATTATCTAGAGTTTTACATGCAATTTCAGTTGCTTTATTATTTCCAGTATGACCAACCATATCACAATTTGCAAAGTTTAAAACAATTAAATCAAATTCATCTTTTTTAACTTCTTCTAAAAGTTTATCTGTAATTTCAACAGCTGACATTTCTGGTTTTAAATCATAAGTTGCAACTTTAGCTGAAGGTATTAAATCAATGTATGCATTTTTTAAAGTAATCTCATCATTTGTTGCTAAACCGTTTTTAAAATAGTCATTTCCTCCATCAAAAAAGAAAGTTACGTGAGCTATTTTTTCAGTTTCAGCTATTCTTAATTGTTTTAAACCTAATTTAGATAAATACTGACCTAAAGTGTTTTCTAGTGGTTTTGGAGGATAAGCAATATATGGTGAAGTAACACTATCTGAATATTTCATCATAGAAACAAATCTAATTTTATCTCCAATAAATTCAGTATCACTAAATGCTTTATCAGATCAAGCTATATAGTTTTTATTAGTTAAAATTGAAGAAATTTGAATTGCTCTATCAGGACGGAAATTAGTCATAATAATTGCATCATTTGCTTTTAAATTACCATTTAAATCATTTTTATTAAATGCTGGAATAATCATTTCATCATCACGATCATTATCATATTCATGTTTAATATAATCTAAAATATCATCAAATGAATTTACATCTTTTCTAGTAACTAAAGCATTAAAAGCAATACGTGAACGATCAAATCTCTTATCACGATCCATTGCATAATATCTTCCACTAATTGATGAAATTACTCCAATATTATTATTTTGCTTAATTATATCTAATAGATCTTTTATAAAATCATAAGCTAATTTAGGTTTAGTATCTCTTCCATCAGTTATTAAATCAAATTTAATATTTACTAACCCATAATTAATAGCAGCTTTATAAATAGCTATCATATGATCAAAATGAGAATGCACTCCACCATTTGAAAATAACCCTATTAAATGTAAAGCACTATTATTATTTTTAACATATTCAAAAGTATCTATAATTTCTTTGTTTTTTGCAATATTATTAGTTTTAGTTTCGTGATTTAGTTTTGCTAAAGATTCTAAATTAATTCTTCCTGCTCCTAAATGAATATGTCCAACTTCTGAGTTACCCATTTGATTATCTGGTAAACCTACTCATTTTCCTGAAGCATGAGCTTTGACTCAAGGATAAGTTTGTTTTAATTGTTTTACAAATGACATATCTGCATTATCAACAGCATTTCCTTTATCTGGTTCACTTATACCTCAACCATCTAGAATTGCTAGTAAAATCGGTCTTTGTACTTTCATTTTTATTCTCCTAGTATGTAGTGTTTAATAAATTCTTCAACTGCACCTTGTTCTGCTGTTTTATCAATATAAATGTTTGCTATTTTTTTAATTTCATCAACTGAGTTTTTAATAGCTACTTTATATCCTACGTGATTTATCATTTCTCAATCATTCATTCCATCACCAATTGCAGCAATGTTTTTTAAATCAATATTAAAATAGTTTGAAAATCACTCAACAGCAAGTTTTTTATTAACGTGTTTTTTATTAATTTCAGCTAGTTTTTGATCGTTTGTAGCTACATTGAATTCTAATTTATTTATTAAAATATCATAAAACTCTTTATTTGCATCAAAACCTAAAAGTTTGAAGAATTTAAAATCAAAATTATCTTTTACATCTTTATATTCAAGAATTTGACCATCAAAAAAAGCTGTTTCAAAATGATAATCATTTGGGTTATTAGTTCATTTATTAGTAATTACAGTTTTAAGATCATCAACATATCCTCAAATCTTAATATCACTATTTTTATATTCATCACTAGTTACTAAATCAAATACTTTTTTAGCTTGTTCTGATTCAATAACATTTGATAATAAAATTTGATTTTGGCTTAGATCATAAATACAAGCAGCATTATATCCTGCAATTAATTGATGTTCAACTAATAAACCATGATCTTTTAAACTATTTAGTTTTGCTAATACAGGTCTACCTGTTACAAAAACTACTTTAATTCCTTTTTGTATAACTTTTTTTAAAGGTTCAATATTTTGTTTAATAATAGGACCCATTTTATGATAACTAGTCCCATCCATATCTAGTATTAATAATTTAACATCTATTTTATTCATTATAGTTAACTAGACCTAAATAATCATTAGCTAATAAAGAAGCTCCTCCAACTAAAGCTCCATCGATATTTGGCATTTTTAAATATTCTTGAATGTTTGATGGTTTAACACTTCCACCATACTGAATAACTATTTGATCAGCTGTATTTTGATCATAAATATTTGCTAAATTCATTCTAATTTGTTTACATACTTCTTCAGCATCTAAACTTGTTGCAGTTTTTCCAGTTCCAATTGCTCAAATTGGTTCATAAGCAATAATTGCTTTAATTGCATCTTCTTTTTTAATATCTTTAAATGCTATATTAATTTGATTATTAACAAATTCAATTGTTTTATTTTCTTCTTTAGTTAATAAACTTTCACCACAACAAATAATTGGAGTTATATTATTTTCTAATAATGCTTTAGCTTTTTTATTAATATCTAAATCAGTTTCTTTAAACATTTCTCTTCTTTCAGAATGCCCAATAATTACATATTCAACTCCAATTTCTTTTAACATTGGAATTGAAATTTCTCCAGTATAAGCACCTTTAGGTTCAAAATGAACGTTTTGAGCAGCTATTTTAATGTTTTTTGCTAACTTAATTCCAGTTTGTAACATTACATAAGGAACAGCTAGTCCTGCAATAATATTTGAATTATTTATTTTACTATCAACTTGGTATAAAAAATCTTCTAAACTTTTATTAGTCCCATTCATTTTTCAATTACCAAAAATTACTTTCTTTTTCATATTTATATACCTTTCAGATTAAATGCCTATATAATTATATATTTTTAAAAAGTTAATAAATATAAATAATATTAATAAGATATTAAAAAAAGCTAACTTAGTTAGCTTTTTTCTTAGTTAATTTGCTAGCTGCATTTTTATCAATAATTATTGTTACATCATTATGATTTTGTAATATTGAACAAGGTCAATTTGGTGTAATTTTATCTTCTATTAAATGAAAAATAGCATCAGCTTTATTAATTCCAGTTGCTAGTAATAAAATTTTTCTAGCATTCATTATTGATTTTAAACCCATAGAAATTGCTTTAGTTGGAACAAGTTCTATTGAATCAAAAAAACGAGAATTTGCTTTAATAGTTGATTGTGTTAGATCAACAATTTGAGTTAATGAATCAAAACTAGTATTTGGTTCATTAAACCCAATGTGACCATTAATTCCAAGTCCTAAAAGTTGTAAATCAATTCCATTAAATTTTTTAATTAGTTCATCATATTGTTGAGGATTATTATAAAAACTAGCATTAGGTATATAACAATTATTTTTATTTATATCAATAAAATTAAACAATTGATGATCCATAAAATAGTGATAAGATTGATCGTTATTTGGATCTATATCTTTATATTCATCTAAGTTAAAAGCAGTGATATTTTTAAAACTAATTTCTTTATCTTGATACATTTTAATTAGTTGTTGATATGTTTTTATTGGTGTTGATCCAGTAGCTAAACCCAATACACTATTAGGTTTATTTTTAATTTGATCACTAATAATTTTTGCACTAGTTATTGCAACTTGATCTTCATTTTCTAAAATTATTACTTTCATAATTACTACTCCAAAAGCTTAAAATATAAAGTAATTATATACTTAATAAAATTTAGATATAAAAAAAGTAGTCTTGCGACTACTGGATTTTTTTACTTTCAAGTGGTGGTCGTGGACGGAATTGAACCGCCGACACGCAGAGCTTCAGTCTGCTGCTCTACCGACTGAGCTACACGACCATAAAATGGCGACCCCAACGGGACTCGAACCCGTGATCTCCTCCGTGACAGGGAGGCGCGATAACCAACTTCGCTATGGGGCCATTGGTTGCGGGGGCAGGACTCGAACCTGCGGCCTCCGGGTTATGAGCCCGGCGAGCTACCAACTGCTCTACCCCGCGTTTGTTTTTAAATTCTTAATAAATGGCGGAAGATGAGGGATTCGAACCCCCGCTCGGGTTTCCCCGACTCTCGGTTTTCAAGACCGATCCCTTCAGCCGGACTTGGGTAATCTTCCGTACTACCATTATTCATACTAAAATATTTTTATTTCAATATGGTGGACCTTATTGGACTTGAACCAATGACCGTCCGGTTATGAGCCGGATGCTCTAACCAACTGAGCTAAAGGTCCATAATAATAAATATGGTAGCGGGGGAGAGAGTTGAACTCTCGACCTTTCGGGTATGAACCGAACGCTCTAACCATCTGAGCTACCCCGCCATAATGGTGGACCCTAACGGGATCGAACCGTCGACCCCCTGCGTGCAAGGCAGGTGCTCTCCCAGCTGAGCTAAGGGCCCATTATTATAATGGTCGGGAAGACAGGATTCGAACCTGCGACCCTTCGGTCCCAAACCGAATGCTCTACCAAACTGAGCCACTTCCCGAATAGTTGTTATTATATATATAAAGATAATAACAATTTTATTTTCTAAATGGTGCGCCCGGAGGGACTCGAACCCCCAACCTTTTGATCCGTAGTCAAGCGATCTATCCAATTGATCTACGGGCGCATATAAAAATTTATGTCTGTTATTATCTTATCATATTAAATGACTTTATTATTATAGATAATATATTACAAATTTACAATATAAATAAGTAAAAAAAATAATAATTTTTAAAAATCTCTAGTAACTTAAAAAACTAAACTAAAGACATTTATAAATTATAAATCTTTAATTTAGTTTTATACTAATTATTCTTATTTTTAGAAAAACTAAAAGTAGGAACATCTTTTATTTCATTAAAGTTATTTTTAATAACTTCATCTGTAATACCCATTTTTAATAAAGCTATTTTAGTAGCATCATTATCTTTAATAATTTTATTTTCAAACATTAAAGTTCTATAAATAGTTTGATAATAATGTTCTTTAAAAGAAAAACAATGATTACATCAATTATAAATTAAAAGCTCATCATCATTATTATAAATAGATCTATTAACAAATAATCTAAATGAATCAGTATGAGAAGTTATTTGATCATTACATCCATGTATAAATAAAGTAGAACAATTAGCTGGAGTCATTTTTTTATCTTCATACAAGCTAAATAAGTTTAATTCATCTTGGTTATGATTAGTTGCTAAATTTTGTAAATCTATAGTTTTATTAATAATTTTTCTAGCTAGTTTTCTACTTATAAAAAGTCTTAGTCTTTCTTTTCAATTTTTATATAATAGTGATTCAATTGATCCATAAGTTGAATCACTTATTATAAATTTAGTATTTGCTTTATCTAGTAATTCTTTATTATTAATAGCTACATAATTACATACATAAGCACCCATGCTCATACCAAATAACCCAAGTATTTGAACATCTTCGCTAATAAGTAAATAATTAATTGCACTAATTAAATCTATACTTTCAAATAAACCCATACTAATTACTTCAGTTTGATCTGAATCTCCATGATTTCTAAAATCAAAAGATAAAATGTTATAACCAAGTTCTATAAAAGCTTTAGTATGTATTAAACCTAAATATTTGTGTCCTGCAAATCAATGACAACTAATAATTCATTTTTTACTATCTTTATTTGTAATGTATTTAATTGCTTTAATTTTTAGATTATCACTAGTTAAAAAACTAACGTTTTGTATTTTACTATCATCAGTTATCATTAACTCTTCTTTTTTATAATAGTATTTCATGATTTTATTTAGCTTATTAATATCATCAATTTTACTAATATAACGAAGTTTTTTATTTGGTTTAAATATAGTTAAATTACCTGCTAGTCAGTAAATAAATTTAAAAGGTTTTTTAATAGTTTTAAAAATTTTTTTACCTAGTCTTTTTTTAAAAGACTCTCTTTTTTTCTTTTTCATAGAATTATTTTAGTATTATTTTTTATTTGTTAATAGTATTAATTTTAATAGTTTAATTAGATTATTTTAAATTAATAAATAATTATACCAGTTTTTTTTTTTTTTTTTAGATTTGATTTAAATTGATGAGTGTATATAATGTGTTGTGATGTAAAAATAATAAGTAAGTAGAGAGTGAAATAATGAAAAAATTATTAACTATTTTAACTAGTACTAGTGCTGTGTTTTTAATAACAGCTGGTGTTATGTTAGTTAATAGAAATAATGGGGATAATAATAAGATTAATTATAATAGTAAAGGAAAAAAAGTTGAACATCAGTTTGCAGACAACAAGACTAAAAAGAAAATAACAAAAATAGGGTATTACTATAAAGATGGAAAGGCAATAATAAGTCAAATTCCGCCAACTGTTGAAGTAGTTGCAGCAGATTTACCTGAAGAAATAACAAGTTTAAGAAATGCTTTTTACGGAAATAGACAAGGTGTTCGTTTTGAAAAACAATGAGATACTAAAAACATAACTGATATGAGTAGTGTTTTTTATGATGCTAATTGAATAAATGATTCTAGCATAAAAAAATGAAATACTTCAAAAGTAACTGATATGAGTAAAATGTTTAAAAAAGCAAAAAGTTTTAATCAAGATATTTCAAGTTGGGATGTTTCTAATGTTAAAAATTTTGAAGGTATGTTTGATGATGCATCTGAGTTTAATAATGGAAATAAACCTTTAAAATGAGAAGGCAAGCTAAATAAAGCTGAAAATATGAAAAGTATGTTTAACAAAGCTTCTGATTTTAAACATAGTTTAGATAGTTGAATACTGACAAAAAAAGTGAATTATAAAAATTTTGGATTAGAAGAAAAAAGACAACCAAAATGATTTACTGAACCACTAGTTCAAACCCCACCTAGTACACCACTTATTCGTTCTGATGAATCTTCAAATTTATCTTCACAAGGATCTGGTTCGAATTCTGTTGGTAACTCAGATAATATAATTTCAGATATTATTATGAATCCACCGGTTAATAACCAAGAAAATTCTGCTGAAAAAATTGAAGAAAAACAATCGGGAAATGAGATTAAAAAAAGTGAAACTGAAGTTTCTATAGTAGATTCAAAAAATAACGATTTAGAAAATGAAACATTATTAAAAGATAAAAAATCCAATCAATCAAATGAGTTTACTCAGCCAAAAGAAAATAAAAACAATGTATATAAAATACCTTCTTTTAAACAAAAACCTAACATTATATTAAAATCAAACTCATCAAATGCAGCAGTTATTGCTGGAGCAGTTTCAGGCACATTTTCACTTTTAGGAATTGGTGCTGGAGCTGGATATTATTATCGTAAAAATCTAAAGAACTTTTATTTAAAATCAGCAGATAAAATGAAACCGGTTTATGCTAAAACAAAGGATGGTTTAAAAGAATTTTATAATAAAGCAAAAACTAAAATTAAAAGTAAATTATCTAAGATTAAGTCTAAAAAATAATAAAAAATGTAATATGAATAAAGTGCAGTATTATCTAGCTAGATAACCTGCTTTTTTGTGTTTCTTCTCCTTAAATTAAAAATTTATCGTTGACACATTTTTTATATTCTATATAATGAAAAGGCATAATTTTTATAATTAAAAAGAAAACAATTAAATAAGAGAGTGAATTTATGAGAAAAAAACTACTCATGTTTATGAGCCTGAATACTATGCTTTTAGCAATATCAGCAATTTCAATGATGAGTAATTTTAATAATGAGAATCAAAAAATAAATTATAAGGCTATAAGTTGAATAAAAAGACATACAAAATCTGGTAATAAATTGACCAGTATTGGTTATTACAAATCTGGAAATAATTATATAATAGAGCAAATACCGCCAACTATTTCAGTAATTGCTGCAGAATTACCAGAACAAATTACAAGTTTAAGGAATGCTTTTTATGGCAATAAACAACATATTCGTTGAGAAAAGCCATGAGACACAAAAAATATTACTGATATGAGTGGTATGTTTTATGATGCAATTTGATTAAATGACGAAAGTATAAAAAAATGAGATACTTCAAAAGTAACAGATATGAGTAGAATGTTTCATAAAGCAAAGAAATTTAATCAAGACTTATCAAGTTGAAATGTTTCAAATGTAAGAAATTTCCAAAGTATGTTTGAAGAAGCAAATGAGTTTAATAATGGTAATAAGCCATTAGATTGAGGAGAAAAACTTAAAAATGCTAAGGATATGAGCAAAATGTTTAAGAATACTCCAGAATTTAAGCAAAATTTAAATAATTGATTAATGAAAACTGAAGTTAATAAAAATGATTTTGGCTTAGATACAAATTTACATCCAATGTGATATGTTAAACCACAAGCACAACCTCCTGCAACTTCAGGTTCAGCGTCAAGTAATTCTGATATATCTACTAGATCAGATGATTCTAATCCTTTAATTTCTAGCGATAATAATGTAATGCCAGATAATGAAACATCAATTATAAAACCTAATTCACTTGTAGAACAACCACCTGTCAATTCAGCACCAAAAGATAAACCAGATACACTTAGTGGAAAACTTAACTTAGATAATGAAATTCCTAAGGAAGAAAAAATAGAACAACCTAAGAATGAAAATGAAAGTTCTACGAAAAATAAAGAAGATGATCATAAAAGTGATAAAAATCTTTACAAGATTCCAAGTTATAGACCTAACACTGTATTAAAATCAAACTCATCAAATGCAGCAGTTATTGCTGGAGCTGTTTTAGGAACTTTTTCACTTTTAGGAATTGGTGCTGGAGCTGGATATTATTATCGTAAAAATCTAAAGAACTTTTATTTAAAATCAGCAGATAAAATGAAACCGGTTTATGTTAAAACAAAGGGTGGTTTAAAGGAATTCTATAATAAGTCAAAAACTAAAATTAAAGATAGACTATCTAAGATCAAGTCTAAAAAATAATAAAAAATATAATATGAATAAAATGCAGTATTATCTAACTAGATAACCTGCTTTTTTTTATACTCAAAACCTTTTATTAAAGCTTTGGGTTTCAATAGCATAAAGACTTTATGAAATTTGGTATTGACACGGTTTTTATAATCTATATAATCGAAATGCATAATTTACATACTTAAAAAAGTAAGTTAGAAAGTAAAGTAATGAAGAAATTATTAACCATTTTAATTATTAATAGTGCTACATTTTTAATTTCATCAGGTTTTGTGTTATTTAGTAATATTAATAAAAATTATGAAATAAATTATAATATGTCAAATAGTTTAGCCGATCACAAATTGGAAGGCTCAGGTTTTTGAAAAAAACTTACTAAAATTGGTTATTATAGAGATGGGAAAAACATTAGAATAAAAACTATTCCTCCAACTGTTACAGAAATTGCTGCTCAATTACCTAGTGAAATTAATAGTTTAAAAAATGCATTTGTTGGTAATAGACAAAATGTTAAATGAACAGTTGCTTGAGATACTTCAAATATAATTGATATGTCAGGTGTTTTTATTAATAATGGATACATTAATGATCCAAGCATAAAGAATTGAAATACATCTAAAGTAACTGATATGAGTAAAATGTTTTATGGTACTAAATCTTTTAATCAAGATATATCAAAATGAGACGTTTCAAAAGTAACAAATTTTGAAGAAATGTTTAATAAAGCAGAAGGATTTAGTCATAATTTACAAGAATGAAATGTAAGTCCTAATGTTAAGAATAATAAGTTTGGATTAGATAAAACAAAGCAACCTAAGTGAACTTTTATTGAACCTGAAAAACCTATCAACAATACACCATTGTCTAGAATTGACAATAAAGTATTAAAAGAAAATGAAATACCAAATAATGATCATAAAATATCTAAACAACCAACAGACAACCTTTATAAAATACCATTAGCTAGAACAAATACTATAAAACTATCTAAATCATCTAACACTGGAGCTATTGTTGGATCTATTTTAGGTACTTTTACTATTCTAGGAATTGGTGCTGGAGTTGGATATTATTATCGTAGTCCTTTAAAAAACTCATTCTTTAAATCAAAAGACTGAATAAAAGACAAACTATCTAAAATTAAATCTAAATAACAAAAATGCAGAAATAATATAATTTCTGCATTTTTTATTATCTATTTACTTGAACAACAATTATTTTCTTTTTTATAAGCAATTACTTCAATTTCAATCAAAGCATCTTTTGGAAGAGCTGCTACTTGAAAAGCACTTCTAGCAGGTTTATGATCTTTAAAAAAATCTTCATAAATACTATTTACTAATGAAAAATCTTTAATATCTTTTAATAAAACTAAAGTTTTAACTACATCAGTTTTTTCATATTCTGCTTGTTTTAAAATTTCATAAATATTATTTAAACATCTTTTAGTTTGTAATTCTATATTATTTTCTAAAACCATAGTTTGAGGGTCTAATCCTAATTGACCAGATAAATATAAAGTACCATTACAAATTTGAACAGCTTGACTGTATGGGCCAATAGCTTTTGGGGCTTTATTAGTACTAATTATTTTCATATTAACCTCCTAATTTAATTTTAAACATATTTTTAATTTATTAATTAATTGCTTTAATTCACTTCTAGGACAAGCAATATTTATTCTAAATCAATCAGTTTGACTAGTATAAAAATCTTGTGCTAGATTAATAATTAAATTGTTTTGTTTTAAGTTATTTTTAAATTCTTCTACACTTATATGATTAAACTTAATTCATACTAAATAAGTTGCTTTTAGATCTATATAATCTAGTTCTTTATATAGATCTAAAAGATGAGTTTTTAAATACATATAGTTATTAAAAACATATTCTTTAAACTCTTTTACTCATATTAAAACATCATCACTAGTATAAGCACTTATTAAAGCTTGTTGATAAAAACTATTAAATAAACCAAACCCATTAATTAAATATTGTTGTTTTATTTTATCTAGTATTTCTTTATTTTTACTAATTAAATAAGAACCTTTTAATCCAGCTAAGTTAAACATTTTATTTGGTGAACTAACTACAACATAGTTATTATTTTTAATATCAAATTCTAATAAAGAATAAAATTTATCTTTTAAAACAATATCACCATGTACTTCATCACTAACTATAATTACATTATATTTACTACAAATATCAATGATTTTTAAAAGATCTTGTTTAGTTCAAACTACTCCTGAAGGATTGTGTGGAGAACATAAAATAAACATTTTTACATTATAAGTTTTTATTTTATTTTCAAAGTCAATAAAATCAATTTCATAATTATGATCTTTATAAACTAATGGGTTATCTATTATGTTTCTATTATTTAGTTGTATAGTAGTTTGAAAAGGTTTATAAACTGGAGATTGAATTAAAATATTATCATTTACATTACTTAGTGTTTGAATAGCTTGAATTAAAGCACTAATAGTTCCATGACCTAAAATAATTTGATCAGTTTCTAAATTAATATTATGTAAGTTTTTATATCAAGTTTTAATGGCATCTAAGCTTTTTTCAATACTACAAGTATAACTATAAGAAGCTTGTTTTGCTCTTTTAATTATTGTATTAGTTATAATTTGTGGAGTTTTAAAGTTAGTATCAGCTATAGAATAGTTTAAAAAATTATTATAATTATTTAATTCATATGATTGTTTAATATTATCTTTGCATCATCTTCTTTCATGAGTTTTAGATCTATTAAAGCTTTTATTAAAATTTTTTATTAAACTTTTAGACATCTTTTCACCTCAATCTAATTATAAAATTTCATTTTTTAGTTAGTTAAAGCTTTTATAAATAAACTAAAATTCTACCTAGTAATTAAAATTAATGATTTTGTTATAATTAAAATAATTAGAAATAGGAGTTTTTATGTATAAATTAATCGCTATTGATATTGATGGAACAGTTTATTCTAGAAAACATGGAATTCATGAACTAACTAAATTAGCTTTAAAAAAAGCAAAAGATAAAGGTATAAAAATTGTTATAGCAACTGGAAGAACTATAACTACAACTAGATTTATTGCAAATCAATTAGATCTTTTAAATACTTCTATACCTTTTATTGGTCAAAATGGTGGTCAAGTTTTTAGTTATGAAAAAGATGGTAGTGTCAAGATTAGATATACAAAAAACTTTACAGATAAACAAGTTGATCAAATCTTTAGTTTAATTAAACAACATAAAGCTCATGCTTTTTGTTATACAATTGATGAAAATATTGCTTATAAAAACAAAGGTCTTTCAGTGTTTTTTTGATGAATGAAAAAAAGAGCTCAAAGACAAGTTAAGATTTATAGTCCTTATAAAAAATTAGAATCAAAAATCACTAAATATATTTGTTTTGGAAAAAAGCAAAATATGAGAGAAATGAGAAAAAAAATTGAAGATTTAGGTTTTAGTGCTTTTTCTTTTAGTTATGTTACAAATGCAAAAGAAAATATAGAAATTAATCCAATTGGTGTTAATAAAGGTTATGGATTAGAATATGTTGCAAAAGAATTAAATATAAAACCTGAAGAAATTTTATTTTTTGGTGATGGAGAAAATGATTTAGAAGCAATCAAGTTTGCAGGAAAAGGTGTTGCTATGAAAAATGCAAAACTTGATATTGTTAAAAATGCAGCTGATGATATAACTAGTTTAACTGCAGATCAAGGTGGAGTTGGAGAATATATTTTTAAACACGTTTTAAAAGAAGAAATACCAAAAGAGTTTAATATAGATAATTAGTTTTTTAGCACTTATTTTTTAAAATATTTGAATTATTATAATTTATTTTATTATTTAATCTATTAAAGTATAATTAAAACAAATAAGGGTGCTGTAAAAGGCTGAGATTATACCTATTAGCAGATCATGGTAATTCATGCGTGGCTAGATTTTTTACAGGTTATGCCCTTTATTTAAAATAATAGGCATAACCTTTTATTTTTCCCTTATTTTAAAAAGGAGATAAATATGTACACAAACAAGTTAAAAGTAGCTTTAGGAACAATGCTATCAGCAGTTTCTATAGCTTCAATTGGTTCATTTGTTGTTGCTTGTCAAAATCCTACTGATAAATGAGATACAACTATTACAATCAACAATGCTTGAGTTAATGATGGGTTTTTAAAAAAAATCGATGAAAATGGAAAAGTTGTTTCAGAAGGTGAATTGAGTAACAAATTTCTTCAATTATTAGGTGAAAGATTTAACGAATTAAAAAATAAAGATGAAGAAACTAAAAAATTTAAAGATGTTAAATTTGAAATAAAAGTTGATGATGATAAGAAAAGCTATTTTTCAAAATTAGAAAAAAACGATAGAGATAATGATGTTTATATTGCTAACTATTCATACTATCTAAATAATGTTTGAGATGCTAGTGCAAAATCTTTAAAAAAAGACTTGCCATTTAAATTAGTTTCACAAGCAGCCACTTTAAGATTTAGTTGACAGTCAGATGACAATACTTTTTATAAGGATGGAAAATCAGATGATTCATTGCGTAAACTAGCAGAAGAAAATAATAAAAAATGAACTGAATATGGTGAATACCCTGATTGATATGCTAAAGAAAAAGAAAATAGTGGAACAAAATTAGAATTTGATGGTTCAAAATACACTAATTTTTATAAAAAAGATGAATTAACTTATGTATACCGTGGTGCCGTTCTAATTGCAGGAAAAGAAGAACAACGTAAAAAAATAATTGGTCAATGAGAAAACAAAAATTGAGACGAATTTATTAAAAATGGTATTGTTTTTGAAAAAACAAGTAGTGCCGGAGCATATAAATATCAAGTAGCATTATTTGCACGCCACTTTGGTAAAACTATAGAAGAAATTAAAAATGATCTTGAAAAAAATCCTGCATATCAAAAATTTATAATCAAAGGTAAAGGGTCTTCTGCAGCTAAACAATTAGGAAAAAAACAAAATAATTCAGATGTTACACCTCTAATTGGATTTGATGATGAAGGTTCATACAACTGAACTAGATCTAAAGAAAAGGGAGAAAAATTTAAACCAACTGATTTTGTATCAAGTATAAAAACAATGACAATGACAATGTCAATGAGCGGAAAAGCTATGATGACTGCTGCATCCACTTCTACTGCAACCACCCCTGCTGCTCCAGTTACAAATGGTATGCAAGATAAAAATGGTTCAATAATTAGAACTTTAACAATGACAAATCCTGCTGGTTATGATGTTGTTTTAGCAAGAAAAGGTTTATCAGACAAACAAGTTGAACTTCTTTCAAAAGCATTAAATTCATTAACATTAACTGAAAATACTTATGGTATTTATACAGGATATAATAAATTTATGCCATTAAATATGGACTTATTTGAAACATTAGTAAAATTACAAGTTCAAGCTGAATCAACACAAGATTTAGTAAAACAAATTCCTGCTATTGAAAAACAAAAATAATAATATAGATGAATAAAGTTATAGATTTAAAAGAAATATCAATTCAATATAATAATAAAAGCGATATAGTTCTAGAAAACATTAATCTAGATGTTTTTCAAGGCGAACTAGTTGCTATAATTGGTCCATCTGGAGTTGGAAAAAGTACTTTATTTAAAGTAATAGTTAATTCATTAAAACCAGTAAAAGGTCAAGTAAAAGTCTTTGATCAAGACGTTCTAAAATTTAATAAAAAACAAAAAAGAAATTTCATTTCAAAAATAGGTTTTCTAACTCAAACTCCAAATCTTATTTATACAGATAATGTTTATAACAACATTATTAGATCAACTAGTAAATACAAAAATAAATTTTATAAATTTTTTAGCTTATTAACAAGAAAACAAAAAATAGCAATTTTTGAAAAATTAGATGAATTAAACATTTTAGATAAAGCTTTTTTTAAAGTAAGTGAACTATCAGGTGGTCAACAACAACGTGTAGAAATTGCAAAGCTACTAATTAAAGATGTAGAGCTAATTTTAGCTGATGAACCAACAAGTAACTTAGACAAAAAAACTAGTATCGAAGTACTTAAATTACTTAGAAATATCTCAAAACAAAATAAAACTATTTTAGTAAATATTCATGATTTAAGTTTAGTTAAAAGATATTTTGATAGAGTAATTGCAATTAATAATAAAAAAATTGTATTTGATAAACCAACTAAGGATATAAAACAATGGCAATTAGACAGAATAATAAAAAGCCATTTCTAGTTAAAGAATCTAATTTCTTTAGATATCGTTATGTTAATAGAACTACTAATACAAAAACAAGTTGAAAGTTTCACCCAATTTATTTTCATCTTTTAATAATTTTAGTTTTATTACTAGTAGGTTGATGTTTTTATAATCAAGCTAGTTTAATTAATTTTGAAAACTTTTATCAAGTAACTAAAAAGCTGATTTTATTATTTAGATTTGAAAATAAAAACTTTTTAGATACTAGTCGTATTTCAAATGAATATACTAACTTGTTTTTAGATACACTAGGATTATTATGAGTAACGATCAAATTAGCTTTAACAGGTACTTTTATTGGTTTTATATTAGCAATAATTACTAGTTTTTTATCATTTAGTAAAGTAAATAATAAATTTTTATCTTATCTAATAAGTGGATTTATTTTAATTTTAAGAAGTACGCCTGAATTGATCTTTATTACACTAATAACTTCTACTTTTAGAAATGAATTAAGTTTATTATTAGTTTATATTTGATTTACTTGGTTGTGATTACATAAATACTATATTGATATGCTAAACTCATTTGATCTACAAGCATATTACATATCAATTAGTCAAGGTAATTCAAAGTTTAAAGCATTTTTTAAAGAAATCTATCCAAGAATTAAAAATAGAGTAATTGCTTTATTTATCTTTTCTTTTGAATCAAACATTAGATGAGCATCACTTTTAGCAGCTTTAAGTTTACCAGGAATTGGTAGATTAATAGTTTATGGTAGTGAAAACACTGCTCATTTTGACCAACTAGGTATACCTTTATTAGTATTAATGGGCTTTATATTGTTCTTAGAGCTTTTAAACTACTTGTTTAAAAAGTATCTAGTTGAAGCTAGATCAAAAGTTTATAAACAAAAAAATGAAACTAAATTAGAATACTATACACGTTTATCTAAAAAACTAAACTTTAATAAAATAATTATTAGTTTAATTTTTATTAGTTTAACTATTATTAGTATTATTACTTTTATAAAAATTCCAATTTATTTATTTAACTTAGATTATGTTAAATCGTTTTTTAAAGACTTATTAAATCCTAATTTTGCTAGTTTTAGTATCTTTAATAAAAATATTGAAAATAACCCTGTTCTTTTAATTTGAAACTCACTGCAATTTACAATTGTAAGTATGTTTATTTGTATTGTTATTACACTTATAGGTATTAGATTACAATCATTAAAGTTAAATAATTTATTTGTTGTAATCATTTTTAGAAGTTTAAATGTATTAATTAGATTAATACCAACTATAGTTTATTTTTATGTATTTAATCCAGTATTTAGTAATGTTTTAACATTAGTAATTATTGTTGTAAGTTTACATCAAGCTTCAAGTAAAGCAAAACAGCTAGTTGAAGTAGTTGATAATTTAAATATTCAAATTATTAATAATTTAAAAATACAAGGATATAGTAATAATCAAATATTTTTAAAGTATGTCTTGCCTGCAATTAAAATTGAATTTATCTCATTGTCAATTTTTTATTTCGAACTTATATTTAGAGCATCAATTACTTATTATATTTTAGCTAGTGATAAATTATATATTGGTCATTTAATTACTAAGTATTTAGATACTAGAGCATTTTATCCAAGATTAGCGATGAGTTACTTATGAATTGGTACATTTGCTATATTAGCTATTAATTTAATAGCAAGATATGTTAATAAAAAAATTAGAAACTAGATATTTTAATAAACTATAATTTTAAATAATAGTAAAAATTCCCTTAGATTTTAAGGGAATTTTTTATTTTGTTTAAATAGTTATTACAAATTATTTTAATGCTTAGTTTTATTGAAATTTCATAAGTATAAGAGCTAATTTAGTCGGATAAATTTAACCATTTTATGCTATTTGCTTGCATATATATATATATATCATTAACTCTATAGGTAATATGGAGGTTTTTTGCTGTGGAAAATAAAATTAAAGATAGCAAAAATTCTCTACTAAATGAAAAACTAATATCTAAATATGTAGTTTGAGCTTTATATGATGATGCTGAAAGTAGTTATCAAAAAGCGATTAAAAAATACTTTGATAATGAATTTATTGTCTATTCAATCGGAATAAATGATCCTAATAAAATAAAGTTTAAAGAATCAGAAAACTATAAATATAAACAGATTGATCTATCTTTACTTAACTTTAACTTGATAAATCAATTAAAAGAATTAGAAAAACCAGACATTATTCTAGCTTCTCCACCTTGTGAGAGTTGAAGCGGAGCTGATTGTGGTGGTAAAATGTTTGCTAAAATATCTACTTCTTCAAAAAAAGTTGAAAGTGATACTTCAGTTTGAGAGATAAGAAATAAAAAATACTATGATGAATATAATAAAACTGCTCATCCTGTTAAAAGAAGATTATTTTTACAAAAAGAAGTTGGTAGAATACTAGGAATTAGTACAATTGGAGCTACTATTCACATAATACAAACATTTAAGCCTAAAGTTTGAGTTATAGAAAACCCAGCAACAAGTAAAACTTGAGAATTTCAAAAACACCATTGAGATTTTCATGAGAACTTTTTTGAAAATAAAACTTATTACTCATCTTATGATATTGATTTTTCTTTAAAACCAACCATTTTTAAAAGTAATATAAAGCTTGACTTATTAAAGTCTAGAAACAAAGGAAATAATGATCATATGGCAAGGGGAAGTTATTCAAAAAGAAGTTCAATTCCAAGTGAATTAGTTAAAGATATTATTGTTCAAATAAAAATGAAGTTAAATAAAAGCAAATAATTATGGAATTTAAAGAAATTGTAAAAAATGCTGTGTTTCACAAGGTTGGAACTAATGCTAATTCTTATTTGAAAACGTTTAAAGACAAATATACTAAAACTAATTCATTTTTTACTTCTCCAAGTAATAATACTAATAATAAAATTTATGTTTATGATGAAAATGAGAAAATAATAGATGCCTTTAAAAGTCACTCTACTTATGATCAATTTTGTTTAACTTTATGTGCTTTTGGTTATATTGAAAATGTAAATGGTACTTATAGAATAATTAAAAAAGAATTAACAAACAAAGAAATTATAGACAATATGTTTTTAAAAAGTTCTAATAAAGATATTTCTATACTTAGACAAAGTAGAATAATTACATTTCTATTTAATTTAAATATTATTAACAAAAATAATCATGAAGATTTTGAATTAAAAGGTAAAAGAAGTTCTGGTGTAGAACTTAAAAATTTGATCGTTGAAACTTCATCTTGAGAAAAACAAATTTGTATGGATATTGACTTAATAATTTATTGTCTAGAAAAAATAAAGACTTATGACTTCCCCCCCGCTACCTTAAACACGGACTAAAAATTTTCAATATTATAACAGGATTGTTTTCTGAATTGTACAGGAGACAATCCTTTTAATTTTTCTTTTATTCTTATATTGTTGAACCAATAAATATATTTATGTATTGCTTTAGTTAAATCTTCTATTGAATTGTATTTCTCACCATAATAAATTTCTTGTTTTAATAAACCAAAAAAATTTTCTATAATAGCATTATCTAAGCAATTACCTTTTCTAGACATACTTTGTATTATGTTATTTTCTTCTAGCGTACTTACTCAACTCATGTGCTGATAATGAAATCCTTGATCAGAATGAATTACTAAACCATTTGTATTTTTAACCTTCTTAAGCGCTTTTTTTAGCATTGAATTAGTTAGGTTTAAGTTAGGTCTAGATTGAATTGAATATGAAATAATTTCACTGTTATAAAGATCAATAATTGGTGACAGATATAGTTTTTGACCATTAACTTTAAACTCTGTTACATCAGTACATCAAACTCTGTTTGCTTTTGTTGAAGAAAAATTTCTTTTAAAACATTGTCTGCGATTTTCCCAACAGTTCCTTTATAAGAACTATATCTTCTGTTCTTTGTTCTAAATTTGACACACTGAATACCAAGTTCTTTAGTTAGCCTTAAAATTTTTTTGTGATTCACAACATATCCCATTGATTTTAAGGTCATTTTTAGCCGTCTATAGCCATATCTTTCAAATGATTTGTTGAATATATCAACAATTATATTTTTAATTCCATATCCTTATCTATTGAATTTTCTAATTTCTTTTTCATTCATAAAAAGAGGATTTAGGTAATTTTGCTATTTTTAAAAGAATAGAAACTTTAGCTTTTTTGTGAGTTTTTAGCATTTCTAAAATTACTTTTGTTTTTTCCTTGTTGATTCTTCTTCTGTCAACAAGGTGTTTAACTTTTTTCAGAATTCAACCTCTAATTTGTAGTATTCAACTTCTTCTTCTAATTGTTTTATTCTATCTTCATTATTAGTTGTTATTTTTGTTTTCTTTTTTTTAACTGGTTTTTTCTTAGAGTTTTTCATAATTTTTTAGGTCTTCCTATATTATTATTTAACCCTAAAATTCCATTTTCTTTATACTTTTTAACTCAACCAGCTATAGTTGATGAATGTATAATATTAAATTTTTTTGCAACTTCCCTGTATGATTCTTTAGTTTTAAGTTTATATAATACTATTTCTTGTTTTGCTTCCAAACTATAATGAGGTTTTGTTTTCTTGTGGGTAAGCGCTTCTATTCCAAACATTTCATATTTGTAAATTCAACCCTTTAAAGTATTAGCCGAGACATTATGCCTGTCTGCCAAATAGGTGCTATTTTTAACATTAAGTCTTTTAGCTTCTTTGACAATTTTTAATTTTTTTTCTAAGCTTCATTTAGCCATATAAAAACCCCACTTCCTGGATTTTTAGTCCGGAATATGGGGTTCGGGGGACTTTATTAAAAAGGAAAATGATTATGCAAAATAATTCAATAACTATTTTAGCTAGAACTATTAAGCAAATGTTCTCATATTTAGAAATAATAGAGATACCTTCATATCAAAGAGAATATTGTTGAAGTAAAGAAAATATTGTTTCACTTTTAAATGACTTATTAGAAAGAAATAAAGATAAGCGTCAACATTTTTTTGGAACTATTACTGAATCAACTGAACCAACTGATGTTAATAATCCAAATATCTTAAAACATAGAATTATTGATGGACAACAAAGACTAACTACCTCACTTTTATTAATTCATTTTCTTAATAGACAAATAATTATAAACTCTAATAATTTAGAAGAATCTGTTTTTAAAAAAGAAGAATTAAAATTAAAAGAATTTAATTTTGAAAAATACTCAGATGAACCAGACGAAGACAGCTTAAAAATTTCACAAGACATTAATAAAATTATTGCCTTTTATACAGGAAATGAACCTAATAGTGATGAAATAAATTTTAAATATAAAAAAATAGAAGAAAACTATAATATTATAAGAAATTTTTTAATCCCTAAAAATTATAAGGTTGATGAGTATAGAAGTTTACTTGATACTTTTTTAAATAATTTTGTGTTTTCTTCATTACTATATCCTGTTAAAGATCCTTTTGAAGAAATGACAATTTTTGAAAATCTGAATTCCAAAGGAGCTCTTTTAGATGATCTAGATTTGATAAAAAATTTCATAATGTTAGTTGATCAAAATAAAAAACCATCAGAAAATCTAATGCAATATGATAGATATGTTAGAAATATTGTTGGGTCAAAAGTAAAGGAAAGTAAAGTAGATAAAACCATCAAAGATTTTTTTACTGTCTTTTTAAAATGATATTTAAAAAACAAATTTAATGATTATCCATCATATGAAATTTATAAGAATTTTAAAAAATACCTAGAACTAAAAAAAGAAAAAAATATAAGTCTAACTGATAGTTTAAAAGAACTAAAAAAATATCTTCTTTTATATTTAACTATTACTAATCCAGAAAAAGATAGTCATATAGGAAATAATTTATGAATAAGAGTAATTGAGCAAAAAAATGTTTATATTAGTTTATTATTTGCTTTATTTACTAAATTTTCAAAATTTGATAACAATAGTGAAGAATGACCTGTAGAATCAATAATCATTGATTATATGAAAGTGTTTTCTTGTCATATCATCAAATTATTAGCCTATCAAGGAACAGGACAATCACTTACTGAATTTTGCTTATGATTTGAAAAACAAATAGTTCAAAATGAAGAAATGACTGTTCAAAAATTATCTAATATCTTAAAAGATAACAGCAATACTGAAAAACATAATTTTGCTAAAACACCTGACTATCAACAAGTTAAAGAGTCACTTTTACATATTAAAGATACAACTAAATGAGTTTCAAAAAGTGTTATTGATGTTGTACAAACTACTATTTTAAACAGAAGTAATGAAAATATTAGTCATACTAAAAAAACAACCTTAGAACATATAATGCCTCAAAAATTAAGTAGTGAATGAATCCAATATTTATCAGATAATGAAAACATAACAGAACAAGAAGTTAGAAATAAGCATGAATTTTATTTAAATCAAATTGGTAATTTGTGTTTTATTGATCTTGGTAAAAATTCAGAATTAAAAAACTATTCATTTGATCATAAAAAATCTAAAGTTTATCGTATGGCTTCAGCCCCACTAATTAACGGAAATGTATTTTTACAAGAATATAAAATTGAACCAATTACTTCATATAATAAGTGAGGATTTGAAGAAATTCAAAAAAGAAGTGAACAAATTGTTGATGCATTTATGAAAATTATTGATTAATAATATTTGAAACATTTTTAAATGTTTTTCTTAAAAAATTTGTGTTCTGCTTACTAGAATATAGAACTAAACCTGAAGAAGAAATGACAATTTTTGAAGACCTAAACTCTAAAGGAAAACCTTTAAGTGATTTTGACCTTATAAAAAATTTTTTAATATCACATAATACTCCAGGTTATTCAACAGAAAAAAACTAGATAAATTTCAGAAAAAAATAACTGACTTTTTAAAACACAAATTAGATAAAAAAGACGAGGGTAAAACTGAGGAATATATAGAAGATTTTTTAAATAATTACTTACGTTTTAAATGGTGTAAAATGGATAAAACAAAGAACAATAATGATTCTTTATTTTATAAATTTAGCAAATCAACTAAACGTTATGCATTATTTAAATACTTTAAAGATTTTGTTTTTAATCATTTAGAACAAAAAATAACAACTAAAGAAACTTATAAAAAATTCATACAACAACTAAATGGCTTTTTACAATTGTACATAAAATTAAAATTTCCAGAAAATTTTAATGATATTGGTTCAAATGAATGGCTTATAGCAATTAGAAATAAAGATATTCACTTTCCTTTAGTGTTTTATTTATATGATAAATATTATTCTCTTCAAGCATATAAATGAGAAGAGCAAGATAAAAGTTCTAAAGCAAATGTTATTAAATACATAAAAGTATTTTCATCACATATTATTAAAGTTATTAGTGTTCATAAAGATAGTCGTTTATCATTATTTGATTTAACATATGAATTTATTGATATGATAAAACACAATAAAAAACCTGAAGAAATAAAAATATGACTTGAAAGTCAGTCTAATGATAATTCAACTCGTGATGGAGTAATTTTTAACACTCCATCAAAAAAAGATTTTTTAGATTCTTGCAAAGCCCAAATAACAACTCCATGAATATCATATTCTCTTGCTTATATAATTCAAATATCATTAGAAAAAGAAAAAAACATTATGACAACATTATGGGAGACAAAATTATACCAACTGTTGAACACATTATGCCTCAAAACTTAAGTAAGGATTGAATAGAAGATTTGAAAAATATTACTAATAATCAAGAAGATATTAATGAGAAACATAAAGAGTATCTTAATCAAATAGGTAACTTAGTATATATAAATTCTGATTCAAACTCATCACTAGGTAATGATTCTTTTCAAATAAAAAAAAGTAGTTATAAAGATTCAAAATGAAGAATACTTAATGGTAGTTATTTAGATAAACTCGAAAAGAAAAATGTTATGTCAGTTTCTAATTATGACAATTGAGATTTTGAAATTATTGAAAAAAACTGAAGTACTTAGTGAATATGTTTATAACATAATGGAAGATCTAAACTTTTTATAGCAATAGCTAAAGCTATTGCTTTTTATTTTTAATAAAGAAATAAATAAGTTTTCTAATTAATTTATTTATTTATTTATAATAAAAAAGAAAGGTTAATATGATACAAAAAAATACACCAGGAGAAGCGTTAAGAACGTTTTTTAACCCAACAGTTTTTGGTTTTGAAATTCTAGCTGTGTTTTTATTAGTATTTTTAGTTCTAACATTTAAACTAATAGCAATACTATTAAAAAAACAACATAATAAAATCTTTTTATCAACAAGTTTTACAATAGCTACAAGTTTGGCTTTCTTTTTACCATTTGCATTTGCTTCAATTGGAGCAAAAACTACAATAGCACCGTTTTTAAACCCTTTAATTGTCTTTTTTAGAGCTGTGTTTATAGGGTTTGGAAAATCAGGTCAAGAAAATAATCAACTTGTGGGACATTTTTTATATAATGGTATTTTTTATATATTATCTGCACAATTAATTGGAGTTATTTTAAGCATAGTAATGTTTTATTTGCTATTTTATAGTATTAAAAAAACTAATAGTAAAAAAATAGAATATCAGTTTTTAAATAATTTAACTTTTAGAGAGTTTTTTAAAAGTTCTTCTGATTTAACAATAATAGGTTTTAGTATTAAAGAATTTGTTTTTATTACATTATTAATATCGGTTCTACCTTTTATATCAGCAATTGATATAGCTATTTATAGATTTGATCAATTTGCAATTATATTAATAGAATTGTTGTTTATTTGAACTATATTATTTATTTCTTCATTTTTTGAATTCTTTTCATTTCATTTAGCATTTCCATTTATAGATATTATCTTTAAAACAGTAGATATTATTTTTAAAAAATCACCAAGTTCTTTAGATATAAAACAATATTTATTTGAATTATTAAGATTTTTCTTAGTAGTAGTGTTTTCAATAATTATTCCTATAATTATAGGATTTATTAGCATACTAATTAAAATGAAAACTGGAGTAGTTGTTTCAGTAGCATAGGAGATTTTATGATAAATAAAAAACACTATAAGAAATTAATTCTTCCAATATTTTGTATTCTACCAGTAGTTTCAACTTCTATTGTTATAGGATGTAAAACAGTTCAAAATGAACAAGGAATTTATAAAATATTTGATTTTGAAAAAGAAAATCAAATAAACATATTATCTGAAATCAATGAATATTTTGAAAAAAATGATCACAATCAAGAATTAGTAAGTTTTGTTAACAAAGAATCACATAAATATATAACTTTAGATAGTTTAATGAAAAATAATTATGCTGCTAAATACGTTAAGTTTGATAAAGATAAATTTAAACAAATTATTAAAGAAAGATTTAATCTTTCAGATGCTTATTTAAACAAATTACAAATAGAAGTTGATTACACTAATATTGATAGAGATTATGGTAATAACTTTGATATTGTTTTTCCAGTTAGAATAAAAAGAGAACTAGAAAATCATAAAAAAGCTAGTTATGCATCTGGTTTATTTAGTGAACAAATAATTAAATTTAGATTAAAAAATGTAAAAAGTTCAGTTCAAGAAGCTTTTTCGGGCGAAGAATTAAAAGATATTTTTAATAAATTAAAAGAACTTAAATATGATAACTTTACAGCTACAGTTAAAAACAATATTTTTGATGAACTTAAAAAGCAAGCTAATCTATGAGGAATTAATGAATTAAATTCAACTCAAATATCAAGTATGTTTGATATTAAAACACCAGAATTTGATAATTTAAAATCTCAAAATTCTAATTTTACTTTTAAAAGCACAATTTTTGGAGTTGATTTTAGTGATAAAAATTTAGCACTAGATGAAGGTTATTTAAAAGTAAGATTTGCTGTTAAAGAAGGTTTTGATTCAACTGAAAAAACTAAAAAAATAAATGAGCTTCAAACTAAAATTAAGAAATTAGCTATAGAAAAAGAGAAATTAGAAAAAAATAACAAAACTGGATCAATAACTGAAACTAATAAGCAACAAATTGAAAAATTAGTTGAAGAAATTAAGAAAAAATCTTTGGAACTAAGAAAAGTTCAAGAAAAAGCATTACCAGCTGAAGCAGGAATCACTAAATTAATAAAATTCAAATTTGATTTAAATGATGAATTTTGAAAAAACATTAAACTAAATGAAGTTATTAGAGTTGATACTATTAAATATGGAATTTCTAATACTGATTTTTCTTCATTAACTAAAAGCAATTTACTAATTAAAATTTTTAATAAAGATGTTAAAAATGTTGATATTAAAAAAATAGAAAAATCATCTGATTTTAGAAATGCAAAATTAGTTTTAGATGTTTTATTAAAAGATAATAAAAAATTAGAATTAAATAAAAAAATTGGGGTTGGTAACTATAGTTTATTATATGCAAATGACTTTACTAAAAATAATATACAAGCTCCATATTTTACAACTGAAAGATTAACTCAAGAAAATTTACAATCAGTAAATAAAGACTTTTTTAGACAATTTGATTCTAAATTATTTTCTGGTGGGTATGCTTCATCAAGAGGATTTTATGCTCCTAAAATAACAACTCCAATATTTATGCATATTGGAGAAGATTATGTTGCTAATGATTTTCAACCTGTTTTAATGCCATATGATGGTGAGGTTATAGGAGCTTATGAGTTAACTACAAAAGTTCCATTTACTGGGGTTGGAACAGTTGTTGTTGTTAAAATAAAAGTTTCTGATTTAGACTGAACTCCTAAAGAAAAAGAAATTTATCTAAACGATAATAAAGATCATATTTATATGTCATTTTTACATTTAGATGCTCAAAGAACTTTAAATAATCAAAATTTAGGATGATCATCAGAAACAGTTGAATTAGGAAGTTCAAGAACAATTCAAGTTGTTAGAAGTGTTACACCAGATTCACCTCAAAAAGTATCAAAAAATACTGTTATAGGTTATTTAGGTAACAATGCTTCTAATGGTGGTTGAATGAGTCATGCTCATATTAATCTATATACAAATAGACCTAGTTATCTATCTGAAAACTACTTTTCAACTAAGGCTTCTCAAGGATTACCTGAACAAAGAATTAAACAATATCATCAAAAAATTAATGGTAAAGAAACTTGAAGACAATTTGGAAATATTGGTTTACACCAATATCCAGGAAAACCACCTTTTACTATAAACGAAGTTGATCCTATTACTGGTATAGAAAAAATAGGTAGTGATAAAAAACCGATCTCAATACAAAATGAATTAGCTTTATTTTTACCAAACTTAAGTATGGGTTTATTTGAAAAAAGATTAGGTTATGCTAACCCTAATCTAGTATATAAACTAAGAGATAATAGAACTGTATCATTTAGTGTAAAAGAGGTTAATAAATTAACATAATAACTAAAAACAGATCTTATGATTTGTTTTTTATTTTTTAAATATAAAAAATATTAAAAAATGTTATTCTCAAATATTAGTTTTTTTCAAGTATTAAAATTTAGTTAGTAAATTATTTACTAATTTTATTCCTATAACTATAGGTCTTTTAAAAATACTAATTAAGATTAAAAACTAAAGTTATTTTAGTTTTTTAGGAGATATTATGATAAAAAAGAAGTTATTTATTCCTTTACTATCAACACTAGTAATTATTCCTGCACTAGCTGTAGTTTCTTGTAAAAATCCAATGTCTAATACTCAAAACTTAAAAGAAAAAATTTATTTAAACTATAGTTTAAAAACTGAAAATGAGAAAAAAGAATTTGAAAACTATAATCAAATTAATATGTTAAGTGAAATTAATCAATATTTTACTAAACACGATCATAGCGATGAATTAGTTAAATTCACAACACCAGGTGCATCTGGAGAAACTGTTGAATTTAACAATATAATGAAAAATAACTATGCATCAAAATATATGAAATTTGATGAAGTTAAATTTAAAGAAATTATTAAAGATAAATTTAATTTATCTGATAGTTTTTTAAATAGATTAAAATTTGAAGTTGATTATACTAATATATCAAGAGATTATGGAAATAACTTTGATATTATTTTTCCTATTAGAGTTAAATTACCACTTATAAGTCATAATAATTTTAAATATCAAGATGGTTTATTTATAGAACAAACTTTTAATTTTAAAGTTAAAAATGTAAAAGCAAGTGCTGTAGAAAAAATAGACGTTGAAAAAATTAAACCGATTTTTAACAAATTAGTTGAACTAAAAAATAAAAATAATTTTTCTATTAAAACTAAACAAGTAACTGAAGAAATCAAAAGCCTAGTTAACGAATGAGGAATTCACGAATTAAATTCAACGCAATTAAGTTCATTATTTGATCTTAAAACTGAAGAATTTGATATTTTATCAAAAGATAAAGATTCAAAAATTGAGTTTAAAAAGACTATTACAGATGTTGATCTAAGTGATCCTAGTCTATCTATTAATGAAGGTTTTTTAAAAGTAAGATTAGCAGTAAAAGATAATAGTGATAAAAACCCTACTGAAGCTGGTGTTACAGTTTGAGTTAAATTCGAATTTGATAAAAAAGATCCATTTTGAAAACAATTAAAATTAGATGAATCAATTAAAGTTAATACAGTTAAATTTACTGAAACTAATACTGATTTTACTCAGTTAAATAAATCAAATTTATTAGTAAAATCTCAATCAAAATTTATAAAAGAAATAAATGTTGAATCAATTGATAAAACTTCAGATTATAGAAACTCAGGTTTACTTTTAAAAGTTCTAACTGATGAATCAGAAAATAATGTAGTTAAATTACACAAAAAAATCGGAGTAGGTAAATATACAGATTTATATACTAGTGAATTTACAAAAAACAATATTCAAGCTCCTAACTTTGCAACTGAAAAATTAACCCAAGAAAATTTAAAAAGTATTAATAAAGATTTCTTTAAACAATTTGATTCAGAACTATTTTCTGGAGGATATGCTAGATCTAGAGGATTTTATGGAGAAAAAGTAAAAACTCCTAAATTTATGCACATAGGTGAAGATTATATTGCTAATGATTTCCAACCTGTTGTCATGCCATATGATGGAGAAATTATTGCTGCTTATGAATTAACAACAAATGTACCTTTTGAAAGTGTAGGAACAGTGTTAGTTGCTAAAATTCCAGTTGATAACTTATCATGATCTCCTAAAGAAAAAGAAATTTATTTAAATGATAATAAAAATCATATTTATGTTTCATTCTTACATTTAGATGCTCAAAGAACATTAAATAATGCAACTCTAGGATGAAGTGCTGAAACTGCACAATTAGGAGACAAAAGAACAGTAAAAGTTGTAAAAAGTGTCACTCCTCAAAATCCTAAAAAAGTTTCAAAAGGTACAGTTATTGGTTATTTAGGTAACAACGCATCTAATGGTGGTTGAATGAGTCATGCTCATATTAATCTATATACAAATAGACCTAGTTACCTATCTGAAAATTACTTTTCTTCTAAAACAACTAGAGCTCCACTTGATGATAAAAGAGTTCAAATTTATACTGCTAATATTTCAAATAAAACATTTTCTCAAATTGGTAATATTGGAGTTGAATTTGGAATTGATGGACAAGTTTATAAAGTAGATCCTAAAACTGGTAAAGAAGATAAGTCAATGAAGTTAGATGAAATTCCTTTATATCTACCTAGATTAAGTATGTTAGGATTTGAAAAAACTAAAGGTTATGCTAACCCTAACTTAATGTATAAATTAAGAGATGATAGAACAGTTTCATTTAGTGTAAAAGAAGTCAATAAATTATAATAATTGATAAAAACAAATCTTAGGATTTGTTTTTTATTTAAAGTTAATAAAATTATGTTTTTTATATTAAAATAAAAACAATATAAAATAGGGAGTAAAAAATATGAATAAAGTGATTTATTTAGCTGGTGGTTGTTTTTGAGGAGTAGAAGCTTATTTTTCTAAATTAAAAGGTGTAATTGATGCTGAAAGTGGTTATGCTAATGGGCTTAGTGAAAAAACTAAATACTATAGTTTATCAAAAACTATGCATGCTGAAACAGTTAAAGTTACTTATGATCCAAATCAAATATCACTAGAAGAATTATTAGTACATTATTTTAGAATCATTCATCCAGATTCATTAAATAAACAAGGAAATGATGTTGGAACACAATATAGAACTGGTGTTTATTATACTGATATAAATGATAGAAAAGTTATTGAATTAGTATTTATTGAATATAAAAAACAATATGATGAATTTTATGTAGAATTAGAAGAATTAAAAAACTATATGACTGCTGAAGATTATCATCAAGACTATTTAGAAAAAAACCCAACAGGTTATTGCCATATTAATTTAAATGTAGATTTTAATTTATCAGAAAAAGAAAAAGAATTTGTTAATTTAATTAGAAAAGAATTAGCTTTAGATGAATTAAGCTTAAATGTTTTAAAATACTCAGCAACAGAAAGACCACATACTTCAGAATTTAATGATGAACATAGAAAAGGTATTTATGTTGAAAAAATCACTGGAGAAGTGTTATTTGCATCAAATACTAAGTTTAATGCTGGTTGTGGATGACCAAGTTTTGCTGCACCAATTAATAGTAAAGCTGTAGAATATAAAGCTGATTATTCTCATAATATGCATAGAGTTGAAGTTAGATCAAAAACTGGTGATAACCATTTAGGTCATGTTTTTAATGATGGACCAAAAGAAATGGGTGGATTAAGATATTGTATTAATGGAGCTGCTATTGAATTTATTCCTTTAGAAGAAATGGATGCTAAAGGTTATAGTGAATATAAAAAATTATTAGACTAGTTTTTAATTTGAATGTTAATATAATTTTGTAATAAAAATACGAATTTTAATTCGTATTTTTTGTCTTTAAGAAAGGATATAAAATGAAGCACTTATTAAAAATAATAAGTAGTTTAACTATACTAAGTACTGGTGTTTTAGCAGTTAGTTGTACTCGTAGAATAGATAATAATAAAGATATAAAAAATAATATTAGTAGAGATAATAAAGACAAAAATAATGGTCTTAATAATAAAAATGATAATTTAGACAGTATGGTTCAAGATGAACCAAATTCTAGTGAGCCTAAAGAAGATCCTAGTGCTACTCAACCTAAAGTAGAAATTAATGTTAGTGAAGAAGAAAAGCAAGAAATGATAAGTGCTTTGGAAAAGGTTTTTAAGGATCAAGAAGAAGCCTTTGGTAGTTTTCATACGTATGGTGAAGTTTTAGAACAAATAAAGGTTTATTTAAATGATAATAAGATTAAACACCTAGAACATTTAAGATTAACAAATAAGGATGATGAAAATAAAAATTTAGTAGTTGATAACAATGGAAATTTAAATAAAATAAAAATTTCCTTTTTCGACAAGGAAACTATTTTTACTCCTAAAAAAGTTTTAAAAGATAAAGTTATAGACAAGTATGATAGTTCGAAGACCCAATTATTACAAATTGGATATGAATATCAAGATGTTTTAAAGAATGTAAAAATAAAACAAATAGACAAAAAAACTAAAAAAGTTCCTTTACATTTACCTTTAAAAATCACTTCACTAGATAATGCATTTAGAGGTTCTGAGGTTAGCCATATTGAAAATTTAGATAAATGAAAAATAACTAATGTAAGATATTTAACTGAAACATTTAGTGATACAACAAATTTTGATCAGGACATTAATAATTGAGATGTTTCAAATGTATTTGATATGACAAATATGTTTGCCGGAGCAAAAAAATTTAATAAAAGTCTTAACTCTTGAAACACAGCAAACACCAAAATAATGAAAGGAATATTTTGAGATGCTGAGAGTTTTAATGGTAATATATCTAAATGGAATGTAAAAAAAGTTGAAGATATGTCAAGTATGTTTAGTGGTGCTACTAATTTTAATCAAGATCTATCAAAATGAGATACTTCTAATGTGGAAAGTATGGAAGGGATGTTTAGCAATACAATATTATTTAATTCAAATATTTCTAGTTGAAATGTATCTAGTGTTGCGTCAATGAAACAAATGTTTCAAAACTCAAAAGGATTTAAGCATAGTCTAAGTTCTTGAAAACCATCAAAAGTAACTATTGCAAATGATTTTAGAAAGGGATCTGAAACAAATATTCCAGATCAAAATCTACCAAAATTCTCAGAAGAAGTACTGAAAACAATTAAAATCAAATAATTTTATTCAAATTTTTTCTAAAAATGTAGCTCATACCAACAGAATATATACCATTTTCTACCATAGAAAATTATTAGACTAGTTTTTTAATTTGAATGTTAATATAATTGTGTAATAAAAATACGAATTAAATTCGTATTTTTTGTCTTTAAGAAAGGATATAAAATGAAGCACTTATTAAAAATAATAAGTAGTTTAACTATACTAAGTACTGGTGTTTTAGCAGTTAGTTGTGCTCGTAAAGTAGATAGTAATAAAGATATAAAAAATAATATTAGTAAAGATAATAAAGACAAGAATAAAAAACCAGAAAATATGTCTAAAGATGCTCCTGAAGCGTTACCTAAAATAGAAATACCAGAATATGAAAAAAAGGCAGCTATTGATACATTAAGAAAAGTGTTTAAACAACAAGAAGATGCTTTTGGAACTTTTCACACATATCAAGATGTTGTTGATCAGTTAAAAGTGTATTTAGGTGATTATAATGTTAAACATTTAGAATATTTAAAATTAGCTGATGAATCTGAAAAGAATATTAATCTTAAAATGGATAATGAACATAAAGCGATTAACAACATAAAATTAGATTATTTTGGCAAACAAATAACACTTACTCCAAATACGGTTTTAGAAAACAAAGTTCAAACTAAATATAACGAAAGCGGTAATGAAATAACACAAATTGGTTATGAATTGGAAACAATAGTAAAAAATATTAAATTAACAAGAGTTAATAAAAGTACAATAAAAGTACCTTTGCATTTACCATTAAAAATCAACTCTTTAAATGAATCATTCAAGGATTTAGAATCAACTAAAATAGATAATTTAAATAAATGAGATACAAAAAATATAAAATTTTTAACAAAAACTTTTGAAAATGCTAAAAATTTTGACCAAAGTCTTAATTCTTGAAACGTTTCTAATGTTATTGATATGACCGAAGCTTTTGCTGGGGCTTTAAAATTTAATCAAAATCTAAATTCTTGAGATATATCCAATGTTACAACAATGAAAGGTGTTTTTTGAGAGGCAGAAAGTTTTAATGGAAACGTTTCTGACTGAAATACAAAAAATGTAGAAGATATGGAAGTTATGTTTTCAGGTGCTAAGAAATTTAACCAGGATTTATCAAGATGAGATGTATCAAAAGTTGAGAATATGAAAGGTATGTTTAGTAAAACAGATACATTTAATAGTAATATATCAAATTGAAATACACAAAAAGTGGCATCTATGGAGCAAATGTTTGAAAATGCAAAAGCATTTAACCAAGATTTAACTAATTGAAATGTTAAAAAAGTAAATCATGCAGAAAAATTTGCAAATGGTGGCGAAAAGAATTTTACTGAAAAACATCAACCTAAATTTGAATCTCATACTGCAAAATAAGACAATATAAATATTATTTTAATTACTAATGTAATTTTTTATCACAATACTATTTTTTATTTAATAAATCACTAAAAATGAAACTTATAAGCAACAAAATAAGTTTCATTTTTTAATTTTTAAATAGTGTAAAATATAAATAGTATAAGAAAGTTGGTGTAAAAATGCTAGTGTCTTTTATAATTGCTTCACAAGCACATTTAGATAGATTAAAAACAACTATTGATTCTATAAAACATCAAACTAATAGCTCACACCAGACTATTATTATAAGTGATTCTAAAAACATAGATAGTACTAAAAGACAATATATAAAAGAGATTTTTGATAATTCAACTAACATTATTTTAAGTGAAAATAATATTCCACAAGATACAGCTAGTGATTGAAATTTAGCAATGAAACTAGTTTCATCAAAATATGTTGTTTTTGTAAAAGAAGGAGATTTTTTATATCCTAATTTTGTTGAAGAAATTCAAAAAGTATCAGACAAACATAATCCTGATTTAATTGAATTTAATCAAAACTATAATGGTTTAATTGAAGACCAAATTTCATATAACTTATTAGAAGGTAATAAATTATATGATTTAAATAAAGATTATGAAGTTTTTGCTTATATTCAAAGACTTATTTATACTAAAGTTTTTAAAGTAGATATTATTAGACAAAATAATTTAACTTTTAGAAGAAAAGTAAGATTTGATCTTTTATTTACTTATAAATTCTTATCTAATTCTAATACTTGTTATATTCTTGATGATCATTTATCATTACATAGAATTTCAGTAATGAAATATTCAGCTTTTGATTTATTAAGACAATGACCACATATTATTAATCACTTTAGACAAATTAATAAATATAAGTTTTTAAGTGATCAATTAACTTATGCTCATTATTATCAAACTTGTTATAAGTTTTTAGATTTAATTGAAAAATATAACAACCCTGTTTTATATAAAAAAGCCTTGAATTTTGTTGAAAACAAAGTGCAAAATAAAGTAAATAAATTTGTTAATAAAAATAAAGTCTTTTTAGAAAATAAAGACTTAGGATTTAATCAAAGAATGAATGATTTTGAGCGTTTTATATACAGTGAACTTAAAAAAGTAAGATAATGAATAACTTTTTAATTACTAGTAAAACAACTGAATTTAAACTAGAAAATAATAACTTTAAATTAGCTAGTTTATGAAAAGTTTTTTTTGCTAGACTTTTTGATTTATTAATTTGCTCAATTCCACTAATTATAATGTCAATATTTTGAAAAACTAAAACTGGTGATATTATAAGTTTGATCACTAAGTATTTAGTGTCTTTTTTATGGTCTTTTTTTTACTTTATTGTTTTAAGTTATTTGTTAAAAGGTAATAGTGTTTGTAAAAAACTTTTTAAAATTGAATTAAAAAGTTTAACTAGTAATAAGATCAAATTTAAACAAGTTTTAATTAGAGAAATTTGATTTATTTTTATACCTTTATTTATCGGATTTATTTTTACTTTAATATTTGCTTTTTTACTGCCAACTAGTTATTTAAAATCTCAAGCTTGAAGAATTTCTTTATCTTTAATTGTTTATCAAATTGGATTAGTTATAGTTTTATTTTGATTTTTAGGATTAATGATTTCAATTAGACTACAAACTAATCATCAATCTTTTATTGATATAAAACTAAAATTATTAGTAGTTGAAAAACAAAAAATAATAGAAAATAAACAAGATAATTCAAATCATATTTTAACTAGAAATGATAAACACATTTCTTTAAATGAACAACCAGGTAACTTTGATTTAGAATTTATAGATGAGTTAAAACAAAACTTAGATAATGATAATTTAGATGATAATAAATAGAATAGATTGGTGAAAAAATGTCAGTAGATAATTTGTTAGATTTATTAAATCCTCAACAACTAGCAGCAGTCTTAAATATAGATAAACCAGTAAGAATTATTGCTGGAGCTGGTAGTGGAAAAACTAGAGTAATTACAACTAAAATTGCTTATTTGATTGAAAAACAACATATAGATCCAAGTAGAATCTTAGCTGTAACTTTTACAAATAAAGCTGCTAAAGAAATGAAAGAGCGTGTTTTACAAATCACAAATAATGAAAATAAATCTCCTTTTATTTCTACTTTTCATGCTTGATGTTCTAAAGTTTTAAGAATTGATGGAAAACATATTGGGTTAAAAGATAAGTTTTTAATTATTGATAGTGATGATCAAAAAAGAATAATTAAAAATGCTATAAAAGAATCAAATATAGAATTAAGTGAAAATGATAAAAAGACTTTTGATAAAAAAATTCTTTATAAAATTAAACAATGAAAAGAAGAATCAGTAGATCCAAGTGAAGCAATTTTAAGTGCTACAAATCAGTTTGATAAAAACTTTGCAACTATTTATAGATTGTATCAAAATACACTTTTAGAAAATAATTCTATTGATTTTGATGATTTACAAATTTATGTTTATCAATTATTTAAAAACAATGAAGATATTTTAAATAAATGAAAAAACAGCTATGATTACGTACTAGTTGATGAGTTTCAAGATACTAATGATATTCAATTTAGTTTAATTAAATTTTTAACAATTAATACTAATCATTTAACTGTAGTTGGTGATCCAGATCAAACTATTTATTCTTGAAGAGGAGCTAAATTAGATATTATTTTAAACTTTAATAAAACATATACTAATGCTATTAGTATTGTTTTAAATCAAAATTATAGATCAACAAAACAAATTCTAGATATTTCAAATAGCTTTATTAAAAACAACAAGCATAGAGAACAAAAAGAGATTTTTACAAACAATAAATCAGGTAAAAAAGTTGTTTTAAAAGAATGCAAAACTAGAGTTAGTGAAGCTAGTTATGTTGCATCTAAAATTAAAGAACTAATAAAACAAGGTTATCATTATAAAGATATTTTTATTCTATATAGAATGAATGCTTGATCTCAAGATTTTGAAAAAGAACTAACTAATAAAAAAATCCCTTTTCAATTAATTGGTGGAATTAAGTTTAGAGAAAGAAAAGTAATTAAAGATGCTATGGCGTTTTTAAAAATGATATCTATTAAAGATAAACTATCTTGCCAAAGGGTTTTAAGTTTATTACCAAAAATTGGAAATATGACAATTGAAAAAATTATTAATTTTGCAACTGTAAATGAACTAAGCATTTTTGATTTAATTACAAATGAAAATAAAGATTTATTACATACAATTACTAAAAATTTAGATGAACTAGTTGAGGTGTTTAAAAAAGCTCATGAGTTGTATTTAGATAATACAAACATTGAAGAAATTTTAAAATATTTATTGACTCAATCAGGATATGAAGATAAATTAAAAATTAAAAATCAGCAAGATGATTTAGATAATATTAATGCTTTATATGATCAATTAAAAAGATTTGATGATGAATTTGATCCTAAATATTATGGTGAAGAAAATAAATTAATTGCTTTTTTACAAGAAGAAGCTTTAACTAGTGATATTGATGAAGCTGAACAAATTGATAAAGTTTCTTTATTAACTATACATGCTGCAAAAGGATTAGAAAATAAAGTTGTGTTTATTGTTGGATTAAATAAAGATATTTTTCCATCAAGATTATCAGAAACAAAAATTAATGAATTAGAAGAAGAAAGACGAGCTTTATATGTTGCTTTAACTAGAGCAAAAGAAGAACTATTTTTAACTTATGTTAAAGGTGATTATTCATACATTAGTCAATCTGAATTAAAACCAAGTAAGTTTATAAATGAACTTGATAAAGATTTATATGATTTTGAATCTAGTTTTTTAGATGATCAAATTCATGATTCAAATTCTTATACTTATACACCAAGTAGAATTAATGACACTTTAAAACAACATAATTTATATAATGTTGGAGATCAAGTAGTTCACACATTATTTGGTAAAGGAATAGTAACTAAAATCATAAATGATCAACTACAAATTTCTTTTAATGATTCTAGTTATGGAGTTATGATGATAGCGGCCAATAATTCGGCATTAAGTAAGTTATAATATTTTGATATGGTATAAATAAGAATGGTATAATATTATTGTTAAATTTTAGGAGGATAAAAATAATGGCAAAGTTTTCAGCTATTATTACAGACAAAGTAGGTTTACATGCTAGACCAGCTTCAGTTTTAGCTAAAGAAGCTTCAAAATTTAGTTCACACATTACAATTATGGCTGGTGAAAAACAAGGTAATTTAAAATCAATTATGAACGTAATGGCAATGGCTATTAAAACTGGAACTGAAGTAACTATTCAAGCTGATGGAAATGATGAAGAACAAGCTATTCAAGCAATCAAACAAACCATGATTGACACAGCTTTAATTCAAGGATAATTTAATTTAAAAACAACCATCAAGGTTGTTTTCTTTATTAATAGAAACTGTTTTATTATGATTAAAAAATTTAGTATTAAAGAAACTAATGTCGATCAAAAATTTCCATTTGATTTTAAATTTTATAAACCTAAAATTGAAGGTATGATTATTTTATTTTCACTAGTAGTTTTACCTTTAATTACTGTAATTTTTTTAAATGTTTTTAAAAAACAATTAAATTTAAGTGATGATAGAATTGGACTAATTTTTCAACTTTCAAGTATTGTATTTACTATTACTGGTGGATTAATTTTTTGAACAAGAAACCCATTGAGTTTTTGAAAATCTGGAGTAGGAATTTTATTTGCCTTTCCAATATTTTTACAATTATTTGGGATATTTTTTGCTTTATTAGCTAATTCATTTAATGTCTTAAAAGGTAATGGTATTTGATCTAATGTCTATAATTCTTTAATTCAGATTATTGCTGAAATTTTAGTAATTATTTTTGCTTTTAAAAAGATTGAAAATTTAAAAAACAAAGTTAAGCAAACCTTAAAAGAAAATAAAAGATTTTTAATACCAGTAGCATTAGTATTTGCACTAATTGCTTTTATTGTTGGTAATACTTTATATGGAATTATTGTTTCTAAATTAGGTTTAAATCTAGGTGAATCAGAAAATCAAAAAGGATTAGTGTCTCCATTTCAAAGTGAAGGTATTGGTAAATATGTTTATATGGTTTTATTTATCATTTTAACTGTATTTGTTGCTCCTTTATGTGAAGAAATAATAGCAAGACAAGCACTATTTACAGGTGTTTCAAATAAATTTTTATCAATTATTACTTCTAGTTTATATTTTGGAATTTTACATATTTCAAGTGGTGATGTTTATAACATGACTCCATACGTTTTAGGTGGGTTATTCTTTTCACTAGCTTTTAGTTTTTCTAAAGGTAATTTAACTTATTCGTGATTTTCACATTCAATTTATAATTCAATTACTGTAGTTATACTTATTGCTAATTTATACATAAAATAATATGAACAAATTTGTTGTTAATAAAAATGACGAAAATCAAAGTTTGTTTAAGTTTTTAAAAAAGACTTTTAAAACTACTCCTATATGTGTGATTTATAAATGAATTAGAAATAAGTCAATTAAAATAAACTCTAAAAGAGTTAATGATAAAAATTATTTATTAAAACTTAATGATATTATTGAAGTTTATGATTCAAATAAACCAATAATTAGAGATCAATTTAAATATATTAGTAACACTAATTTAGATATAGTTTATGAAGATAAAAATATTTTAATAGTTAATAAACCTAATAATTTAGAAATACATTCTTTATATAATGATTGTTTAGATAATATGGTCAAATCATATTTAGTAGATAAAAAAGAATATGATATTTATCAAGAAAACTCATTTGTAGTTTCTCATGTTCATAGATTAGATAAACTAACTAGTGGTTTAGTAATTTATGCTAAAAATAAAATTAGTTCAACTATTTTAACTAATGCTTTTAAAAATAAAGATCAAATAGAAAAATATTATTATGCTCTTACTAGTAATGATTGAACTCTAGATGATTATTTAATTGTAAATGGTTATATTAACTATAATAGTGATATTAAAAAAGCTGATTTTAGTTTAAGTGAAAAAAATAATTATAAATATTGTCAAACCGAGTTTAAACTAATTAATAAAAACTTAATTTTAGTAAAATTAATAACAGGTAAAAAACACCAAATTAGAAGTATTTTAAGTTTTTATAACAACCCTGTTTTAAATGATTTTAGATATAATGGTAAAAAAATAAATGATTTAAAAATGATTTATTTAGCTGCTTTTAAAATTAAATTTAAAAACTTAGAAAAGCCATTAGATTATTTAAATAACAAAGAGTTTATAAAAAACCCAAAATGAATTAGTGAAAGGTAATTATGCAAACAAGTGCTAGTAAAACAACTACTAATACTACTGTAAAAACTACTTCAGCTATAAGTGGTGTTTTTAGTGCTTTAGTAAGTATTATTACTTCAATTACTAATATGATTATTCAGTTTTTATTAATTTACTGAGTATTACAAAGTTTTGGAACTGAAATTAGTGGGTTTGTTAGAATTTCAATTTCACTTTCAATAATTGGTGGAACTGCTGAAGGGGCTTTAGCTTTATCAACTGTTTTAATGTTAGCTGAACCTTTAAGTAAAAAAGACTGAATTACAGTTAATGAAATTTATTCAACTGCAAAAAGAAACTATAGAAATAAAATTGGTTCTGGATTAATTTTAATTTTAATTTTATCTATTTTATATCCATTACAAATTGCAATTTCTCCACTAATTACTAGTGGTCAACCAGTTAAATGAGGTATTGATTTTACAACTCCTTTATCAAAGACTCATTCTAGTTTAAAATTTTGAGAATTAAGTATAATCTTTTTAATTTTAGGATTTAAACAAACTATAACAGCTGGGTTATTAGGTGTTTATGAAAACATAATGCAAGCTGATCAAAAAAATGCTACTAAAAAATTAGTAATTTTATTTAGTGACATTGTATTTTATGGATCATTTTTTTTAGGATTAAATTCTTATATTTCTTTAAATGATAAATATACTCCAGTTTTATTATTTATACCATTCATTTTTTATCCATTCATAAGAGGTTTTTTGATTAAGTGATATGTTAGTTCAAAATATCCACAATTAAAGTTTTATAGTGATTTTAATAATTTAAGCTTAATTAGAAGATCAGTAAAAATTTATTGATCATCAATTGGTCAATCGATTTTAACTAATAGTGATTTAATTATTATCTTTTTAGCACTAGGTTCAATTGGGTTGAAAGTTTCTTCTTTAATTTCTTTATACATGGTTGTTGCTATTAACTTAAGAATAATTATGACTTCTTTAGTAACTTCTTTTAAAGAGTATTTTCAAAGTGTAATTATTAAAAATGGTCGATTAGATTGAGAAACTTATTCAAACTATGAGTTTTATACTTATATAGTTGGTGTATTTTCATTTCTTATAACAAGTATAATGACTCCATATATAGTTACTGGTATTTTTGCAAAAATCATATTACATGATGTTGATACATCAGGATTAAGTAAAAACACTATTGAATTTATAATATTTAGTACTCCTTTTTCATCATTATTTGGAGCAACAACAGGTTTAATTGTTTTATTAGAATCAAAAATTACTTTAATTCATGCAAAAGGAATGCATAGAACAATTGCAAAACCACTTAACATAATTGCTTTTAGCTTTTTTATTACTAGTTTTATAACAACATTATTATTAAATCGTTTTATTAGTAATGTTGATAGTAAGATTAGTTGAGTAATAATTGTATTTTATGGATTTAAGATTTTCTTTTTAATAGTTGCTTATTTATATTTATGAGTCTTTTCTTGAGATAAATTAGTTTATAATGCTAAGTTTAATAGAATTATTCCAAACTTATTTTTCTTATTTATGTCTTGTTTTTTAATAATAGCAGTTTTAGTTTCGACTTATAACAGTAAAATAATAAGAGTTGATTTAAATGAAAAAGTACCAGTGGATTTAACTTATATTCTAGCTGGTGTTATTTTAATATTTATTTTAAGTATCTTTATATTTACTTTTATTTTTGTTTATAACCTAGCGTTTAAAAATACATCATTATTTAGATGACTTTTCTATAGTTTACCAATCATTAAAAGAATTACTAAACAAAAACAAGAGAAAGCAAAACAAGATTTATTTAAAAAAGAAAATATTAAAATAGATCAGTTGTTATTAAAACAAGAAGATATCTTTAAAGCAATGTATGGATTTAAAGATAATAAAGTTATTGATCAAAAAGAATTTGAAAAATATTCAAAATATAAATCTAAACCAAAGACTTATATTTTAACAAGTAATGATATAAATAAAGATGATACGGAGTATTAGAATATGTCAAAAGATCAAGTTCTGTTAAGAATTAATCAATTAAAAGAACAATTAAATTTATGATCAAAACAATATTATGTTGATGATAATCCAACTGTTGATGATACTGAATATGATCTAGCTTTAAAAGAATTAATTAGTTTAGAAAATTTATATCCTGAATTTATAACATTAGATTCACCAAGTCAAAAAGTTGGTGGAATGGTTAGTGAAAAATTTGAAAAAGTTAGTCATAAAACTCCAATGTTAAGTTTAGGAAACGTTTTTAGTTTTGAAGAATTTTTAGATTTTAATACTCAAGTAAGTAAAGTTTCAAATACTTTAAATAATGAATATGTAGCTGAATTAAAAATTGATGGTTTATCAATTTCTTTAGTTTATGAAAATGGAAGTTTAATTACAGCTGCTACTAGAGGAAATGGAATAGTTGGTGAAGATGTTACTATTAATGTAAAAACAATTAAATCAATTCCTTTACAAATTAGTAAAAAAGAACGTGTTGAAGTAAGAGGAGAAGTCTTTTTATCAAAAGCTGAATTTGAAAAAATTAATCAAAAAAGACTTTTAAATAACGAAGATTTATTTGCAAATCCAAGAAATGCTGCTGCTGGAACTTTAAGACAGTTAGATTCAAAAATTGTAGCTAATAGAAATCTTGATGCTTTTTTATATTATTACATTAGTGATGATTCTAATAATTTATCTCAATATGAATCAATTTTAAAATTAAACCAATTAGGTTTTAAAACTAATAAAGAAACTAAGTTGTGTAAGAATTTAGATGAAATTCAAGCATATATAAACAAATATACTGATTTAAAAAATGATTTAGATTATCAAATTGATGGAATTGTTTTTAAGATTAATGATAAAAGTCTACAAAACAGTTTAGGTTTTACTAGTAAAATTCCAAAATGAGCAATAGCTTATAAATTCCCAGCTGAAATTAAACAAACTAAATTATTAGATATATTTGCAACAGTTGGAAGAACTGGAAAAATTACTTATAATGCCAAACTAGAACCTGTATCTTTAATGGGAGCTACAATTAGTGCAGCTACTTTAAATAATGCTGAATATATTAAAACAAAAGATTTAAGAATTAATAGTGTAGTTAAAATTAAAAAAGCAGGAGATGTTATTCCTGAAGTTATTGAAGCAATTAAAGATGATAAGTTTTATGAATTAGAAAAATTTAAACCTGATTTATATTGTCCAAATTGTCATTCCTTATTAGAAAAAAATGAAGATGAAGTTGATCAATTTTGTATAAATTCAAATTGTTCTATGAAAATATTAAGAGCATTACAACATTTTAGTAGTCGTGAAGCTATGAATATTGTAAGTCTTGGTGATAGAAGTTTAGAGATTTTATTTAATTTAAATATTATTAAAACTATTTCAGATATATATCGATTAGAAGATCATAAAGAACGAATTTTAGAAATTGAAAACTTTGGATTAAAAAGTTATTTAAATTTAATTGATTCAATTAATCAATCAAAAAATAACTCATTTGAAAAAGTTTTATTTGGTTTAGGAATAAGACATATTGGAAGTAAAACTGCAAAAATACTAGCTAAACAATATCAAAACATAGATAATTTAATGAACGCTAGTTATGATGAATTAGTGCAAATTAATTCAATTGGATCATCTTTAGCTTTATCTATTATTGATTGATTTAAAATACCAGATAATATCAATTTAATTAATGAATTAAAATCTTTTAATGTTAATTTTAAATATTTAGGAGTAAAAATTAATTTAGATTCAATTATTGCAAATAAATCATTTGTAATTACAGGTACTTTATCTCGTCCTAGAGAAGAATTTAAAACACTTATTGAAAATAATGCAGGTAAAGTAATTGGATCAATTTCTAAAAAAACTGATTATTTATTAGCTGGTGATAATGTCGGTTCTAAACTAGAAAAAGCTAAAAAATTAGGTGTTAAAATTATAGATGAACAACAATTTTTTGATTTATTAGAATCAATGAAAGGATAATATGTCAAAGTTTAGTAAAGAGTTTTGAAAAGAGTTAGCTAATGATTTTATGTTTGAATTAAATGAAACTGAACTTGAAAATTTAATTGGTGTTGAAGATAAACTTTTTGATGATTTTAAAAAAATAACAAGTATTGATACAACAGGAGTTGAACCAACTTTTTATACAGTTGATCAGATTCATTCTTATTTAAGAGAAGATGAACCAATTACTACTGATTGTCAAAAACAAATTTTAGAAAACGCACCAAGTAAACATGATGATTACATCACAATAGCAAGGGTGGTTAAATAATGCAAGATTATAGAAAAAAAAGTATTTTTGAAATTCATAAAGATTTAGTAGATAAAAAATATACTGTTTTAGATCTAACTAAAGAAGTTTTAAAGAATTTAAAATACGAACTTGATTCTAATGCAATTAATTATTTAGCTGAAATTCATGCTTTAAAACAAGCTAAAAAAGTTGATGAAAACTTTGATAATAATAATTTGTTGTGCGGTATTCCATATATTTGTAAAGATAATTTTTCAACAAAAGATATTCCAACTACAGCTTCATCAAAAATTTTAGAAAATTATATTCCAAATTACTCAGCAGATTTAGTTGATTCACTAGATAAAAATCAAACAATTTTAGTTGGAAAATCTGCTTTAGATGAACTTGGAATGGGTGGAACTGGGTTATTATCATGTAATGGTAAAATTACAAATCCATGAGATAAAAATCGTATAGTTGGTGGTTCTAGTTCTGGGTCTGCTTATTTAGTTGCAAAAGGTTTAGTACCATTTGCAACAGGAACTGATACTGGTGATTCAATTAGAAAACCTGCAAGTTATAATGGGATTGTTGGATTTAAACCAACTTATGGAGTAATTTCAAGATATGGGCTATTACCATATGCTCCAAGTTTAGATACAGCTGGATTTTTTACAAGAAATGTTGATGATATGGCAGTATTATGTGATGCTAGTTATAGAAATGATGAGCGTGATTTTGCATCAACTACAGCTGATCATGTTGATTTTTTAAAACAAATTAATGACTTTTCAAATATTAAAACTTTTGGATATATAACTTCTGTAATTGAAAATTTAGATCAAGAACATAAAACTCATTACTATACATTATTTGAAACATTAAAAAATAAAGGTTATGAAATTAAGGCTTTAGATTTTAGACAAGATCTATTAGAAGCAGTTTTACCAGTTTATTTAATGATTGCAAATAGTGAAAGTGTTTCAACTAACTCATGTTTAGATGGAATTAAATATGGAAAAAGAGTTGAAGGAAATGACTATACACAAATAATGATTAATTCAAGAACTAATGGATTTGGTGAAATTGTAAGAAGAAGATTTGCAATTGGTTCACTAGTTTTAAAAGGTGAAAATCAAAAAAAATATTTAATACAGGCAAAAAAAGTTAGAACTTTAATTAATCGTGATTTTCATGCTTTATTTGATCAAGTTGATGTTTTATTATTACCATCATCACTAAGCATTGCTCCACTAATTGAAGATATTAATAATCCAAATAAAAAATCTGCTGATAAAGATTTTATAGATAATATTTTAGTTTTAGCCAACTTTACTGGTAGTCCTTCAATTACTATTCCATTTTTTAAAACTAAAAATATGCCAGTTGGAATTAATATAACAACAAAAGTTAAAACTGATTTACTAACATTACAAGCAGCTAAACTATTAGAAAATATTATTGGAATTAAAAACCAAATTGTAGAGGATTAATATGCAAAATTTTGAAATTATTATTGGAGTTGAAAATCACGTTGAATTAAAAACTAATTCAAAAATGTTTTCACCAACTAAAGTTAGTTATGGACAAACTCCAAATACTTTAGCAAATGAAATTGACCTAGCATATCCTGGAACTTTACCAAGTGTAAATAAAAAAGGAGTAGAACTAGCAATTTTAGCTTGTAATGCTTTAAATATGCAAATTGATACTCTACTAACTTTTGATCGTAAAAATTATTTTTATCCTGATTTAACTAAAGGTTTTCAAATCACTCAACAATTTAATCCAATTGGAAGAAACGGTTCTTTAGAAATAACTTTAGAAAATGGAAGTAAAAAAGTTGTTGAAATTGAACGTTTACATATTGAAGAAGATACAGCCAAACAAATTCATAAAGATAATCTAACTTATCTTGACTATAATAGATCAGGAGTTGGGTTAGTTGAAATTGTTACAAAACCAGTTTTAAGAAGTGCTGAAGAAGCTTGTTTATATGTTGAAAAATTAAGAGAAATTTTATTATTTTTAAATGTTAGTGATGTAAAAATGAATGAAGGTTCATTAAGAACTGATCTAAATATTTCACTAAGACCATATGGTAGTGATAAGTTTTCTCATAAAGTAGAAATAAAAAACTTAAACTCTATTTCAAATATTAAAAAAGCAGTTGAATTTGAAATTAATAGACAAAAAGAAATTTTATTAAAAAATGAAATTGTTGATCAACAAACTAGAAGATTTGATGATCAAACTAATTCAACTATTTTAATGAGAAGTAAAATTGATAGTATTGATTATAGATACTTTACTGAACCAAATATTTTTCCAATTCAACTAGAACAAAAATGAGTCGAAAAAATTATTGCAAATTCACCTGAACTAGCTGATCAAAAACGTATTAGATATGTAAACAAATTAGGTTTAACTAGTGAAGATGCCAATATTATTTTAACTAGTTTAGAAATGACTAACTTTTTTGAACAAACTATTAAATTAACTACAAATTATAATAAAGTAGCTAAAATGTTAATTTCTGAAATTCAAGCTAAACTAAATCTAGAAAATAAGACTATTGATCAAATAAAATTAAGTCCAAATAATCTTGCTAGTGTAATTAATTTAATTGATAAAAATATTATTTCATCAAAACAAACTAAAGTAATTATGCCTATAATCTTAGATTCTAATGATGAATCAGTTGAACAAATTGTTGAAAGATTAAATTTAAAACTAATTACAGATAAAGATCAAATTAGTAATTTATTAGTTGATATTATTAATCAAAATAAAGAATTATTAACTCAATATACTACTCGTCCTGAAAGAGTAATTAAAACAATTATGGGTCAATTAATGAAAATTACTAATGGTAATGTTGATCCTGAAATTGCAAATGAAATTGTAATTAAAGAAATTGAAAAAAACTTATAATATAACAAAAAATGGGCAATGCCCATTTTTTTATTGATCTTGAGTTAAAAGACTTGAGTTAGTTTCTTCATCAATCATTCCTTGAATTTTTTCAGCTAAACTGTTAATTATTGTAGTTCTTGCAAATACTACAATATGATCTCCTTCTTTTAATTCAGTATAATCATCTGGTAATAAAATCTTACCTTTTCTTCTAATTTGAATAATATTAAAATCTTTATTTGTTGATAATCCAACTTGTTGTATGTTTTTATTAAATAAATCAGGGTTTTTAACTTCTAAAGTTGAAGAGACAAATTCATCATCAATTGAATGTACTTCAATATCAAAATCAATATTAAAAATAACTCTAGTTGCAGTGATTTCTCCAGCAATTTTATTAGGAACAATAATTTGGTTTTCAGTTAAACCTAAAGCTAGTAAAACTCTTCTATAATTATCATCTTTTGCTTTAACTGTTATGTTATTACATTTTAAATCTAATAAGTTTAAAACAGTTACAAGTGATGATTCTAATTCGTTTTCAATCCCAACAATTACTCAATCATATGATTGAATTCCTTTTTTTGCTAAAGCTACTTTATTAGTTGTATCAATTACAATTCCTTCAACTGTATCAAATTCAGATAAGTATAAATTTAAACGTCTTTCATCTATATCAAATACAGTTACAGATTGACGTTTTTGTACTAAAGTTTCAATAACAGATAATGTGAAGTTAGAAACACCAATAATTGCAAAGTTTTGTTTTCTTGCCATAATTTATCCCTTCTTAACTAATTAAATTATACATTTTTATCAAAATGATATAATAATATAATGAAAAGAGGTGGATTTATGTTTTTTAAGAAAAAAAATACTAAAAAACCTAAGTTAAAATTCACTTCAAAGCTTTTTAAAAAATCTTCAAATTTTAATGAAGAAAAGTATAAATTTTTCCGATTAGTTAAAGATATTTGACCACTTTCTAAAACTTCAGGAAAGATTTTTTTAATTTATGTAGCAATTATTTTATTAGGTGGATTATTATTATCAATTCCTAATTTTTCACTAACTAAACATGGAGAAAAATATAATTGAGATTTTTTAACTGGTATTTTTATTGCTTCTTCTGGGTTTAGTGATACAGGATTAACTGTTTTAGATGTTTCTCATTCTTATACTTTTTGAGGTCAGTTTATTTTATTATTATTAATTGAATTTGGTGGTATTGGAGTTTTAACTTTTAAAATAGTTTTATTTTTAATTATTAATAAAAAGATATCAATTTCAGATACTATTGTTGCTCAGTCAGAAAGAGGAAGTGCTACAACTAGTTTAACTATTGATTTAATTAAAGATGGATTTATTTGACTTACTTCAGTTCAAGTGATTTCAGCTTTTATTTTATTCTTTTTATTCTTTTTTAATGAACCATCAAAAAACCCAAGTTTAGAAGTAGTTTCACCTTATCATGATTTTTGAAAGTCATTATGATTTGCTGTTTTTCATTCAACTAGTGCTGTAAATAATGCTGGTTTTGATATTATTTCACCTAACTCATTACAACCTTATAATGTAGATAATCATAGAGTTTATGCTATTCAAATGATTTTTATGCTTGAATGAATTATTGGTGGGTTAGGTTATCCTACTTTTCATGATATTAAACGTAAATTAAAAGCTAGAAAAACTAAAGAAAAAATCAATTTTAGTTTATTTACTAAAATTAATTTCTGAGTGTATTTAGTATTATTTATTTTTGGTCCACTAGCTGTATTTACAACAGAATATTCAAATTATAATCACTCATTAATTTTTCATTATTTTGATGAGAACTTTAACATATTAAATGCTAAATCAAATACAGTTGTGTTTATGGACATTTTATTTAATACAACTGCTTCAAGAAATGCTGGATTTTCAACAATTGATATTTCTACTTTTAATTCTGGATCAAAAGCAATTTTATCAATATTAATGTTTATTGGTTCAGCTCCAAGTTCAACTGCTGGAGGAATCAGAACTACAACTTTTGGAATATTAATTTTATCAACCTTAACAATTATTAAAAATCAAAAGTTCACTAGTGCGTTTAGAAAAACAATACCAAGTGAAACAGTTAATAGAAGTTATGTTGCTTTCTTTATTTCTACGTTTTTAATTTTTGTTGCTTTATTTGTTATTTATGTTGATTCAAATAGTGTTTTTCATACTTTAAAAAATCATAATAGTGCTTCAATTAATACTATTTTATTAATTACTAGTGCTTTTGGTACTGTTGGATTAAGTCCTTTAGCTCATTTTCAAATGTATCAATTAGGGATAATTACTAAGTTATCAATTATTTTAATTATGTTTATTGGTCAATTAGGAGTTTCAAATACTTTATTAATCTTTTTAAAACCTGCAAGAGATAAAGCTTATAAATATCTTGAAGAAGATATAACTATAGGATAGGTGATAATATGGTTATTTTAGATGGTAAGTTGGTTTCTAAAAACAGAAAAGAACTAGTAAAACAACAAATAGATATTTATTTAAATAAAGGATATAGAAAACCTAAATTAGTTGTAATTTTAATTGGAAATGATCAAGCAAGTGAATTATATGTTTCAAATAAAATTAAAGCTTGTAATTTAGTTGGAATTGATTCTTTATTATTAAGATTTGATGAAAATATTACAAGTACAATGTTATCTAATCAAATTAATCAATTGAATAATGATGATAATGTTGATGCGATTTTATTACAATTACCACTACCAAAACATTTAAACGAACAAGAGTTTTTACAAGCCATTATTCCTTTAAAAGATGTTGATGGTTTTCATTATATTAATCAAGGAAAAATGTTAGAAGGATATGATACTATTTATCCTTGCACTCCAATTGGTGTAGTTAATTTATTAAAAGCTTATGATATTGATGTTAAATCAAAAGATGTTACTATAATTGGAACTTCAAATATAGTTGGAAAACCTTTAGCTATAATGTTATCTAATATGGGTGCAACTGTTAGTATGTGTAACAAAAACACAAAATCATTAAAAAAATATACTAAAATATCTGATATAGTGATTTCAGCTACTGGAAAACAAAATATTATTACAAAAGATATGATTAAAAAAAATGCTATTGTTATTGATATTGGTATTACAAGAGATCCTATAACTAATAAAATAGTTGGTGATGTTGATTTTGAAAATGTCAAAGAACTTTGTTCTTATATAACTCCAGTTCCAGGTGGAGTAGGACCAATGACTGTTAGTATGTTATTAGAAAATACTTTAGAATTATACAAATTACACATAGGAAAATAGGTTATGAAAAAATCTTTTAAATCTGATCGACCAAAAAGACATTATACATATAATGATATTTTTAAAAAAGCTAATTTAATTATTCAAATATCTAGTTCTATATTTATGTTATTAGCAACACTTGGGTTTATGTTTGGTATTGTTGGAATTACTTTAGGAGTTGTTAACAATACTACAAATATTAAGTTAAATACAGTTAGTGGAATTAGTTTATTAGTAATTAGTAGTTATGTGTTTTTAATGTGTGCTATTAGTTTATGTTTATCAGTAATTAGTAATTATTATAAAACTACAATTTATCTTGAAATTTTAGCTATATTTTCTATAGTTTCAATTGTATGTATGATTGGTGGGTTTTTAATTATATTTAGTGGTTATAAATATCAAGAACAACAAACAAACAATTTCCAAACAAATAATCAACAAGTAGTTAGATCAGATCAACAAGTTGAAAATAAAGCTCAAACTAGAGATCAAACAAATTCTCAAATATTAGAACAAAACCAAATAGATACTAATCAAAATACTATAAATCAAACTAATATAAACCAAAATACTTCTGATCAATTATCAGATAATCATATTATTAATACATCTAAGTCATTTAATCAAAACGAACAAGCTTTATTACAAGCTAAAAGAAATGAAAAATATCACCAAGTTAAAAGAACTTATCAACTAGTTAAAGAAAATAAACTAAGTGAAGAAAAATTACATACTATTTTTAATTCAGATCCTGAGTTTAAAAAAATGTATGAGGAATTTAAGAAAAAATCTAATTAGACAAAATAAGCAAAATTGCTTATTTTTTTTATTTTTTAATAAAAATTAAAAAAACTACTAGTAAAAAAAATTATAACTTGTAAAATATTTAAAAAAAGGATGATTTGTTATGAAAATGTTGTTAAAAGCTTTAAGTTTTATATTAGTAAGTAGTTCATCACTATTAGTAATTAGTTGTACAAATAATAAACCAAGTAGTAGTCAAAATATAAATTCTAATACAATGAATGCTAATACAAGAAATAATAATAATAATAATAATCAAAATCAGCCTAATATGATTAATGATCAAAGAGAAAAAAATAAAAGAGATTTAACAGAAGAAGAAAAACAAACTATTAATGATATTTTTACAAATCAACAAGACGCTTTTGCAACTTTTCATAATTACCAAGATGTTGTAGATCAACTGCAAGTTTTTTTAGCTGACAAGGGTTTAAATGAAGTTATATTAGCTAGACCAGAAGAAAAAAATAAAACGTTAGACTTAGATGAATCTGGTGCTAAGAACTCTGTAAAAGTCAGAGTTTTTGGTAATGAATTTGAATTTAAACCAAAGACTGTAAAAGATACTGTTGAAACTAAATATAGTGATAATAAAAAGGAAAAGGCTATTCAACTTGGATATAAGAAACAAACTGAAGGTAATATTAATTATTATGTTTTAAATAAATTGGATGAAAATATAAAAGAAGTCCCGATTCATTTACCACTAAAAGTTAATTCTTTAAAAGAATCCTTTAAAGATTTAAAAAATGATAAAGTAGAAAACATAGATAAATGAGATACTAAAAATATTGTTAGTCTAAGTAGTATGTTTTCAGACGCAAAGAAATTTAATCAAAATTTATCTAGTTGAAATGTATCAAATGTTAAAAATATGTCTCATATCTTTTCTGGTGCTGAGAGTTTTAATTCTAAATTAGATGGTTGAGATGTTTCTAAAGTTACTGATATGGAATCTATGTTCGATGGTGCTTTTTCATTTAATCAAAATTTAAATAATTGAAAAACAAAGAGTTTAAAAAATTTAACCTCTACATTTAGAGAAGCTAAGAAATTTAATCAACCATTGGAAAAATGAGATGTTTCTAATGTAACAATTATGGAAGGTACTTTTTCTGATGCTATTAGTTTTAATCAAGACCTTAGTTCTTGAAAAACAAATAATGTTGGTACAATGAATGGTATGTTTTCTGGCGCAACATCATTTAAACAAGATTTAAAGAAATGAAATGTTGAAAAAGTGGGAAATGCACAAAATTTTGCTAAAGATATAAAGGATAATTTACCCAAAGAAAAATTGCCAAAATTTAGAGAAGCTTACTCAGAAGATAAATATATTTATGGTAAGTAGAAATAATTTATAAAAATAAAAAAAATATTATTAAAATATTGAAAATGATAATCCGTAATGGTATTATTTTTAGTGTCTTAGATAAAAATATGACCAATTAAGAGATTATGGCTTTTTAGCTCAGCAGGTAGAGCAACCGGCTGTTAACCGGTTTGTCACAGGTTCGAGCCCTGTAAAAGCCGCCATTATCTTGGCCTGTTGGTGAAGCGGTTAACACACACGGTTTTCATCCGTGGACACACGGGTTCGAACCCCGTACAGGCTACCATATTTTTGGAGTGTTAGCTCAGCTGGGAGAGCTCCTGCCTTACAAGCAGGCGGTCATAGGTTCAAGTCCTATACACTCCACCATTTTTTATTTTTGCTGACTTAGCTCAGCAGGCAGAGCAACTGACTTGTAATCAGTAGGTCGTAGGTTCGATTCCTATAGTCAGCACCATTAGAAAACTCGAGCACTTTGTGCTCTTTATTTTTAAAAATTAAACAACCAAATATCTTACAAATTGTTCTATTTGACATTCATATTACTAATAAGATAAATTAATTATTTATATAGAATTTAATTTATATAATTTGAAGAAGATCTTTTTGATCTTCTTTTTTTGTTTTACAAAGTATTTATAAATAAAAAAAGTAAGTCTCTTTTAACTTACCTTGTTATATATTTAGTTATTGATTAGTTTTATCTTCTTTTTTAGTTCTTCTTTTAGTAGACTTAGTAGTACTTTTATCTACTTGATTATTAGAATCATTTTCTTCTGTTTTTGTAGTATCAAGCTCTTTATCAGTAGTACTTTTCTTTTTAGCTTTACTAGTTTTCTTAGTAGTTTGTTCTACTTTATTATCTTCTTCTACTTTCATAGGTTCACTAGTATTATTAGCCATTTGATAAGTAGTGTTATTATCATCTTCAACTTTACTAGTTGCACTAGCACTTTCATCTACTTGAGTATTAGCATCATTTTCTTCAATTTCAGTAGTTGTATTAGCACTTTCATCTACTTGGTTATTAGCTTCTTCTTCTGTTTTGTTATCAACAACAGTAACTTCTTCTGCTTTATTTTCTACACTAGTATTTTCTTCTACTTTATTAGTAGTTTCAACTTTTTTTGCTGATTCATTATACATACTAGTTGCTCCTAGTATTAATAAAACTCCTCCAGCAATAAAACCAAAAGGAATGTTAAAAACACCAGCTGTTATAAGTAACTTTTTATTATTACTAAATTTAGGAACAAATGTAAGACTACTTAAAACTAATGCAGCTATTGCTAGTAGTAATTCTATACAGTATAAAAACATTAAAAAATGTTGTCCAAAAGATATTTCTGATTCTAAAAGCGTAGTGCTTATATAAATAAAGTAACTAGCTAATGATATTGAAATAATAGATCCAACTATTGATACAATACCACCTGCTAAAATAAAAGTTTTTGATTTATTTTCGTTCACAGTTTTTCCCCTTCTATTTTTAAAACTTAATCATAATAATAACATATACAACTAATTTGATTATATTTAATATGACTATAGTTTTACAAGTATAAAAAAAGCCAATTTCTAGAATATAGTATTTAAAAATAAAAAAAGTAAGTCTTTTGAACTTACTTTGTAAATCTAGTTATTAATTTTATCTTAAACTTTTTCAATGATTTCTGTTTTAGATTCTATTATTTTTTTAATAATAACACCAACTAAAACTAGTAAACCACCAGCAGAATTAACAATTATTGGATGAACAAAAAATATAGATATAGCTGATATAAATATTAAAAACATATCACTATTCTTTTTAATAGTTGATAACCCAACTATACTCATTATTATTTGTATACAGTAAAATGACGGTATAACATATACTTGATAGATATGTGGTAATAATCCAGTGTTTGAAATAGGGTATCTATAAGGACTATTAAGATCAACACGTCCAAATCAATATGATGTTCAGTGCTTAGCATCTATTGATGTAATTGCTAGACCAATGATTGAATTAATTAAAATTATTATTAGTCCTGATAAAATTAAAGCTTTATAATTAAATGGTTTTTTAGTAATTTTTAATGAATTTGATAATTCTTTAGTTTGTAAATTATTAACTTGGTTATTATTTTCAACTGTTGTTTCTTGTTTAACTGGTTCATTTGTCATTTGCATATTAGTATTTGTAGTTATTGAAGTTGGCATATTAGTTCAACCAACTATTAATAATACTCCTCCAGCAATTAAACCAAAAGCAACGTTAAAAATACCAGTTGTTATAATTAATTTTTTATTGTTAGTAAATTTAGGAACAAGAGCAAGAATACCTAAAACTAGTGAAGTTATTGCTAACCCTAGTCCTATAAAGTTTAAAAATGTTTTAAAAATTTGACCAAAAAATGGAAATATTGCTGAGAATGCAATATTTATATAAAATAAATAATCTACTACAAATATTGAAACAATAGAACCAACTACTGAAACAATACCACCTGCTAAAATAAGGCTATTACTAGACTTGTTTTTTTTCCATAGTTCGCTTTCTTTCTATTTTTTATTAAATATAAAAATAATATTTAACTAAAAAAAATTATATTTTATAAGAAAAGAAAAAAAGAAAATTACAAGAAAATATGACATTGGCATAGTATCTACTTGTATGAACAACAGTACTATATTTATGACAAAAATAACTTATTAACTAAAAAATAATTAAACCTTATCAAGTAATTATATTTGATTGTAATTAAATCTAATTTTTTATAACAATTTACAAAATAAATATCAATTTTATTAAATAGTATAATTTAATTAAGCCTTTAATAAAAAAAGTTTATTAAAAAAGAAAGGTAAATTATGAAAAAGTTAATCAATAGTCCTGAAACATTAGTTAATGAAATGCTAGAAGGTTTAGTTAAAGCTTATCCAGATAAATTAAAAAGAGTTGATGGTTTTGATGTAATTGTTAGAAAAAACGCCCCTGTTGAAAATAAAGTTGCTCTTGTAAGTGGTGGAGGTTCAGGTCATGAACCAACACATGCTGGTTATGTTGGATATGGTATGTTAGATGCAGCTGTTGCAGGAGCTGTATTTACTTCACCAACTCCAGATCAAGTATATGAAGCAATTAAAAATGTTAACTCAAATAAAGGAGTATTACTAATTATTAAAAACTATACTGGTGATATTTTAAACTTTGAAATGGCTCAAGATATGGCAAGTATGGAAGGAATTGAAGTGGATTCTGTAGTTGTTAATGATGATGTTGCTGTTGAAGATAGTTTATATACAGCTGGAAGAAGAGGAGTAGCTGGTACTGTTTTTGTACATAAAATAGCTGGAGCTAAAGCTGAATTGGGAGCTAGTTTAAGTGAAGTAAAACAAGTTGCTTTAAAAGTAGTTGATAATGTAAGAACTATGGGAATGGCAATTTCTCCATGTATTGTTCCAGCTGCTGGTAAATCTAATTTCTCATTAGAAGAAGATGAAATGGAAATTGGAATTGGAATTCATGGTGAACCAGGAGTTTATAGAGAAAAATTAAAACCAGTTGATCAAATTGTAGATACTTTAACTGAAAAGATTTTAAGTGATATTACTATTAATAAAGATGATGAAGTTGCAGTTATGGTTAATGGAATGGGTGCTACTCCTGAAATGGAATTATTAGTAATTAATAATCATCTAAACGATATATTAACTAAAAAAGGTATTAAAATTTATAAAACTTTTGTTGGAAACTTTATGACTTCTATTGAAATGGGTGGATTTTCAATTTCAATTCTAAAATTAGATAATGAATTAAAAGAATTATTAGATCATAAAGCAGATACTGCTGGACTTAAAGTATTTTAATTAACTAATAAATAAATAATGTTAAAATTACATCGAATTTGATGTAATTTTTTTTAATTTAAATAGAATTTTAATTCTTAAAACTAGCAAAAATAACTAAAAAAATTAGTTCTAAAATTAATTAAAAAATATTTGGAATTAATCTAGTATTTAATATTAAAAAAGTATAGAATATTAATTGCATGTATATTTTGTGTGCTTTTTTACAACACACCCATAGGAGTTGTTGATTAAATTAGTAAATTTAGGAGGTTAGTATGGCAGAAAACAAAATGAGAATTAAGTTAAAAGGCTACGATCACGCTATTGTTGATCAAAGCATTACAAAAATCATTCAAGCTGCTGAAGGTACTGGAGCTAAAGTTAGAGGACCAATCCCACTACCAACAGAAAAACAAGTTATTACTATTTTAAGAGCTGTTCACAAATACAAAGACTCACGTGAACAATTCGAAATGAGAACACATAAAAGATTATTAGAAATTTTAAATCCAACTGCTGCAACAATGGATATCTTAAAAAGAGTTCAATTACCAAGCGGTGTTGATATTGAAATTAAACTATAATCTTCTATTTATTTAAAAAACTACAAAATATCAAATAGCAGAATATACGTGATTATCAATTAGGAGGAAAACATGAAAGGAATCTTAGGTCGTAAGGTAGAAATGACTCAAGTATTTACTAGTGCTGGTCAATTAGTTCCAGTTACAGTAGTTGAAGTTCTACCAAACACAGTTTTACAAGTTAAAACTATTGACAGTGATGGATATGTTGCTGTGCAATTAGGTACAACTGATAAAAGAGTTAACTTAGTAAATAAACCTGAATTAGGACACTTTAAAAAAGCTAATTCAAATCCTAAGCGCTTCGTAAAAGAAATCAGAAACATGCAAGGATATGAACTTGGACAAGTTATTAATGTAAGTGATATCTTTGTTTCTGGTGAATACGTTGATGTTACAGGAATTTCTAAAGGTAAAGGATTTGCTGGAGGAATTAAAAGACATAATTACTCAAGAGGACCAATGGCTCATGGATCAGGATACCACAGAGGAATTGGTTCAATGGGAGCAATCATTAACCGTATTTTCAAATCTAAAAAAATGCCAGGGCACATGGGTAATGCAAAAAGAACTATTCAAAATCTAGAAATTATTGCAATTGATCAACCAAATAACATTATGTTGATTAAAGGATCAATTCCTGGACCAAAAAATAGTTTTGTACAAATCAAACAAAATGTAAAAGGTATGAGTTCTAAACAAGCAGTTGAATTATTAAATAGAAATGCATCAGTTGAAGCATAGTTGAGGTAAAAGATGAAATTACAAGTTTTAGACATTAAAGGTAATGAAGTTAAAGAAATTGCTTTAAATGATTATGTTTGAGGAATTGAACCTCATCAACAAGCTATTTATGATACTGTTGTAAGTCAACAAGCTGCTTTAAGACAAGGAACTAAAAAAGTTAAAACCCGTGCTGAAGTATCTGGAGGGGGACGTAAACCTTGAAAACAAAAAGGTACAGGACGTGCTCGTCAAGGATCAATTAGAGCTCCACAATGAAAAGGTGGGGGAGTTACATTTGGACCAACTCCTGATGTTAACTACAAAAAATCTGTTAATAAAAAAGTAAGAGCTTTAGCTTTTAGATCAGTTTTATCATTAAAAGTTAAAGAAAATAATCTTGTAATCGTTGACAAATTTGAGTTTGCTAAACCATCAACTAAAGAAATGGTTGTAGTAATGAAAAATTTAAAAATTGATGATCAAAAAACATTAATAGTTACAAAAGAAAAAGAAGAATTAGTAGTTAAATCTGCAAACAATATTACTGGAGTTAAAACAATTTCTACTAACCAACTAAATGTATTTGATTTATTAAATGCTACTAAACTACTAATTACAGAAGAAGCTGCTATTGCAGTTGAGGAGGTATACGCATAATGCATATCACTGAAGTATTAAAAAAACCAGTATTAACTGAAAAATCATTTGCTGGGCATAAAGATAATGTGTATACATTCTTAGTTGACAAAAAAGCTAATAAAGTTCAAATTAAAAAAACTTTTGAAGAAATTTTTGAAGTAAAAGTTGAATCAGTTAGAACTATTAATTATGATGCTAAAGAAAAAAGATTAGGAAAATATGTTGGTAAAAAATCATCATATAAAAAAGCAATCATTACATTAAAAGAAGGTCAAAAATTAGACGTACTAAGCGACTTATAGAAAAATCGACCCGGATAAATTATTATAAGCGCATCAAAATAGAAAGGGAAAAACATGGCAATTAAAAAGTATAAGTCAACAACTAATGGTCGTAGAAATATGACTACAATTGACTATTCAGCTGTTTTAACAACAAAAAATACTCCTGAAAAGTCATTAGTTGTTTCTAAAAACTCTAAAGCCGGAAGAAATAATCGCGGTTTAATTACTACTCGCCATAAAGGTGGGGGTCATAAACAAAAATACCGTATTATTGACTTTAAAAGAAATAAAAGAGATATCTTTGGAACTATTTCAACAATTGAATATGATCCAAACAGAAATGCATTTATTTGTTTAATTAATTATGTAGATGGAGAAAAACGTTACATTTTATTTGCAAAAGGAATGCAAGTTGGACTAAAAGTGGTTGCTGGTGAAAATGCTGATATTAAAGTTGGAAATGCTGCACCATTAAAAAATATTCCTGAAGGAACTTTAGTTCATAATGTAGAATTAAAACCTGGAAAAGGTGGACAATTAGCAAGAAGTGCTGGTTCATCAGTTCAAATTTTAGGAAAAGATGATGATGGTAGATATGTAACTTTACGTTTATCATCTGGAGAAGTTAGAAAAGTTTTAGCTGAATGTTATGCAACAATCGGTGAAGTAGGAAACGAAGAATACAACTTAGTTAACTGAGGAAAAGCTGGACGTAATAGATGAAGAGGAATTCGTCCAACTGTTAGAGGATCTGTAATGAACCCTAATGACCACCCACACGGAGGAGGAGAAGGACGTGCTCCAATTGGTCGTAAGTCTCCAGTTACTCCATGAGGTAAGAAAGCTTTAGGTGTAAAAACAAGAAACACTAAAAAAACTTCAGAAAAACTAATTGTAAGAAAACGTAGTAATAAAAAATAGGAAAGGAGAATAGAAGATAATATGGCAAGATCATTAAAAAAAGGACCTTTTGTTGACGAAAGCTTATTTAAAAAAGTTACTGCAGCAAAAGATGGTGAAGTAATTAAAACTTGATCACGTAGATCAACTATTTTCCCTGAATTCATCGGTAAAACATTTGGTGTTTATAATGGAAAAGAATTTATTCCAGTTTATGTTACTGAAGATATGGTTGGAAATAAATTAGGTGAATTTGCTCCAACTCGTAAATTCGGTGGTCATGGTGATGACAAAGGTAAGAAAAAATAATAGGAAGGATAAGAATTAAATAATGGAAGCAAAAGCAAAATTAAGTATGATTCGTATCTCTCCTAGAAAAATGAGATTAGTTGCAGATACTATCAGAAATAAAGCTGTATCAGTTGCAGTTGCTACTTTAAAAAATCTAAATAAAGATGCTGCTGAACCAATTTTAAAATTATTAAACTCAGCAGTTGCTAATGCTGTTAATAATAACGGTATGGAAGCAGATAAATTATATGTTAAAACAATTTTTGTTAATGAAGGACCAACTTTAAAACGTTTTAGACCTAGAGCTCACGGTAGAGCATATGAAATTTTTAAAAGAACTAGTCATGTTGTGATTGTAGTTAGTGATGAAAAATAAGAAAGGATAGTTAGGAAATGGGACAAAAAGTATCACCAAACGTTTTACGTTTAGGAATCGTTAGAGATTGAGAAAACAGATGATATGCTGAAAAAGATCAATATGTTAAATGATTAGATCAAGATATCAAAATCCGTACTGCATTATTTAAATTATTAAAAGATGCTGCTGTTTCAAAAATTGATATTGAAAGAACTACAAAAGATCTAACTTTATTTATCAAAACTGCTCGTCCAGCTATCGTTTTAGGTCAAGAAGGTAAAAACATCGAAAAAATTGTTTTAGCTGTTAGAAAAACTGTTAAAAATAAAAAATTAATTGTTAATGTTAGAGTAATTGAAATTAAAAACCCTGATGCTGATGCAACATTAGTTGCTAGATGAATTGGTGAACAAATTTCAAACCGTGCTTCATTTAGAACAGTTCAAAAATTAGCTATTAAAAAAGCTTTAAAAGCTGGAGCTAAAGGAATTAAAACTGCTGTAAGTGGAAGATTAGGTGGAGTTGAAATGGCTCGTACTGAAGGATATTTAGAAGGATCAGTACCTTTATCAACTTTAAGAAATAATATTGATTATGCTTTATATGAAGCTCCAACTACATATGGTCAAATTGGAGTTAAAGTATGAATTAATCATGGTGAAGTATTTAAAAAAGAAAGAATGGCTAATTCACCGATGATGGCAAAACCAAGAACTAATAAAGGAGGTAAAAGATAATTATGTTACAACCAAAAAGAACAAAATATCGTAAACCTCATAGAGTTAGTTATGAAGGAAAAGCTAAAGGAGCTAAAGATTTAAACTTTGGTGACTTTGGATTAATGGCTTTAGATGGTGCTTGAATTGATAACCACCAAATCGAAGCTGCACGTATTGCTATGACACGTTATATGAAACGTGATGGAAAAATTTGAATGAGAATTTTCCCACATATGGCAATGACTAAAAAACCTGCTGAAGTACGTATGGGATCTGGAAAAGGGAACCCTGAAAAATGAGTAGCAGTAGTTAAAAAAGGAACAATTATGTTTGAAATTGCTCAAGTTAATGAGCAAGTAGCTAGAGAAGCTTTAAGACTAGCAATGCACAAATTACCAATTCGTTGCAAATTTGTTAAAAGAGGTGAAAATTAATGGCTAAATCAAAAATGTTAGATCTAAGAAATCTATCTGTTGATGAATTAATTAAAACAAATGAATCAAAAAGAGCTGAATTATTTGCTTTAAAATTCCAAGCTGCAGTTGGAAGTTTAGAACAAACTCACCGTATTAAAGAAATTAAAAAAGAAATTGCAAGAATTGAATTAGTGTTATCAGAAAAACGTTTAAGTGGAGAAAACACAAACAAAGTTATTAAAGCAGATTACAACAAAGCCGTAGAAGAAGCTGAAAAAGCTGGAAAAGAAGTTAGAGCAAAACAAAGAAAATTCTTAGAAGAGCAATATGGTCAACAAAACCCAACTGAATTAAATGAAGCTGATATTCAAAAAGCAATGCAAGCAGCTGAAAATGAAACTGTTGAACCTGATACTAAAGGAGAAACTAAATAATGCAAAGAAATAGTAGAAGAGTACTAATTGGTAAAGTAGTATCTGATAAGATGGATAAAACTATTACTGTATTAGTTGAAACTTACAAAAACCACCCAATTTACAAAAAAAGAGTTAAATATTCTAAGAAATATAAAGCACATGATGAAAACCAAGTTGCTCAAATGGGTGATAAGGTTGAAATTATGGAAACACGTCCTTTATCAAAAACTAAAAACTTTAGACTAGTTAGAATTATTGAAAAAGCAACTTTATAATAGGAGATAAAAAATATGATTCAAACATTATCTAAATTAAAAGTAGCAGATAATTCAGGTGCTAAAGAAGTTCGTGTTATTCGTAATCTAGGTGGTTCAGTTAGAAAATTCTCAGGTATTGGTGATATTATCATTTGCTCAGTAATTTCAGCAACTCCAGGTGCAGTAATTAAAAAAGGTCAAGTTGTAAAAGCAGTAATTGTTAGAACTACTCGTGAATTAAGAAGAGAAGATGGAACTTATATTAAATTCTCAGAAAACGCAGCAGTATTAATTAAAGAAGATAAAACACCACGTGGAACTCGTATTTTTGGTCCAATTGCACGTGAAATCAAGGACGCTGGATTTGCAAAAATTGCATCTCTAGCTCCAGAAGTATTATAGGAGGAACCAGTTTATGGCAAAGTCAAAAATATTAAAAGGTGATGTAGTTAAAGTTATCGCTGGTTCTCACAAAGGACAAATCGGACCAATCACTTCAATTTCAAAAGATAAACAATGAGTTTCAGTTCAAGGTATAACAGTTAAAAAACACGTTAAACCAACTAATGAAGATAATGAAGGTGGGATTAAAGATATTCCTGCAAAACTTCACATTTCAAACGTTGCATTACAAGACCCAAAACACAAAGATCAAATTACAAAAGTTGGTTTTGAAATTATTGATGGTAAAAAAGTTCGTATAGCTAGAAAATCAAAAACTCAAATTAAAACAGCTAAATAAGAAAGGAAATAAATTAGTATGAAATCAAGATTAGAAGTTAAATACAAAAATCAAATTGTTCCTGAATTATTTAAAGAACTAAATTACAAATCAATAATGCAAGTTCCAAAAATCCAAAAAGTTGTAATTAACATGGGTGTAGGAGATGCTACAACAGATCCTAAAAAATTAGATGCAGCTATATCTGAATTAGAAAAATTATCTGGACAAAAACCAATTGTTACAAAAGCTAAAAAATCACTAGCCGTATTTAAATTAAGAGAAGGTATGGCAATTGGTGCTAAAGTTACTTTAAGAGGTAAAAAAATGTATGACTTTTTAGATAAGTTAATTAACGTTGCTTTACCACGTGTACGTGACTTTAGAGGAGTTTCAAAAACTTCATTTGATGGATTTGGAAACTTTACAACTGGAATTAAAGAACAAATTATTTTCCCAGAAGTAGATTATGATAAAGTTATTAGATTACGTGGTATGGATATTACTATTGTAACTTCTGCTAAAACAAATAAAGAAGCATTTGCATTACTACAAAAAATAGGAATGCCATTTGAAAAGTAGAACAAGGGAGATATTATAATGGCTAAAAAATCATTAAAAGTTAAACAAGCTAAACACCAAAAGTTTAATGTTAGAAATTACACACGTTGTAATCATTGTGGAAGACCTCATGCTGTGCTAAAGAAATTCGGAATCTGCCGTTTATGTTTTAGAAAATTTGCTTATGAAGGACAAATTCCTGGTATTAAAAAAGCTTCATGATAGAAAGAGAAAGGATTCAAAAGTATGACAACAGATGTTATTGCAGATATGCTAACTAGAATTAGAAATGCTAATCAAAGATACTTAAAAACTGTAAGTGTTCCATCAAGCAAAGTAAAACTAGAAATAGCAAGAATTTTAAAAGAAGAAGGATTCATTTCAGACTTTACTGTTGAAGGTGATGTTAAAAAAACTATTAATATCGAATTAAAATACCAAGGAAAAACTAGAGTAATTCAAGGATTAAAGAAAATTTCTAAACCAGGTTTAAGAGTTTATGCACAAGCTAATGAAATCCCACAAGTATTAAACGGATTAGGTATCTCAATTGTTTCAACATCACAAGGAATAATGACTGGAAAAAAAGCTCGACTAGCTAATGCTGGTGGAGAAGTTCTAGCATTTATTTGATAATAGGAGAACTTAAATATGTCTCGTATAGGTAATAGATTATTACAAATTCCAAATGGTGTTGAAGTTAAAATAGCAGAAAACAATTTAGTAACAATTACAGGATCTAAAGGAACTTTATCAAAACAATTTTCACCTTTAATCAAAATTGAAGTTGAAGAAAATAAATTAATCACTAAAAGATTAAATGAACAAAAACATACAAAACAATTACACGGAACTACTAATTCATTACTACAAGGTATGTTAGTTGGAGTTAGTGAAGGGTTTAAAAAAGAATTACAAATTACTGGGGTTGGGTATAAAGCAGCAGTTAATGGTTCAAAATTAAACTTAAGCTTAGGTTATTCACATCCAGTTGAATTTGAAATTCCAAACGGTGTATTAATTCAAGCAGTTAAACCAACTGAATTACTTATTACTGGAATTGATAAACAATTAGTTGGTCAAGTAGCAGCAAATATTAGAGCATATAGAAAACCTGAACCATACAAAGGTAAAGGAATTAAATACAAAAATGAAACTATTATTAGAAAAGAAGGGAAAGCAGCTGGTAAATAGTACCAGAGCTTAGGGATTACTAAGTATGAAATTTACTAAAACTGAAGCTAGAAAACGTAGACATTTCAGAGTAAGACAAAAAGTTGTTGGTACTGCTGAAAGACCTAGATTAAATGTATTTAAATCAAATACTAATTTCTATGCTCAAATTATTGATGATACTAAAGGAGTTACATTAGTATCAGCTTCTACTTTAAAAATGGATTTACAAAGTAAATCAAATACTTTAGCTGCAGAAAAAGTTGCTGAAGAAATTGCTAAAAAAGCTTTAGCAGCAAACATTAATCAAGTGGTATTTGACCGTAATGGGTATTTATATCACGGTAAAATAAAAGCATTTGCTGAAAAAGCAAGAGAAAATGGATTGAAATTTTAAGAAAGGGTAGAAGAGATTATGACTGAAGAAATGAATGTAGTAGAAACCTCATCAGAAATGAATTCTAATGTTGAAAAAGCTTCTACTCAAGTTAAAGAACCTAAAAAATTTGAAAGAAAACAAAGACCAAGTGTTAAAGCAAAACAAGTAAAAGACGAATTTGAAGAAAAAGTTGTAACAATTAGACGTGTTACAAAAGTAACTAAAGGTGGACGTCATTTTAGATTTGCAGCAGTTGTAGTTGTTGGAAACAAAAAAGGTTTAGTTGGAATGGGAACTGGAAAAGCTAACGAAGTTCCTGAAGCAATTAAAAAAGCAATTAAAGAAGCTAAGAAAAACTTAGTAAGTGTTACTTTAAGAAACACAACAGTTCCTCATGAAGTTTTAGGTACTTTTGGAGCAGGTAAAATTTTAATCAAACCTGCTAAAGTAGGAACAGGTATTATTGCTGGTGGACCAGCTCGTGCGGTTATTGAATTAGCAGGAATTTCAGATGTTTATGCTAAATCATTAGGAAGCAATAATGCAATTAATATGATTAGAGCAACTTTTGAAGGTTTAAGTTCTATGCAAACTCTAAAAAGAGTTCATGAATTAAGATATGGTAAAACTTTTGAAAAACCAAAAGCTGTAGTTGTTGAAAAACAACAAGTTAATGAAGTTAAAAGTGTTGAAAAAAAAGCTAAACCAGCTAAAAAAGTAGCTAAAAAAGTTGAAAATCAAGAAGTTGTAACTGAAGTTATGACTAATAATGAATCTGAAAGTAAAGCTGAATAATAGAAAGAGTCATAGTATGAAATTAAATGAATTAAAATACACACCAGGTAGCAAAACTAAAGCTACTATAGTGGGTAGAGGTATGGCTTCTGGAAAAGGAAAAACAGCTACTAGAGGACATAAGGGACAAAATTCTCGTTCAGGTGGAGGAGTTCGTCCTGGATTTGAAGGTGGTCAAACACCATTATTTAGAAGACTTCCAAAAGTTGGATTTACTTCATTAAACCAAAAACAATACACTATTTTAAACTTAAGTGATTTAGAAACTTTAGGATTAGAAAAAGTTGATCACGAAAGCTTAATTAATAGTAAAATTATTAAAAATAGTTCAGTATTAGTTAAAATACTAGCTAATGGATCATTAACTAAAAAAGTTGATGTTAAAGTAAACAAGATCTCAAAAGCAGCTAAAGATGCTATTGAGAAATTGGGAGGAAAAGTAGAGGTGATTTAATGGTTTTTAAAAAACCTACTAATAAAGGTGATAAAAAATTGACTTTTAAATCATCTACTAAAAAGAATAATCTTACTAAATCTAATTTTTTTACAAAAAACAAAGATTTAATTCTTAGAATTCTTTTTACATTATTAGCTCTTATTATTATTAGACTTGGTGTTTATATAACTGTTCCTGGTGTAACATTAGATAAAAGATTTGCAACAGATTCAAGCAGAATTCAATTCTTTCAGCTACTTTCAACTTTAGGTGGAGGAAGTATAGGAAGATTTTCAATACTAGCTTTAGGAGTCTCTCCATATATTACTGCTTCAATTATTGTGCAACTTTTATCAACTGATGTAATTCCTGTTTTAACAAGATGATCTAAATCTGGAGAAAGAGGAAGAAAAAAACTTGATAAATTAACAAAAATTATTATGATTCCGTTTGCATTAATGCAAGCTGAAGCTACGATATTTACTTTATCAAGTCAAGGTTTAATTGTTCCAGGATGAGATAGTACTAATGTAATTGCAAATTCGGCATTTTATTATATTTTAATACCTTTAGTAATGTTAGGTGGTTCATTTTTCATGTTATGAATTGCTGATCAAATTACTATAAAAGGAATTGGTAATGGTATTTCAATAGTAATTTTTATAGGAATTATTATTTCAATGCCAACTAATTTAAAAGCAACATTTGAATATTGAGTATCAAATTCTGGTGAAGAAGCAAATATCTTTTTTTCAGGATTATTAAACTTTATGATATATATTAGTGTGTTTTTACTAGTTATATTATCAGTTGTAATTATGAATGAAGCTGAAAGAAAAATCCCAATCCAACAAACTGGATCAGGATTAACTGATTCAAATGAACATACTCCATATTTACCTTTAAAACTTAATAATGCTGGAGTTATTCCTGTTATTTTTGCTTCAGCAATTATTTCAACACCAGTTACTATTTCTCAAATTATAGAAGCAGTAAATCCAGATAGTGGTTTTGTAGCATTTACAAGAGACTATTTATCATTTAATACTTGGTGAGGAATTTCTATATTTGGAATATTAATTGTTTTATTTACATTCTTATATTCTCAAGTACAAATCAATCCTGAAAAAATTGCTGAAAACTTTCAAAAATCTGGAACATTTATTCCAGGAATTAAACCAGGAAAAGATACAACAAAATATCTAACAGGAATAATTAATCGACTTTCTGTTGTTGGATCAATATTTTTAGCAATTATTGCATTATTACCTTATGTAATTTCAAAATTAACACAACTTCCATCAAATCTTGCAATTGGTGGAACTGGATTAATTATTTGTATTTCAGTTGCTATTCAAACTGTTCAACAATTAAAAGGAAGAATTATTCAACAAAACTTTATTGAAAAGAAAAAAGAAAAATTCACTGATAATACTAATAAGAATAAAACATCTCATATTTGATAAAAAAGGCAGTTTGCCTTTTTTAATTTATAGTAATTTACTATTAAACTTAAGTATTTTATTTGCTTATTTTATTTAGAATTTAGATTATTATAAAATACATTTATAGTGCTATAAAAAAGGAACTTTATTTATGAATATTATGCTATTAGGAGCGCCTGGTTGTGGTAAAGGTACACAAGCAGAACAACTTGTTAATAAATTAGATTTTATTCAAGTTTCAACTGGTGATTTAATGAGAAAAGAGATTTCATTAAATACTAGTTTGGGGTTAAAATGTCAAGAATATATGAATGCTGGAAAATATGTCCCAGATGAAATAGTTAATAAAATTGTTGACCAATTTTTAACTCATTCAAATGACAAATTAATTTTTGATGGATATCCTAGAACTTTAGAACAAGCTAAAAGTTTAGAAAAAATGTTAGAACAATATAATAAAAAAATTGATTATGTTTTTTATATTGATGTAAATCATGAGATTTTAATTAAAAGAATTACAAATAGATTAGTATGTCCAGTATGTAAAGCTAGTTTTAATCTAGAAACTAGAAAACCAAAAAATGATAATCTTTGTGATTTTGATAATACTAAATTAGTTAAAAGAAGTGATGATAGTTTAGATAAAGTTAAAATAAGATTACAAACTTATACAGACCAAACTTTACCTTTAATTGACTATTATAAAACTAATTCAAAATTTATTGAAATTAAAGCAGATGATTTATCAGCTGAACAAGTTTTTAATTACATTAAAGGAGAGTTGAAATTTTAATGATTACAATTAAAAATCAAGAACAAATTAAAAAAATGAAAATAGCTGGACAAGTTTTAGCTAAAGGATTAAATTTATTAAAATCTATGATTAAACCTGGTGTTAATTGTTTAGATTTAGATAAAGCATTTGAAGAGTTTATTAAACAAAATGGATGTGAATCTAATTTTAAAAATTATCAAGGTTTTCCAAAAACTATTTGTATTTCTATTAACGATCAACTAATTCATGGAATCCCTAGAGATCGTGTTTTATTAGATGGTGATATTGTAAGTATTGATGCTGGATGTATGTATGAAAAATGACATGCAGATAGTGCTTTTACTATGGTGTGTGGAGTTGCAAAAGACAAAAAAAATGATATACTTATATCGGTCACTGAAAAAGCACTAGAACTTGCAATTGCTGAACTAAAACCTGGAATAAGAATTGGAACAATTGGTTCAATTATTCAAACTTATGTTGAATCACATAATTTTAGTGTTCCTAGAGATTATACTGGTCATGGAATTGGTTTAAATTTACATGAAGATCCTTATATTCCAAATTATGGAATAGCAAATACTGGAATTAGATTACAAGAAAATATGGTTATTTGTATTGAACCTATGGTTCAAATGGGAACTTATAAAACTAAACTTGCAGATGATAAATGAACAGTGTATTCAGCTGATCATAGTATGACAGCTCATTTTGAACATACAATTTTAATTACAAAAGATGGTTGTGAAGTACTAACAAAAGAAGAAAGATAGGTGCATTATAGATGGCTAAAGAAACAGAAATGGAATTCGAAGGCACTGTTGTTGAAGTATTACCTAATGCCCAATTTAAAGTGAAATTAGAAAATGGAGTAGTTATTAATGCCCACGTGTCAGGTAAAATCCGCATGCATTACATCCGCATTTTACCTGGAGATAAAGTAACTATTGTAATTTCACCATATGATATGACACGTGGAAGAATTACTTATAGAAAAATTAATAAGTAATTATAAAAACAATTTAATTTTTTAATATTGTTTTTTTAAAAAATACGGAGGTTTTAAAGATGAAAGTTAGATCATCAGTCAAGCAAATTTGTGACAAATGCCGTGTAATTAGACGTAAAGGCCGTGTAATGATCATTTGTGTTACTCCAAAACACAAGCAAAGACAAGGTTAAGAGTTTAATTAATAATTAGAAAGGATACCTAGAATATGGCTCGTATTAGTGGAGTAGAAATCCCAAATAATAAAAGAGTTGTTGTTTCTTTAACATATATTTATGGAATAGGGCTACCAACTGCTCAAAGTGTTTTAAAAACATTAAACATTTCTGAAGATATTAGAGTAAAAGATTTAACAGAAGAACAAATTAAAAATATTTCTATGGAAATCTCAAAATACAAAACTGAAGGAGAATTACGTAGAGAAGTATCATTAAACATTAAACGTTTAATGGAAATTGGAAGTTACAGAGGACTAAGACACCGTAAAGGGTTACCTGTTAGAGGACAATCTTCAAAAACTAACGCAAGAACTGTTAAAGGTCCAAGAAAAACTGTAGCTAATAAGAAAAAATAGAAAGTAGAAAGAAGAGGAAAAAATCATGGCAAATCCAAAACCACAAGCTAAGAAAAAAATTAAGAAAAATATTCCTAAAGGCATTGCACATATTCATTCTACTTTTAACAACACAATTGTTACAGTTAGTGATGAAAAAGGAAACGTTCTTTCTTGATCTAGTGCGGGAGCAATAGGATTTAAAGGTTCTAAGAAATCTACACCTTATGCAGCTCAATTAATTTCTGAAGCTGCTGCTAAAGGTGCTATGGATAACGGTGTTAAAACTGTATCTGTTGAAGTTAAAGGGCCTGGACCAGGACGTGATGCTGCAATTAGAGCATTACAAATGGCTGGTTTAGAAATTACATCAATTAAAGACACTACACCAATTCCACATAACGGAGTGCGTCCAAGAAAACGCCCAAGAGGTTAATTTATGAAACAATTTGTGAGACCAGAATTTATTCTTTTAAAAGAAGGACAAGATAAAAATTACGGAAAATTTAGTGTATCGCCTTTAGAAAGAGGATTTGGTACAACTTTAGGTAATGCAATTAGAAGAACTTTATTAGCAGCAACTCCCGGAGCAAGTGTTTATGCGATAAAAATTGCTGGGGCAACTCATGAATTTACTTCAATTCCAGGAATTATTGAAAACGTTACAAAAATTATTTTAAATATTAAGCAATTGGTTTTAAAAATTGATACTTCTATGTATAGTGATGATGAAGTAGTACAACTAAGAATTCGTTCAGATATCCAAGGACCAGTTTATGCTGGTGATTTAGATGTACCTGCTGGTGTAGAAGTTTTAAATAAAGATTTATTAATAGCAACTATTAGTGAAGGTGGAGTTTTAGATTTAGTATTATATGCTAAAAATTCACGTGGTTATAAAACATTTAAAGATAATAAAAATGAAAAAAATATTGAACCAGGAATGATCACAATTGATTCAAACTATTCACCAATTATAAAAGTTGCATATAATGTTGATTCAGCAAAAATTGGAAGAGCTATTGATCTTGAAAAATTAGAATTAGAAGTAACAACTGATGGTTCAATTACTGCAATTGAAGCTATTAGTATTGCTTCAAGAATTCTAGTTGCTCATTTAGAATTCTTTATTGATTTAAATCGTGAAATTAGTGTGTTAGAAGTTATTGGAACTAACCAAACTGATGATAAAGAATTAGATAGAACTGTTGAAGAATTAGATTTTACTCAAAGAAGTTTAAATTGCTTAAAACGTGCTGGAATAAACACATTAAGAGAATTAGTTACTAAAAATGAAGATGAAATAGGTTCAATTAGAAATCTAGGTCGTAAGTCATTAAAAGAAATCAAAGATAAAGTTGCTTCATTAGGATTAGCATTCAGACAATCATAATAATAGGAGGTAAAAACTTATGTCATACATTCAAAAACGTGGCCAAAATACTGCTTGAAGAACTTCTTTAATGCGTAATTTAACTACTGAATTAATCATTAATGAAAGTTTAGAAGTTACTCAAACAAGAGCAAAAGAATTAAGAAGACATTTGGATCATATGATTACATTAGCTAAACGCGGTGACTTACATTCAAGACGTCAAGCTGCTAGTTGATTAAGAGATATTGATGCTGATAAAAAAGAAACAGCATTACAAAAATTGTTCAATAAATTAGCTAAAAAATATGAAAATCGAAATGGTGGTTACACAAGTATTTTAAAATTAGACAACCGTAAAGGTGATAATGCACCTATGGTTATCATTAAATTAATCTAGTCTCAAATTAATAAGGTCATTGCACCTTATTTTTTTATTTCTATTATTTTTTTAAATACTTTTTAATTTATAATTATTATAATGAACAAATAGAAGCGGGGCTTTTAAATGGATAATTTAGCAGTTTTTGAAGAGTTTAATTCTAAAAAAATATCTCAAGATGATCTAGAAGCAACTATTAATTCTCTTAATAATTATTTTGTTAAATTAAACGATTTAAACAACCAATATATTAACTTAATTCGCCAAGATACTATTGATAAACTAGAAAAACAAAACATTAGAAAACAACAAAGTCAAGTTAAAAACGAAATTAAAAAATTATCAGCAACTACTAAACTTTTTAAACAAAACGTAAAACTAGCTGAAAGCTTATATAAAAAAATTAAATCTACAAACAATCAAGATGATATTAATAAAGCAAAAACTGAAGTTGAAATTGCAAAAAACATGCTATTACAACTAAAAGAAGTTATTAATGGTCAAGGAAAAAGTATTAAACTTAAAAAACTTTCAGATATTGCTATTGAAATTAACCATTTATTTTTTAAATATGGTCCTGAGTTTCCTAATGCGATTGATGATGTTTCATTTACTATTAATAAAGGTGAATATGTAACTATTATTGGTCATAATGGTTCTGGTAAATCAACTATTTCTAAAATTCTAATTGGTGTTTTAAATGCTCAACAAGGTGAAATTAAAATCTTTGGAAATGTTGTTGATGAACATAACATTGAACAAGCTAGAAAATTTTTAGGAATAGTTTTTCAAAATCCAGATAATCAGTTTATTGGTTCAACTGTTGAAGCTGATATTGCTTTTGGATTAGAAAATAAAAGAATTGATCCTAAAAAAATGCCAGATATTATTTTAGATTCAGCTAAAAAAGTTGGTATGGAATGAGCTTTAAAAAAAGAACCATTAAACTTAAGTGGTGGACAAAAACAAAGAGTTGCTATTGCTTCAACTTTAGCTTTAGATCCAGATATTATGATTTTTGATGAAGCAACTAGTATGTTAGATCCAAAAGGAAAAAGAGAAATTAAAGAAATTATGGTTCAACTAAGAGAAACTAGAACTAAAACTATTTTATCTATTACTCATGATATGGATGAAATTTTAAATGCTGATAAAGTAATAGTTCTAGATCACGGTAAACTAGTAAGAGTAGCTAAGCCTTTAGATATAGTTGAAGATAAAGAGTTTTTAAGAAACATTCAACTAGATGTTCCTTTTGTTGGTTTGGTTAGAGAAGAATTAGAAAAAAAAGGGATTAAAATAGCAAGTACGCAAAATATAGATGAACTGGTAGAACAAATATGCAAAAAGTAGATAAAAAAACTAATAAAAATTTAGAAAATATAGATTTTTCAAAAGACATTATTTTAGATAATGTCTCATATACATATGCTAAAAAAACCCCTTTTGAATTTAGAGCTTTAAATAATACTAGTTTAACATTTAAAAAAAATAAAGTTACTTGTGTAATAGGTACTACTGGTTCTGGAAAATCAACAATGATTCAATTAACAAATGGATTAATTATTTCTGAAACTGGTCAAACTATTGTTGGAGATTATTCTATTCCAGCAAACACTAAAAAAATTAAAGAAGTTAAACGTTTAAGAAAAGAAATTGGTTTAGTTTTCCAATTTCCTGAATATCAATTATTTCAAGAAACTATTGAAAAAGATATTGCTTTTGGTCCAGTTAATTTAGGTGAAAATAAACATGATGCATATAAAAAAGTTCCTGAACTTTTAAAACTAGTGCAATTACCTGAAGATTATGTAAAACGCTCTCCTTTTGAATTATCTGGAGGTCAAAAAAGACGTGTTGCTTTAGCTGGAATTATTGCTATGGATGGTAATACTTTAGTTTTAGATGAACCAACTGGAGGATTAGATCCTAAAGGAGAAGAAGACTTTATTAATTTATTTGAAAGATTAAATAAAGAATATAAAAAACGTATTATTATGGTTACTCATAATATGGATCAAGTATTAAGAATTGCTGATGAAGTAATTGTTATGCATGAAGGAAAAGTAATTGCTATAGGTACTCCTTTTGAAATATTTTCAAATATGGAGTTATTAACAAAAATAGAAATTGATCCCCCTAAACTTTATCAACTAATGTACAAGTTAAAAAATAAAGGTATTGACTTATTAAATAAAAAGATCAGAACTATTGAAGACTTTGCTGATGAATTAGCTAAAGTTTTAAAATAGAAAGGACTAATATGAGAATTACTTTTGGTAGATATATTCCTAAAAATTCATTAATACATAAAATGGATCCAAGATTAAAACTATTTATGATTATAGTTTTAATTGTTTCTGTATTTTTCCCTATTGGTCTTACTGGATATTTAATAATTAGTGGAATTATTATTGGTCTTTTTGCTTTAAGTCAATTAAGCTTTAAAATGTTAGCTAGATTATTTATTCCTGTTACTTTTATTTTTGCAATTATTGTAATAATGAACTTTTTCTTTATTCATCCTTCAAATAATGCTGTTGAACAAATTACAGAATGAATAAAAACTCATCCAAATCAAATTTTTTGAAATAAAACTAATCAAGCAATTGTAGGTCAATTAGATGTTGATGCTGTTAATAAAATAAATCAAACAATACATGGTGGAATAAAAAACTTACAACCTATAGGATACTTCTTTAATTGAAAAGTCTTTTGATTTAGTGAAAAAGCTTTATATAGTGCTTTAGTAATGGGTATGAGAATTTATTTAATGATTACTTTAACTTGTATACTAACAGGAACAACTCCTTCATTACAACTTACTTTAGCTATTGAAGATTTATTAACACCATTAAGATTAATAAAAGCCCCAGTTTATATACTTTCAATGATTATTTCAATTGCTTTACGTATGATTCCAACTTTAATTGATGAAGCTGGAAGAATTATGAAAGCTCAAGCAAGTAGAGGAATTGATATTAAAAACGGTAAGTTTAAAGATAAAGTTAAAAGTTTAACCTCACTAATTATTCCTTTATTAGTTTCATCATTTCAAAAAGCTGAAGATCTAGCTTATGCAATGGATGCTAGAGGTTATGATCCAAATGCTTCAAGAACTAGATTTGTACAATTTAAACTACGAACTGCTGATGTAATATTATTTATTTTAGGTATTGGTTTAGCTATATTTATGATGGTTTATGGTTCAAATCCAAGTGGTATATTTACTAATTGACATATTAGTCATGTTGATTCACTAGTAGCATATTAAAATGAAAACAGGTATATTACTAACTTTATGTTATGATGGTAGTAATTATCATGGATGAATTAATCAAACTAATTCAATAAGTATACAAACTACTTTAAATAAGGCTATTAAAAAAGTTATTAAAACTAAAGAATTTAAAACAATTGGAGCAAGCAAAACTGATGCTAATGTACATGCTTTAGATCAAAAAGTATTATTAATTATTTACTTTACTCCTATTTTAGAAAAATTTATTAAAGCAATTAATAAAGCTTTACCTAGTGATATTAGAATTTTAGATGCTAAATTTGTTGATCCAGATTTTAATATAAGAGAAGTTAAATATAAGATTTATAACTATTATATTAATGATGATAAATTTGATATTTTTACTAATAGGTATGAATATTTTTGAACTCATCAAAAAATAGATATTATAAAGCTACAAAATATTTTTAACCTTTTTATAGGTTTTCATGAATTTAAATTATTTTCTGGATTAAAAGAAAATGAAATAGATCAATATCAAACAAAAAGAAGTATTGATGATATTAAAGTTTTAAGAATTAATAATAAAGTTGTGATTCAATTTAAAGCTACTGGTTTTATTAGATATCAAATTAGAATCATTATTGCAAATTGTTTAAATGCTTATTTAAATCACAAAATCACAATTGATACTTTAGTTTTAATGTTACAAGGAATTGGTAAAAAAACTCCTTTTATAATTGATGCTAAAGGATTAGTGTTAGAAAAAATAGAATTTAATAAAATTTAAATCACCTAATTTGTTAGTTGTAACAAAAATGGTGTTTTTTTACTATATTGATATAATAAAAATAAGTGTGTTATTAGAAAAACAAACTAGAAAGAATAATTATGAAAACTAGGTATAAAAAAAATAGATGACTAGGATTAATTTTAAAAAACTCTTTAAAAAATTCTTTTAAATATAAATCACAATTATTTGGTTTAGTTTTATTAGTAATGATTATGAGTTTAATTATGTCTTTAATTTCTGCAATTAACTCAAGAGTTTTAGATAAATATGATGATCTAATTACTAATTCAAATCAACATAATCTAGTTTTAAAATTAGATCCTTATGAAAGTTTACCAAATAGTCTAACTACTTCTAATAACCAGATCCAAGCTCAACAACAATACATTAATCGTTTAAATGATAAGTTGTATTCTAGATATAGTTTTAAATTTGATTGATCTAGAACTGAATCACGCGAATTTAAACAAGTTAAATCTTTAAATAATTTACAAACTTTAAAAGCTGTTTCTAAACAATATCTAACTAATAATAAAGTAGATCAACTAGTAATTAGTAAAGGTAGAGATATTAGATCAGAAAAAGAAGTTGTAATTGATCCAATTTATGCAAAAAAACATAATATTAAAATCAATGATATTATTAGATTTCAAAAAGATGTTTTAGGAGATCAATTATTAGTTAATTCACTTGAAAATAAAACTACAACAAAACAACAATTTGAAGATATTAATAAAATTACAAAGCAAGGTTTAACTGATAGTAATGGTGTTTATCAGATTAAATATGCAGGAAGTTTTGATTGATATCAAGTAGTTGGTTTTGCAAATTCTGCTGATTTTATTTTCCCAACAATTAATTCTTATTCACCAATTCCAAACCGTTTAAGTGAAGGAATTGTTTATGTTGATCCATTAAGATTTGGATTAATTAAACAAAATGATGGATTTTATCGTTATGATTCAACTAGTGCAAAATTAGTTGTAAGTTCTAATAATGAATGAGAATCTTTTTATTCACTACAAACAAATAATGATATTAGTGATGAAATAGTTGAATGAATGAATCAATACTTTAATCAACTAATTAATAAAAAATTAGATACTAAATGAATTTATAAATTAGAAGATCCAAATTATAGATTTAATTCAAGAACTAGTGTAATTGATAAAACAATTAATGCTTATAACATATATGCACTTATAGTTTTATTAGCTGTAATTAGTGTTGTTTTATATACTACTTTTTTAATTACTAAAAAACAAATTTTAAACTCTCGTGGTCAGATTGGAACAATGAGAGCGATTGGTTATAAAAAGCGTCAGATGGTGTTTAACTATGTGATGATGCCTTTTTTTACAAGTATAGTTGGTGGAATTTTAGGATATATTTTATCTTGTTTAATTTCAGTAATTATTATTAATAGATTTTCTAATTACTTTAGTTTAGATTATGGTGTTTTTAGTTTTGATTGAATTGGACTTTTAAATAATTTAATCTTTATGTGATTAATTATTTCAGCAATTTCTTTTTTAATTGCTTATTTAATTATGAAAAAAGGAGCAATTAATCTATTAGAAAATAGAAATGCTAAAAAGATTTCAAAACTAGGTAGTTTAATTAAAAAAATCTCAAGTAAAAGAAAATTTAATCACAAACTAAGAGCAGCTTTATTAGTTAGTTCTGGATCAAAATTAACTGGAGTTGGATTTGTTGTTTTAATAGCTACTATGTTATTTACAATTTCATTTGTTTCACCAAATCTGTTAAAAAATAATAAGATTTATGCATATAATGGAGTTAAATATAACCAAGTAGTTGAATATAATCAACCAACTTATAACAACCCATTTTCTTTTATAAGAGTTTTTAATCCAGATAAAAAATCAAATGATACATATAATGTAATTAAAAATAATAATAAGTATTTAGCTACATCTTTACCTACTAAAAATGATCAATATGATTTACAAACTATTATTAAAGATTATTTAAATCAAACTTATAATAATGCTTATTATAGTTTAGATATTAATTTAGAAGATAAAAAAGAATTAGATTCAATTCAATTAGCTTTAGCAAATACTAAGTTATTACAAGCTCAAGATATTGCTTTAACAAAACAGTATTTTAAATACATTTCAAGTCTATCAGCAGCACCTAGTTCAATTAACTTTTTATTATTAAAAAATTGACCTGATTATATTAATTTATTAGAAAATCTAAAACAAACTAAATCTGATCAAACTTTATTAGAACAATTTAAATATTTACAACAATTTTATGCTACTTATACTAATAGTATTGGTTTAGCAATTAATAGAAATTATATTAATAGTTTTAATTTAAAAGATAGTGAAGATTCAAGAATTAATAAATTTAATGATTCAAATAAAGATCAAAACAAACTAAGAATTAAAGCTTATGATGATGTTTTAAATGATGATATTTTATCAACAAGTAAATCTAGTTTATCTGAAAATACTTTTAAACAAAACATAGCTAGTCAATTTAAACTAACAAATAGTAAATCTAGTTTAGGTTTATATCATATACTAGATAATAAGTGAAATAAACTAGATTCTAAATCAGATAAGTTTTTAGATATTTCAGCTTCTGATTTTATTAATAAAAAATATAATGAAAATGATCTAAAAGATATAGTTGCTAAACTTGTTTTATGATTTAGTGTAATGTTTTATAAAAGAGATGATCAAGCATTAATTCAAGCAGCTTATTCCCGTGCTCCTTATTTTGTAAAACAAAATCTAAAGATTTCATATAATAGTGATAAAGATTATACTTTAGGGTTTAATCTAGCTCCTTTTAATAAAGAATATGAACAATTAGGAACTTTATTAAATGTAAAAACATTAGATGATAAACATTCATTTAAAATTTATGGAATACAAAATAATCACGATTATATTGATTTATATGATGAAAATAAAACTGATTTAATTAAAAAGTTATTTGAATTAGATACTAATAGTATAGTAATTAATCAAACTATTGCAAAAAGACTAAATTTAAAAACTAATGATACTATTAGTTTAAATGTATTACAAAATGAACTTTTACATACTCAAAATAATAAAACTACTAGTTTTAAATCAACAGATTGATCTATGAAACAAAACAAAAACTATGATAGTTTTATTCAACGTTCTCAAATTAGTACTAATAATTTAAAAGTAAAAACTAATAGTAGTGAATTAAAACTAGGCTTTGATTTATTTAGTTTATCTGATGTTACTAGTTATTATCAAGATTATTTAGATAATAAAATTCAACTTAAAACTAAAAATCAAATTAAAGAGTTTAAAATAGTTGGAGTTCATAATGGATATAACATACCTACTGCTTGAATTAAAGAAAATGATGCTCAAGAAATTTTAAACTATAAACAAAATAAAAATATATGATGATCTGATATTTTTGCACCTCAATGAAATAAAACTTTTGCTTCTAATGATGCTAAAGTTGTTTTAAATGATACATTAGATAAATCTTTAACTGATTATACTTATGATCAATTTGTTCAAGAATTTATTAATAATAAGAATCATAAAAAACATAATGTAGCAAAAAAAGTTCTTCAAATATTTGATAACCAATTTCCAATTTTTAATTATAAATATTCAAAAAGTCAAGATATTGGTAATTTAGATACAATAGTTTCAACTTATTCAAAAATAGCTGATTATAACCCTGTTAGTTTAAATGGTCAGCATTTAGAAAATAAGATGATTTATGATGGAATTGGAGAAGGTGTAATTCAAACAATTACTCCAATTAAAATCACAAAACAAATACTAGATCAAATATCTAATTTAGTAATGTTAGCTTTAGTTTTAGCAATTATTACAATATTAATGATTGTATTTGTAATTATTTTATTAACTACTTCATTAATCATTTCAGATAATATTAGGTTCATTGCTACTTTAAAAGTTTTAGGATATTCAAATAAATACATTACAGAAAATATATTAGGAATGTATTTTATAGTAATTGCTAATATGTTAGTAGTTGGATTTATTAGTGGATGGTTTATATTTGTTTGAACAATTAAGTCATTATATCCTATTTTTGTTCTTCCAATTATTTTTCCAATTTGATTACCATTTGCAGTTATTTTTGCAGTTAGTGGAATTTATTTAATTACTTTAATAGTTGGCTTTAACTCAATTTATAAAACTGATGCAACATTAACTTTAAAAGATACTGATGTTTAGAAAATCATGTCTAATAGACAAGATTTTTATTTGTTTAAGTTTTAGTTAACAAATTTTAAAATAGAGTATTAATATTTAATTTTTTATGTTATTATTAAGTGCTGTGTAATTAAAAGTAAATAGTTTTTTAATAATTGAATTAGTAAAGTGTTTATAGGTGGAATATGAAAATAATAAAATTAACTAGTTTTTTAAGTTTATCAATAAGTAGTTTATTTGTTATTAGTTGTACTAGTAAAACTGATAATAAAAATATTAATAATTTAAACCAAATTTTTAAAGATTATAAAAGTTCTTTTTCAACTTTTCATTCACATAATGATGTTTTAGATCAAATAAAAATTTATGCAAATGATTTAAATATTAAGGATGTACAATTAAAAGATATTAATAAAAAGAATAATTTATTAGTTGAAGATAATATTGGTAATAAAAATAAAATAGATTTTATTGTTAATAAAAAAGTTGTGAGTTTTTATTTAGATAAAGTTTTAAAAAATAAAGTTGAAACTATTTATAACAATAATAAAACTGAAGTTATTCAATTAGGTTATAAAAAAGATGATTTAACTAATCAAATTATTTTAGATCAAATAAGTAATTTAACAATAAAAGTACCAAAGCATCTACCATTAAAAATTACTTCACTTAAAAGTGCTTTTTATGAATCAAATGCAATTAAAATAGAAAATTTAGATAAATGAAATACTTCTAATATCATTGATGCAAGTGAGATGTTTAAAGATGCTAAAAAGTTTAATCAAAATTTAAATAATTGAAATGTAGAAAAACTACAAACAAGTGAATCTATGTTTGAAGGTGCTTTTAGTTTTAACCAGAATTTAAATAATTGAAAAATTACTAGTTTAAAAAATACAAGTAAAATGTTTTGATCAGCAGTTAAGTTTAACCAAAATCTAAATAATTGAAATACAAAAAATGTAACTGATATGTCTAAAATGTTTAAAGAAGCATATATGTTTAATCAAAATATTTCAAATTGAAATACAGATAATGTAGAAAATATGGAAGGTATGTTTTCTAATGCAACAAGTTTTGATCAGAATCTAAGTTCTTGAAAAGTTGATAAAGTAACTAATGCAACTGGATTTAAAGAAAACATAAATTTAGATAAAAATAAACTACCAAAGTTTAATAAAAATATATTAGATACTGTAGATGAAGTTAGTGAATTTGATTATTAATTTAAATGTAAATATTTATCTTTTTAAAAGTGTGTTATGTTGATAAGGTTATGACATTTCTATATAATATATATTGCTTATCACACTTTAAAGACCCCGGACAAGTCAATTAAAGGAAGTTAGCAAAAATGAAACAAACTACAATGATTTCTGCAAAAGACATTAATAAAAAATGATACATTGTTGATGCAGAAAATAAAACTGTGGGTAGATTAGCAACTCAAGTTGCTCTTGTATTAAGAGGAAAACACAAAGTTGATTTCACTCCACACATTAATAATGGAGATCACGTTATTGTAATTAATGCTGAAAAAGCAATTTTTTCTGGTAAAAAAGAATCTAATAAATTCTACTATCAACACTCAATGCACCCAGGTGGATTGAAAAAAAGAAGTGTATCAGTTCAAAGAGAACTAGATCCTACTAAGATTTTAGAAAGAGCTATTAGATTAATGCTTCCAAAAAACGTTCAAGGTTCAAACCAATACAGAGCTTTACATGTATTTAAAGGTTCAGAACACCCATTTGCTGCACAAAAACCTGAAGTTTTAGAAATCCAAACTAAAAAAGGAGATGTTAAATAATGTTTAAAGATAAAGTTATTTATAGAGGAACTGGAAGAAGAAAATCTTCAGTTGCTCAAGTTATTTTAACTCCTGGTTCAGGTTTAATTACAGTAAATGAAAAACCAGCATTAGAATTCTTTCCTTATGCTACTTTAGTTCAAGATTTAGAACAACCATTAGTAGCAACTAACACTTTAAAAGATTTTGATATTTTTGTTAAAGTTGTTGGTGGAGGATTTACAGGTCAAGCTGGAGCAACTAGATTAGGTATTGCTAGAGCTTTACTTCAAGCTAGTGAAGATTATAGAAAATTATTAAGAGATCAAGGGTTATTAACTCGTGATGCTCGTATTAAAGAACGTAAAAAATATGGTCTACGTGGAGCACGTAGAGCACCTCAATACTCAAAACGTTAATCTCTGAGCAACACATTTTGTGTTGCTTTTTCTTTATTTAAGATAAAATAATATAGTCAAAGAACTTATATGCTATTTTGTTAAGCTTGTTGTAACAAAAATAAGATATTTTTAATATGTTATAATTTTTATAATTGCTATAGATCAAAAGGGGTTTTTATGAGAAAAATACTTGCTATTTTTAGTTCGTTGACTTTAGTAAGTACTGGTGTATTTTCTACAGTTTTAGCTTGTAAAAAAAATCCAACTCCAACAACTATAAAACCAAATACAGATACAACAATTATTCTTAAAAATAATTCTTTAAATAATATTAAAACTACTTCAGCTACTCTTTTAAAACAAGTAGTTTTAGCTGATACTTATGGATATAATTTTGATTTTTTAAAATCTTATTTTAATAATAAAAACTTTAATGAACAAGCAAAAAGATATAAGTTAAATGCTGAAAATAAAGATAATATAACTTTAACAACTGATTTTGATGATGCATTATCTACTTATTTTTCAAAAAATTTAACTATTAAAAATAATCAAAATGTCAATTTAGATGGTATTAAAGGAAGTAATGTTGATTTTCTAACTTCAGTTTTACCAAAATCATTGTTTGGGGCAACTAGTGAACAAATTAGTGGTGCTATTTCTTTAATTTTAGAAAACATTAGTAGTGCTGGACTTTCAGGATTACTTGATCTAGCAAAAAACATAGATATTAATTCTAAATTTTCTAGTTTTGTAAATAATCTAAAGATAAGTAAAGATTTAATAACAACACTTTTAAATTCAATATTTACTAATGAAAAATTTTTAAAAGAGTTAAATAATGATATTGAATTATTTGATGCTATTAATCTTTATAAGGATTTTGAATTATCTGATCTAATGAATTTGTCTCTTTTGAATATTTTAGATGGTGTTAATGGTCTTTTAGACAAAAATTATAAATTAATATCTAATAGTATTAAACAATCTGAAGATTCTTTGAACGTTAAATTATGAGATACTTCAAAAACTTTTATAAGAAAAATTAAAAAAATAGATATTTCAGCAAGTTCAGTTAGTTCTTCAGAGTTATCTAATAATGGAGAATCAATTATTCCCGATAATATCAAAAGATATATCAGCGTGGCTGCCAGCTTAATTAGAGGACTACAATTATTACAATACCAATTTAGTTTATTTGATGAAACTAGAACTAATGATTTTAAAATTAATGATACCAACATTTTTAAAAAAGAAAAAAGCAATACTGATTTTATTAAAGAAACATATGGACTAAACAATAATGGTTCTAATACTTCTAATAAAAAAATAAGCAGTCTTAATAACGCTTCTACTAATGGTTCTAATTCAAAAACTACTATAAATTTAAAATATTTATTAGATACTTTGAATTATTATTTAGGTAATGCAAATAAAAAAGAAAATGCTTATAGACTAAGACAATTTCTTGGTATTTTATTTTCAGGTAAATATACAGAAAACAAGTATAAATATGAAAGTACTAATAGCGGTTCAACAAGTGGTAATGGTGGGACTAATAATACATCACAGGAATATAAAAGCTTATTTTTCGAATTTAATGGGAATGGAAATAAAACTTTAAAAGAAATTAAATTAAATGGTCTTCAAACCTTTTTAACTGCCATATTATTTGAATCTCTATCTAATATCAAACTTCAAAATCTAAAGATTGATAATCCAATTTTTAGTATTGCTAAAACTTATATAGAAAAAATAGATCTTAAGAACTTTTTTGAAAGTGATGTATTTTTAAAAAAAGGATTAGCTGATGTTTTTGTATCTTTAATAAATTTAATTATTGATGCGTTTATATCTAACAAACCAATACTTAATGATAATTTTGACAAAATTATAGAAAATATACCATTAATATTAAAAAAAATAACTACAGATGATTTGTTAAAAGCTTTGTTTAAAAATGCAAATGGAACAGTTGAAATTATTAAAAAAATATTAGAAAATTTTGTTAAGTTTGATGATATTTCTAAAAAAATAGAAGATTTTATTAAAAAGCAACCAACATTTTCTTTAGTTAAAGTAGGTATTAAAAGTTTAATTCCAATTCTTGGAGAAAATTTCTTTGAATATATATATGATAAAAATGTTGAACAAACTTTTGATACTATTGCAACAATTACAGATAAAAATATAATAGATAACTTGTCTAAGAAATTAAATATACAAATACCTGCTGTTTTAGGGTTTATTTTGCCATACTTTAAAAAACTAGCTGTTAGTCTGAGAAATATATTCCCAAGTAATGTTCATTTAAATCTTCAAAATTTATTTAGTATTAAATTATCAGATTTTATTAAAATGGATAATGAACCAAGTTTTGGATCTTATTATATGAATAAATCAATAACTGAAATTTTAAATGAACTATCATCTTCAGATGGTTCTAGTTCAAAACTAAAAGAATTAAATGATAGTTATGGATTAAAAATTGAATCTTTAAAAGACTTTATAAAAGGCATTTTCAAATACGAATACAAGTGAAATAATGGAAAAAGTGTTGAGAAAAATATATTTTCAATTATTTTAGAAAATCCTAATAAATTTAAAGAAATTATAGGATTGACTAATGAAGGAATGAAAAAAGATTCAAAATCGTTAATTGATCTTTTTGCAAATAAATTAGTACCTGGTGATAAAGATAAAAATCAAGATAGTCTAAAATGATTTACTGGATTGTTAAACAACATTATTAATAATCTAAATAAAAAACCAAACTTTACTGTTGGTTTAGAAAAACATTTTAATGATGACAAGTTTAATAAGTTTGAATTTGGTGAAACTAAACAAGAAAAATCTGGTCTAATTACTTCTCAAGTCGTTACAACTACAGTTAATAATCAAAAATACACACTAATTGTAACTAGAGATCCTAAACAATCTACATTTATAGTTGATTCTATTAAAAAAGAATCAGTACAAAATAATTAATATTTAAACAAAATTTAAGATAAATATTGAATTTATAACAAAAAAAATATATGATTATTTTGTTATTCGGAATATAGCTCAGCTGGTTAGAGCACTCCGCTGATAACGGAGAGGTCGTTGGTTCAAGTCCAATTATTCCGACCATATAGATATTATTTTGACACCAATTGGTGTCTTTTTTTTGTTCTTTTTTATATAATTAAATAATAGTTATTCTTATTCTTATTTAAATTATTTTTTAAAAATAAATGTTGATTAATTTTGGTAAAGGAGTATTTGTATGGATTTTTCACATAAAGCTATTGAAAAAAAATGACAAAAATATTGAAAAGAAAATAATGTTTATAAAACTACTAATAATAGTGAAAAAAAAGCTTATGTTTTAGATATGTTTCCTTATCCAAGTGGAGCTGGTTTACATGTTGGTCATATTAAAGGATATACAGCAACTGATGTTTATAGTAGATTTAAAAGAATGCAAGGTTATGATGTACTTCACCCAATTGGATGAGATGCATTCGGTTTACCAGCTGAACAATATGCTTTAAAAACAGGAAATGATCCTAGAGAATTTACTTTAAAAAATATCGAAAACTTCAAAGTCCAACTTCATAAAATGGGATTTAGTTATGATTATGATAAAGAAGTAAATACAGCTGATCCAGATTACTATAAAGTTACTCAATGAATTTTTAAACAACTTTATAAAAAAGGTTTAGCTGAAAATAGAGATATTGATGTTAATTGATGTCAAGAATTAGGAACAGTTTTAGCTAATGATGAAATTATTGAAAAAGATGGTTTAATGGTTAGTGAAAGAGGAGAGCATCCTGTTGTTAAGAAAAAAATGCGTCAGTGAGTTTTAAAAATTACTGATTATGCTGACAAACTTTTAAATGGATTAGATCAATTAGATTGACCAAATTCAGTAAAAGAATTACAAAGAAATTGAATTGGTAAATCTGAAGGTTGTGAAATTAACTTTAAAGCAAATGATATTAATATACCAGTTTTTACAACTAGAGCCGATACTATTTTTGGAGCAACTTATATTGTTTTAGCTCCAGAAAACGAACTTGTTTTAAAACTAACAGCACCTGAAAAATTAGAAGAAGTTAAAAAATATATTGACTTAACTGCTAATAAATCTGAAATTGAAAGAAAAGATGAATCTAGAACTAAAACTGGAGTGTTTTTAGGAACTTATGCAACTAATCCTTTAACTTCTGAACAAATTCAAATTTGAATTAGTGATTATGTGTTAAATGATTATGGATCAGGAGCTATTATGGCTGTTCCTGCTCATGATAAAAGAGATTGAGATTTTGCAACTAAATTTAATTTACCAATTAGATTTGTAATTCAAACAAAAGATGAGTCTAAAGCTTTTGTTGGTGAAGGAATACATATTAATTCTGACTTTTTAAATGATCTTGATAGAGTTCAAGCTTTACAAGTAATTCATGAATATGTTGAAAAAAATAATTTAGGTAAGAAAAAAGTTAATTATAAATTAAGAGATTGATTATTTTCAAGACAAAGATTTTATGGTGAACCTTTTCCAGTTTTATATGATAAAGATAATAATATTATTTTAGTTGAAGATGATGATCTACCAGTAACTTTACCAAAAACAGATTATATAAAACCAACTAATACTGGTGAAAGCCCATTAGCTAATGTTAAAGATTGAGTTAATGTAAAAATTAATGATAAAGAGTATAGAAGAGAAACTAACACTATGCCTCAATCAGCTGGTTCTAGTTGATACTTTATTGCTTATATATTAGCTAATTCAAAAAATAATTTAATTGATTTAACTAGTGATGAAGCTAAAAAAAGACTAGAAAAATGACTTCCAGTTGATCTATATATTGGTGGTCAAGAGCATGCTGTTGGTCATTTATTATATTCTAGATTTTGAACTCACTTTTTATATGATTTAGGATTATTACCAACTAGTGAACCATTCCAACGTTTATTTAATCAAGGAATGATATTAGGTCCTGATAATAGAAAAATGTCTAAATCTTGAGGAAATGTAATTAATCCAGATGATGTTATTGATTCTCATGGAGCTGATGCTTTAAGATTATATGAAATGTTTATGGGTCCTTTAGATGCTAGTTTACCTTGAAGTTTTGATGGACTAGATGCTAGTTTAAAATGATTAAATCGTTGTTATAGAATGATTAATAAAGTTGAATTTAGTAATACTAATAATCACAAATTAGATTATGTTTATAATGATGTAGTTAAAAAAGTTGGTCAAATGCTTCAAGAATTAAAATTTAATACTGCAATTAGTCAATTAATGGTATTGGTTAATGCAATCTATAAAGAAGAATTAACTACAGTTTATAAACCATACATTGAAGGTTTTGTAAAAATGTTAAGCTTATTTGCTCCACATTTAGCTGAAGAATTATGAGAAAAATTAGGACATAATACTAGTGTAACTTTACAAACTTGACCTAGTTTTGATGAAACTAAAATCATTAAAAACACAGTAACTATTGCTTTACAAGTTAATGGAAAACTAAGATCAACAATTGAAGTTGAAAAACAAACTGATAAAGAAACTCTAATAAAATTAGCTCTAGAAAACGAAAATATTATCAAATTTACAAAAGATCATAAAATTTTAAAATGCATAGCAGTTATTGATCGAATTGTCAATATAGTGATTGACTAAAAAGGTAGAAAATACCTTTTTTATTTTGCAAAATTATATAATTACAATTGTAGAAAAGGAGTTAAAATGAAAAAAACCGTTAAATTAACAATCATTTTATTAGTTGTTGCAGTAATTTATTTTGGTTATTCAGCTTGACTTGACGGGGTTGCAATTTATGCAATTAGAGGTGTAAAAGATGATGGTAATTCATTTTTCTCACTAATGACTTCAACTTCTGCATGAGTTAATAATTGAAAAACTATTTTGATTGAAAAATTAGGAGCAGCATCTGAATGAGGTAAAAAAGTTGATGCTTATAACGGATCAACTTCATGAACTGATTGAGTAAATGCTATTAATGCTTCTGGATATAGACTAACTGGATTTATGGCTCCAGACTCATTATTATATACATTGTTAAGTCCATTTAAACTAATTTTAGTTGGTGGGGTATTTGCTATGTTTATACCTTTATTAAAACAATTATTATTTAATACAATTATTGGTATTAAATCATATTTAAAAAATAGAGATATGAATGTTTTATTTAACTACTCTAAAACTATTGAATTTGTTGAAAATTTAAAAACTAAAATTAGTGAAGATGATTTTGAAGGTGTTAAAGCGGCTTATTCATCTTATTCATCACTAGCATTTAAACCAGTATTTTTAACTAATTTAATGCATGAAATTTATAAAACATTAATTAAATTTGGTGATATTAAAGTATTTGAAAATGGTTGTGTTTCAGTACTAGAAGCAATTAATGAAATGTATGTAAAAGAAAAAAGACGTGCAATGAATAACGGAAGAGGAGATGAAATGTTTTATGATATAAAACGTGGATTTGAATATTCTTCTTATAGTTCAAGATATTTTGTTAAATATTATGAAGCAATGGCTAAAGATTCTAAAAAATTAGGATGAAAAATCTTTAGTATTGAAATTTCACGTTTTTCATTATTCTTATTATTTGCTTTATTACCAAGTATTTTATTATCTGGAATTATAAGTGGTGTGTTATTACAAGTAATTGATCAAAATTCATCAAATATTACTGCTTTAATAACTATTGGTTCATTTATAATGTTATGAGCAATATTTGCAATTATTTTCCATGCATTTTATATTTTCTTTAAAAAAGAATACAAGATAAATAAACATATTCTAATAAGACCAGCAATTACTTATTATTCATTATTATTACTAACATTTATGACTTTAACAGCTGGATGTGTTGGTATTGCTCAAGTTGGAAATATTGCTGAACCATTTACAGCACCATTAATGACTAAATGATTTGGAGCATTAGCTTATTTAGTATTAACAACTTGTTTAGTAATGTATGTATTAGCTACTTTAGTTGATAATTATAGATCAGGAAAACAATTATCAGTTAAATTAATAATTAATAATATAGTTTTACCTGCAATTATTTGAACTATTACAACTGGAGCTAACTTTGTTGCATTATTTGCTAAATCACAAGAAGTAATGAATTATAGTAATCTAATTTCTGGTGTTAATACTTTAGTAATGGTAGTATTTTGAATTTATTTATTTACAGCTCAATTCTTAATTAACAACTTAATTACTTCAAAAACAGCAAAAATTTTAAGTCAAACTAAAATTATTGAAAAATAAAACAATTTTAAAAATTATTATTGATTGATTTTATAAATTGTATAGTTATAAAATTATAACGATATAAGCATAAAATCAAAAAGAAAGGTGATCTAATGAAAAAGTTATTAAGTATTTTAGCTATTTGTACTTTAGCTACTACTAGTATTTTATTAAGCCCACTTTTAATTAATAATAATTCTAATAATAATATTGTCTTAAAAGCTGAAACTAAAAAAGAAGATAAAGAAGATAAAAAAGAAGATAAAAAAGAAGAACATAAAAAACTTGCTAGTTTAATTAAAAAAGAGAAAATAGGTTCTTTTGATAGAAAACCAACTATTAGTGAAATTATTAAAAGAGTTAATGAGATAAATGAACTAGATAAAGATAAACTAAAAGAATCTGATGTTGATGTTAAAATTGATAAATATACAGCAACTATTAATTTAAAATCAGATAAATTAGATAAGGTTGTTGTAAAATATAAAAACACTCATAAAATTGCTGAAATTATTGGTGGTTCTTTAGCTGGAGTTGTTGTTTTACTAGGAGCAGGGTTCTTTTCTTATAAAATCATTAAAAAACAAAAAGCAACTAAAAAACAAGAAGAACAAACAAAAAGAGAAGATTAAAATCTTCTCTTTTTTATAATGGTAAATCTTTTTTAATAAAACTAGTAATACTAATAGTTGTTGATATACCTATAATTAAAGCTAATATTATAAAACTCATATAAAATTCAGAAATGTTTTTAGTTGATACTTTACTAAAATCAATCAAACTTAATATAGTAAAGTGTTTAAAGTTAATTAAATAATCTCTATTTAAACTAACTCCAACTTGACTAATAACATCACTAGCTACAAATATTGTAAAAATAGCTCCGTTAAAAATTAAAACTCATACTCCTTTATTAAAAATACAACTAAACATAAAACATAATGATCCAATTGCACTTATCATTAATCAAAATGAAAAACATTGTAAACTTCAGTTTGCTAAATTAAATTGTTCATTATTTATATGATTAATCTGCATAAACACTGCATTTATTATAAATACAACAAGTACATAAACTGTAATACTAAATATAAAGTATAAAAACCTACTTAAAACAATACTAGTTCGAGATAAATTAGATGAAAGTATAAAAGTTAAATGACCTTTTTCAATTGGTCTTGTTATTAAAGAAATAGTTCCTGAAATTAAAAAAGTTGAAATAACTAAAATTCCATATTGATCAAAAAGAATTTTTATTACAGTTTTATATAATTCTAAACTTATTGTTTGATTATTATACTTTATAGAAACTAATAAAATAATTGTTATAAAACTAAAAAAAGGAATACAAAACAATCAAACTATTAATGTATTTTTAAATGAATTTTTTCATAATTGTAAATTAAACATACTAATTTGATTCTCCTTCTTTTTTATAAAATTTTAAAAAGTAATTTTCTAATGAAAAAGGAATTTCTTCAAATAGACTAATTTCATATGATTTTAATTCATTAAAAAAATAATTAACTTTACTAATTGGAACTTTATAAGTTGCAATGAAATTATTATTATTTACTAAAAATTCATTTCTATAAATATTATGGTCTTTAAAAGTAATTTTATACTCTCTATCACTAGTAGTTTTGATTTGATCTAAATCTAGTTTATTAATAATTCTTCCATTTTTAATAATTGCTACTTTATTACATAGTTTTTCGATTTCTTCAAAAATATGAGAACTTAGAAAAACAGTAGTGTTATTTTGTTTTAATCTTAAAATTAATTGGATAAATTTATTTTTCATTAAAGGATCTAATCCTGTTGTTGGTTCATCTAAAATTAGAACTTTAGGTTGATGCATTAAACATAAAACTAAACCTAGTTTTTGTTTCATACCTTTAGACATTTTTTTAATTTTAATATTTGGATTAAACTCTCAATATTTAATTAATTTTTCAACATAATCTCAATTAGTTTGTTCTCTTAATTTATAAATAAATTTAATATAACTTAAACCATTTTCGTTTTCTGGATAATTAATTTCACCAGGTAAATAACCAACTGAGGGTTGAATTTTATGTGAGTGTTTTCAACAGTCTTTATTTAAAATTGTTGCTTTTCCTTTATTTTGTTTAATATATCCCATTAAATGTCTAATAGTTGTAGATTTTCCAGCTCCGTTTGGTCCTAAATAACCATAAATTTCACCTTTATTAACTTCTAAGTTAATATCAAAAATCCCATAACCATTATTATATTTTTTAGTTAGATTTTTAATTTCTATAATTTTTTCTGACATAACTTTCCTAACTATAACTTGTTTATAAAAATAAATTCGTTCATATAAAAACAAAAATTAATTAGCAATTTAAGTTTTAAAAAGAACTTAAGTTTTTGTAGTGTGAGGTAATTTTAACATTAAATAATCAATAAAAAAAGACTAAATTTTTTGTTTAATATTTCAACATTTTTTGTTGGATTTTAAATTATGAATAATTAGAAATTATAAAATTTTTACAGGAGGCTAAAAAATATAATGTTTCACATTTTATCAGAAAAATCAGAAGAATTAGGAAAAGACATAGTGCCTGTTAGTGTAATTGGATTAGTAATTACTTTAGCTGCTATTATTTTTGTTTCATGATTAGTATTTAAAAACAAAGACAAACTTATTGCAAATAAAAATAACTTAGTTATTGTTGTTATTGGTTATGTAGTTTTACTTATTGCTTTAATTTTAGCTTCAGTTGCTCTAGCTAAATATAATTCTTATGGTTTAGCAAATGCGTTAGAAGATCTAGATGCCGCATTAAGTGGGAAATCTAACACACCAGCTAAACTTAAAGGTCTTGCATATTCAGGTCTAGTATTTTCATTAATTGGAGCTGGATTATCAGGATTTATATTCACAAAAGCAAAAAAATAAAACTTAGATTAGACTATTAAATGATCTTAATCAAATGATTAAGATCTTTTTTTATTTTTTTATTTAAATTAAAAAAATATCATTAAAAGCTATCTATATAAGATTTAAGAAGAAGTTTATTATATAAACTTCTTTTTATTTTTGATAAATTTTTGCCATTAAATAACTTGTATATAGGTGCTAAAACCTTTTGTAATTTAAAAAAAAAAAAACAATCAATGCTAAAATAAAGTTAAGAAAGGAGTTATTCTATGAATAAAGTTCGTCATTTTATTGATACTCAAGATTTGAGTACAAAAGAAATTTTTGAAATATTTAGGTTAATGAAAATGTTAAAAGAAGCACGTTATAGTGGTGCTGTTCCTGAATTGTTAAAAAACAAAACTTTAGCAATGATTTTTGAAGAACCATCAACAAGAACGCGTGTTTCATTTGAAGCTGCAATGACTTTATTAGGTGGTCATGCACAATACTTAAAACCAGGTGAATTACATTTAGGTGTACGTGAAAGTTTATACGATACAACTAAAGTTTTATCTCACATGTGTGATGGAATTATGTGTAGAGCTTTAAAACACGAAACTGTTTTAAATTTAGCAAAATATGCTGATGTTCCAGTTTTAAATGGACTAACAGATTATAACCATCCAACTCAAGTAATTTGTGATGTGTTTACAATGTTAGAACATTTATCAAAAACTAAAAACAAAGAATATGAAGATATTAAGTTTGATGATATTAAAGTTGTATTTATTGGAGATAGAACTAATGTATGTTCATCAACAATGCATATAACTACTAAACTAGGTATGAATTTTGTTCATATTTCACCAAAAAAATATCAAAGTCCACAAGAATGAGTTGATATTGCCAACGAAAATATTAAACAAGCAAATAGTGGGTCTGTATTAGTAACTGAAGATTTAGAGCACGTTAAAAATGCAGATATTATTTATACTGATTTATGATGATGAGTTGATCAAGAAGATGAAGCTGAAGAAAGAGTGCAAGCTTTCAAACCAACTTATCAAGTAACACCAGAATTAATGCAAAAAGCAGGAAAACAAGCATTATTTATGCACTGTTTACCTGCTTCAAGAAATGTAGAAGTTTATGATGAAGTAATTGATTCAGAACAATCAATTGCTTTTGAGCAAGCTGAAAATCGATTAACAGCTCAAATGGGTCTGTTAGTTTACTATCTATACCCACAAATTGATAAATCATCTAATGCTGTTAAAGATTATTATAGAGGTAAAGTTGAAGCTTTCATGGAACATCAAGACAGATCATGAAAGCAACGTTATTCATATAATAATGATTATGCTGAAAAAAACAATAAGTAATTTATATTAATTATGTCTAAAGCAAAAAAAGGTCTAAGATTATTTGATATTATTGCCTTTACATTTAGTGCAGTTTTTGTCTTAGATTCATTTGCATCAGCAGCAGCAATTGGTTGACAATCAATAATTTATTGAATTTTATTAGCCATTTTATACTTTTTACCTTATGGGTTAATCACAGCTGAATTAGGAGCAGCATATAGTGATAGTGGTGGAATTTATACGTGAGTAAAAAATGCTTGTGGTAATAAATGAGCGGCTAGAACAAATTGATTTTATTGATTAAATGTTGGGTTATGAATGTCTTCAGTTTACATTGCATTTTCTTCAACTTTATCAAAAATATTTTTCTCTCACGCTCCTTTATCTTTATGAACTCAAATAGGTATTGCTATTCTTATTACTTGATTAACAGTATTTGTTGGATTATTAAATTTCAAATATACTAAGTGATTACCTAATTTTTCATCAATTTCAAAACTAATTGTAACAATTGGTTTAATTGCTGCAGCTATTACTTGATTAGCTACTGGAAATAGTGTTAGTACAAGTATAACTGATAAAGAATATGGAATTTTACCTTCATTTAGTAAAGGAATTGTTTTTCTACCAGTAATTATTTATAACCTTTCTGGTTTTGAATTAGGTTCAAATACTGCAAGTGAAATGAAAAATCCAAAACGTGACATTCCATTATCAACTATATTAGCTGGAGTTACTATTGTAATTTCTTATATCATTGGAACTATTGCAGTTAATGTTATATTAGATGTTAAAACTTTAGACGTTTCTAATGGTATTATTCAAACTATAGAAAAAGTCTTTCCTAATTGGCTAACTAAAATTTTAGGTGTTTTCTTATTATTTACTTTTTTTGGAAATATGATTACTTGAAGTACTGGAGCAAATAAAGCTATTCAAGAAGCAGCAAGTGATAAAGAGTTTCCAAAAGTATTTGCAATAGTTTTAAAAAATGATTCTCCATTATGAGCGACTATTATTACTGGAAGTGTATGTACAGTTTTACTAATTATTGCCGGGTTATTATCACCAAGTGGAGAAATTTCTGAAATCTTTTGACAGTTGTATGCCTTTTCATCAATTATTTTCTTATTACCTTATTTACTAATATTTCCAAGTTTTATTATTATTAGATACAAATATCCAGATTTAAAACGTCCATTTAAAATACCTGGACCTAAATGATTTGCTTGAATTGTTGTAATTACTCCAATGGTCATTTTATGTTTAAGTATCATATTATTCTTATTTGGTGAAATAATTGTAGGACAAAAAACTTGAGCATTAAATTCAGGTGGTGGATATGTATTATTTGCCTTAATTGGAACTATTATTTGTATTGGTATTGGAGAACTTTTAATATGATGATCATCACGTCAAAATAAAAAACAAAAATTAGCTAAAGGAGAATAAAGTTATGAGTAAAAAACTAAATTCAACTCCTAAACAAGATGGTTTTAGAATGCCAGCTGAATGAGAAGTTCATGATCAATGCTGAATGATTTGACCAGAACGTACAGATAATTGAAGACTAGGAGCAAAACCAGCTCAACGTGTGTTTGCAAATGTAGCTAATACTATTTCTAAGTATGAAAAAGTTAGTATGGTAGTTTCTCATCAACAATTTGAACACGCTAGAAATCTTTTAAATGAAAATGTTAGATTAGTTGAAATGTCAAATGATGATTCTTGAATGAGAGATGTAGGACCAACTATTGTTAAAAATAGTAATGGAGAAATTCGTGGAGTTGATTGAGTCTTTAATGCTTGAGGAGGATTTAAAGGTGGATTATACTTTCCTTGAGATAAAGATGATGCTATAGCTAGAAAAGTTTGTGAAATTTCTAATATTGATTATTATAGAACTGATTTTGTTTTAGAAGGTGGAAGTATTCATACTGATGGAGATGGAACTTTATATACAACTGAAGAATGTTTATTAAATGAAAATAGAAATCCAGATCTAACAAAACAACAAATTGAAGAAAATCTAAAACAATATTGTGGTGTTGAAAAAGTAATTTGATTACCATTAGGAGTTTATAATGATGAAACTAATGGTCATGTTGATAATCTATTAAATGTTGTAAGTCCAGGTCATGTTGTTTTAACTTGAACAGATGATACAACTGATCCACAATATGAACGTTCTAAATTAGCGTATGATATTTTAACAAATACTTTAGATGCTAAAGGAAGAAAAATTAGAGTAACTAAACTATATCAACCAGGTCCATTATTTATTAAAGCTGAAGAAGCTGATGGAATTGATGTTTGTGATACTATGTCAAGAGAACCTGAACAAAGATTACCAGCAAGCTATGCAAATTATTATATTGCAAATAATGCAATCATTTTGCCAATTTTTGGTGATAAAAATGATGAATCAGCTATTAGAACACTTCAATCAGTTTATCCAGATTATACAATTGAACCAGTAATGGCTCGTGAAATATTACTAGGTGGTGGTAATATTCACTGTATAACTCAACAACAACCAACAAATAAATAATTTAATTTTATAAATATTTAACTACCACTCATTAATCTTATATTTTAATGAGTGGTTTGTTTTTAGTTAAAAATAGAAAGGAATTTATAATATGTCAAAAATTGTAATAGCAATTGGTGGGAATGCTTTAGGAAATTCACCAACTGAACAGTTAGAAATTGTTAAAAAAACAGCTAAATCTTTAGTAGATTTTATTCAACAAGGAAATGATATTGTAATTGTTCATGGAAATGGTCCTCAAGTTGGAATGATTAATAATGCTTTTGATATTGCAAATAAAAATGAATCAAAATCTCCAATTGTAGATTTTCCTGAATGTGGATCAATGAGTCAAGGATATATTGGGTATCACTTACAACAAGCTATTGATAATGAATTAAAACAAAGAAATATTAATAAACATACAGCAACTATTGTTACTCAAACTTTAGTTGATAAAAATGATCCAGCGTTTTTAAAACCAACTAAACCAATTGGTTCATTTATGAGTGAAACTGAAGCTAAAAAACTAGCTTTAGAAAATAACTGAAGTATTTCTGAAGATGCTGGAAGAGGATGAAGAAGAGTAATTGCTTCACCAAAACCAATTGATATTGTTGAAAAAGAAGCTATTTTACAACTAGTTAATAATTCATTTATTGTGATTGCTGGAGGTGGTGGTGGAATTCCAGTTTATCTAGAAGATGATAAATTAGTAGGAATTGCTGCAGTTATTGATAAAGATTTTGCAGCTGCTAAAATTGCTGAAATTATTGATGCTCAAAGCTTGATTATTCTAACAGCAGTTGATAAAGTGATGATTAATTATAAAAAAGAAAATCAACAAGCTTTAGATCAATTAACTTTAGCTCAAGCTCAAGAATATATTGAACAACACCAATTTGCATCAGGATCAATGCTTCCAAAAATTCAAGCTGTAATGTCATTTGTTCAAAAAACAAATGGTAAACCAGCATACATCGGATCTTTAGAACAAGCTGAAAAAGTTTTACAAAATTTAAGTGGAACTAAATTTGTTTTATAAAAATAACAATTAATAGATAATAAATAAAAGTAGTTAAAAATTAACTACTTTTTTAGATTAAAAAAAGTTCAATTATATTGACTTTATATAATAAATTTTAGATAATAAAATAGTTAATGGCGTAGGTGGTGAAGTGGTTAACACATCAGGTTGTGGCTCTGACATTCGCGGGTTCGATCCCCGTTCTACGCCCCATAAAGAAAATAACAAACAACACTTAGGTGTTGTTTTTTTGTTTTTATTAAAAAAGGTTATTTTTCTAATTTTTTTTCTAATACTTATATGAGGTGTAATTATGAGTATTGAATATAAAGAAATAGAAGTTAGAAATAGTAGATTAACTCAAAAACCTAACTATTTAGTTGATGCAATTTTTTCAAAACAAAAATATCAAGAAGATAAAAAAGAATTTTATAAACTTTATTTAATAGTTTCTAAAAATTCACGTTATTATGATGAAACTAAGTTATCAAATAATTTGTATAATCTTTTTTATTCAATTAGTTATAAAAATAACAACAAGCTAGTTAAACTAACTAGTAATGAAAAAAATCTAATTAATTATCAAATCTCAACTAATAAAGAAAAACAATTTATCATAATAAACATACCAGTAAATATTTTTAATAATAATAAATTAGAATTATTTTTTGATGCTAAGTTTAAAGCTAATAATTTAAATGAAGAATTTAGTAATACTATTTTGTTAAACACTAAAGCTAAACATAATAAAAACAAATATTTAAACAATCTAATCACTTATTATAAAAACTTTGATAAATACAAAAACAAATCAGAATTAACTAGTCTTTTAACTTATGAATTAAACTACAAACAACTAGATTTTATGATTAATCAAAAATATCAAAAAATTATGGATTTTGATTCTAATTTTAATGTGAATTTACATAAAGACTTTAATACTAATTGAGAAATTAACAATTTAATTAATAATCTTTTAAACTCTAATGTTAATAATTTTATTCAAATAAATAAACTACAAATTAATGATTATATAAAACCTAATAAATACTATAAAGATCTACCTAAAGGCTTAGTTAAAGATGATGGAATTTATTTTAACAACACTTCAATAATAAAAGATCAAATAGTTATAAATAATTCAAATACCAAAGGTTTTATTTTTAATGGGTTAGTTGAAAATACTTTTTATTATGATTTAAAGATTTTTGATGATTTATTAAAATTTGAAAACAAAATTAATAGCATTAAATTTGTTGATTGTAATGATTGTGATTTTATAAATCAGTTTGTAAGCAAATATTTATTATCAAAAGAGTTTTTTTATAGTCTAGAAATTAATCCTAATTTAGAAAGTGAGTTAGTTAAATATGAAGTTAAGTAAAAATATTAAGATTTCAATTATGTTTATTTTAATAGTTTCTTGTATATTATCAACAATTGCTTCTATTTACTTTTCTAATGTTTTTTCACTTGATAAAAATAACTTATTAAAACAATCAGTTAATATAAATAAACCAATAATTGATAGTTCAAAATATTTAAATAAATTACTAACTAATGATAATAAATTAAATATTAATCAGTTTAAAACTATCTTTTTAAAAGAGTTAAAAAAACAAAACAAAAATCTTTTTGCACTTGATGATTTACTAACATTTTCATATGATAATACTAGAGTAAGTGTTGGATATCAAAACTATAAATGGTCTTATAAAATTGTATATAATAATAAATAGAAGAAAGCTTAGGTGAAATAATGACTATTTATAATCAAATTATTAAAGAGTTAAAAAGTAGAGGTGCTAAGGGCAATATTACAAAAGACAGTGAGTTCAAATCTCTAGGTTTAGATTCTTTAGATTTAATGGATATGGTCGTTACATTAGAAGAAAAGTTAAATATTAGAATTAGTGATGAACAATTACTAAGCTTACGTACTATTGAAGATTTATTAAAAGTAATAGAGGAATTACAATAAATGATTCATTTATCTAAAACTCAACAAAATAAATACAAACAAATAGTTGAAAAATTACAATTAAAAAAAATCAGATTAACTGATATTAGAAGCATTATTATTAAAATGTTACTTGTTTCTGATCATTTAACTATTCAAGAAATTATTAATAATTTAGAATCTGAAATTAATAATATTAATGTAATGAGTGTTTATAATACAATAGATTTACTATTAAAAGAACATATAGTTTTTGCAAATACTTTTAATGGTAAAGATATTTCATATGAAATAGCAGCAGATAAATCAGTACATTTAAAGTGTGATGAATGTTTAAAAGTAATTCATTTAGATGATAAAAGCATTGAAAATTATCATTTTTTAGAATTACTAGATTTATGTGAAAAAAACAATATCAAACTAACTCATTTTAAAATTGAAGGCCATGGTTATTGTTTAGAATGTTCTAATAAAGAAAAATAACTTTAGTTAATTAATGATATGTGTTTAACCTTGAAAAACTTATGATTTATATTTATAATATTAAAGATAAGTTTTATTAGGGGCATAGTTCAGTAGGTAGAACATCGGTCTTCAAAACCGAGTGTCACGAGTTCGAGTCTTGTTGCCCCTGCCATTTTGAAATCAAATCACACTTAGTGTGATTTTTTTATAGGAGAGTAGTTCAATGGTAGAACGTCGGTCTCCAAAACCGAGCGTTGAGGGTTCGATTCCTTTCTCTCCTGCCATAGAAATTAAAAAAAACTGGATTTTTCCAGTTTTTTTATTCTTCTATTGCAACAAAACCAATAGTTTCTATACCAGCATGAATAGTATAAATATTTGGTACTTTTCCGTGGACAAAATTTACTTTTTCATCAGTAAGAATTTGTTTTACAATATCAACAGTTTTACTTGATGTTAATGGGGTTGATAAAAAGTATAGCTTATACTTATTTTTTTTAAACTTATCAGAAAGATTTTTAATTAGTTTTTCAATAAGACTATTATAAGTTCTACCAATAGCTTCTTTTTTAGGTTCTTTTGCTCAAATGATTAACAACTTAGTTTTTAAAAGATTTAAAACAGTAGCAATAACTCCTTTAGCTCTACCACCATTTGATAGTTTTTTTAGATCTCCTGGGATAATAGCTATTAAAACTTTTTCTTTATAGTTGTCAATAAATTCAATAACTTGTTCTACTGTTTGAACTTTATTTTCTTCAATAGCTTTTGCTAGTGCTAAAGCAGTATAACCAATACCTTGAGCAGCAAGGTCATTATTTTGATATACTGTTACTTTATCTTTGTATTTTTCATCTTGGCTAACTAAAGTAGCGGTTTGTAGCATTGATGATAAATTATTAGTAATTGGAATATGAATAATATGTTCATATTTTTCTAATAATTCATCGTATTTTTTTTCTAGTTCACCAGGGCTTGCTTGACTAGTTTTTATATTAGCCCCATCTGAAACTCTTTCTAAAATTTTTTCTTGATCTACAATACTATTGATATCTAAATATTCATCATTATTTGGAAAAACAATATGTAATGGAATTACATCAATAATTGTATCTTTAAATTCAATAGGATCATAAATAGCAGCACTATCAACTAATATACCAAATCTCATTATATTCTCCTTTTATTTTTTTCAACCCACTAATGCAACAGTATCAGTTCCAGTATGTGATGCTATTACATTTGTTAATTCTGATTTTAGTCTTATTTCTAATTGTTCTTCTTTAATAATAGTTTCAATCAATTCTAAAGTTTGTTCATCAGTTCTAGAATATGAAATATCTATTATTTTTAAATCTTTGATTTGTTCTTTTAATAAGCTTAAAGCTTCTTTTAAAGCCTTTTTAAATGTTCTAGCTGTTGATTGTTTATCAATACTTCCATCGTATTTTAGAATTGGAGTTATTTTTAAAATCTTAGCTAAAGCTGCAGCAGCTGGAGAAATTCTTCCACCTTGTTTTAAAGTATCTAAGTTTTTTGGAATAATAAAAGTTACAAAATCATCAACTAAGCGTGAAACTAAATCACAAATTTCAGCTGCAGTTTTATTTTCTTTTATTCACATAAACACTTTTTTAACAACTTCTTGCATAATAACACTAACTGCATTAGTATCACATACAAAAACCTTATTTTCATATTTTTCTTCAGTTTGTTGTAGCATTTTAAAAGTATTGTATTGCCCACTTAATCCTTTTGAGATTGGTAAAAAAATTACTTGATCATATTTAGTTAATAGATCATCTCACATATTTAACATATCTCCAGGAGTAGTTTGACTTGTTTTTAAAACTTGACTATTTAATAGGTCATAAAACTTGTCTTTTGATAAATGTTCATCATCATAATATGTTTGATTATCTTGAGTTACGATCATTAAAGGAATCACATATAAATCTTTATAATCACTAACTCTTCCATCAAAAGATGAATCAGTAAGAACCGCTATTTTTATATTAACCACTCATTTCTATTTCTTTAATTAAATTATATAAATTGATATAATATAATACAATGGTATAAGGAGGATATTGACTGTGAATAGCATAAAATTTGGAATTTTTTATAGTAAACAGTTCAATAGTTTATTGGTAAGTTTTTATAACAAAAAAGTTACATCCACTCAACAAATAAATAATATAACAATATTGAAAAATAATGATCAAATAATTGGGGCAAATATCTTTGATGTTGATCCAAATTTAGAACTAAATTCAGGATTTTGTTCTGAAGATACAAAAGTAGTAGATTATGTTATTAATACATTAAAAGATATTTATGAAGTTAAACAAGAATTACAATTTGTAATTGGAAGAATTATTGAATGTGAACCAATTGAAGGAACACATTTAAATATTTGTCAAGTTGATATTAAAAGTGAAGTTTTACAAATTATTTGTGGAGCAAGTAATGCTAGAAAAAAAGTGATTTGTGTTGTTGCTACTTTAAATAGTTGATTACCTAATGGACAACAAATTGTTCAAAGTAAAATCAGAGGTGTTGATTCATTTGGAATGTTATGTAGTTATAAAGAATTAAATATAGAAAATGATCAACAAGGAATTATTGAATTAGGTAGTGAATATAATAATAAAATTGGTGAAAGTTTTTGAAAGGAATATTATGCAAAACAAGACCAAGTTTAAGTTTGACTCTAGAATAAAAAATGGTTATTTTGTAGCTGACTATTTTAAAAAAACTGTAGAAATTTTAAAAAACTTTAAACCTGATCAAAAAATAACTATGCAGTTTTTCCAAAGAAATGATAATGTAGTTTTATGTGGAATTAGTGAAGTTATAGATCTTTTAAAATTTGCTTGTCCTAATTTTAATGATTTAGAAATATTTGCTTTGAATGATGGAGATATTATTAGTAATAAAGAACCTGTTTTAAAAATTACTGGTAAATATCACGATTTTGGTTGATTAGAAGGAATGATTGATGGAATTTTATCAAGAAATACTTCTATAGCAACTAATTCAAAGCAAATAATTAATGCAGCTAACAATAAACCTGTTTTAAATATGTTAGATAGAGCTGATAATTATTTAACATTAGCTAGTGATGGTTATGCTTCTTATGTTGGTGGGTTTAAATTATTTGTAACTCAAGCTAGTTTAGAATATATCAATGATAACAGTATACCAACTCCTTCAGGTACAATGCCTCATGCTTTAATTCAATCTTTTAATGGAGATACTTTAAAAGCTGCTCAAGCATTTCATCAAACTTTTCCAAATAATAACTTAGTTGTTCTAATTGATTATGATAATGATTGTGTTAATATGGCAACTAAAATTGGAAGTCATTTTAAAGACAAACTATATGCAGTTAGATTAGATACTTCTGAAAATTTAACTGATAAGTTTTTTATTAATAATAAAGATTATGTTGGTCAAACTAATTTAAATGGTGTTAGTGAAGCTTTAGTTAGAGAAGTTAGAAAAGCTTTAGATAATGTTGGATGTAATCATACTAAAATTATTGTTTCATCAGGATTTAGTGCAAACAAAATAAAAGAATTTGAAAAAAATAATGTTCCAGTAGATATTTATGGAGTTGGTTCTGCTCTTGCTAAAATCAATATTCACTTTACAGGAGATGCAGTTTTACTTAATAATCAAAAACAAGCAAAATTTGGTAGAGAAAATATTGAAAATCTTAGATTAAAAAAAGTTGAATAGGAAGTTTTATGAAAAATAATATATTAGAAGAATTAAAATGAAGAGGTTTAATTAAACAAGTTACTAATGAATCTAAAATTTTAGATGCTCAAAATAATAATGATGCAGTATATTGTGGGTTTGATCCAACAGCTGATTCACTTCATGTTGGGCATTTAATGATGATTATTACTTTAAAAAGATTTGCTGATTTTAACTTTAAACCAATAGCTTTGATTGGTGGAGCTACTGGAATGATTGGTGATCCTTCATTTAAAGCAAGTGAAAGAGTTTTACAAACTAAAGACCAAGTTGATCATAATATTAAAAAAATTAGTGAACAATTAAAAGAAATTATTCCAACAGTTAGTTTTGTAAACAATAATACTTGATTAGCAAATATTAGTTTAATTGACTTTTTAAGAGATATTGGAAAACATTTTAATCTAAGTTATTTATTAGCAAAAGAATCAATTGCTACAAGAATTCAAACAGGTTTATCAGTAACTGAGTTTTGTTATACTATGCTACAAGCTTATGATTTTTATCATTTATATAAAAACAATAACTGTAGTATACAAATTGGTGGTTCTGATCAATGAGGAAATATTACTAGTGGTATAGATTTTATTAGTTATACTATTAATAAAAATAATAAAGCTGCAGGTTTAACTATTAATTTATTAACTAAATCAGATGGTCAAAAATTTGGAAAAACTGAATCTGGAGCTGTGTGATTAGATAAAAATAAAACTAGTGAATATGAGTTTTATCAATTTTGATTTAATCAAACAGATCAAGATTGCATTAATTTATTAAAATGTTTAACATTTTTAACTAAAGATCAAATTGATCAATTAGTAAAAGAACATGAAAAAGAACCTTATAAACATTTTTTACAAAAAGCTTTAGCTAGTGAAATGACTCAGTTTGTTCATAAAAAACAAGGTCTAGAAAAAGCTTTAAAACTAACTGATGCCTTTTTTAGTGGTGATTTATTTTCTTTAACTGATGATTTATTTCAAATGGCTTTAAACTCTTTACCAAATACTCAAATTAGTAAAGAAACTAAAGTAATTGATGCTTTAATCCAATTAAAAACTGCTAGTTCAAAAAGAGAAGCTAGAGAATTTTTAACTAATAAAGCAATTATGATAAATAATCAAATTATTGAAGATGAAAATATACTAATTAGTGATTTTAAATTAATTGAAAATAAATATTTATTAGTTAAAAAAGGTAAGAAAAAATATTTTGTTATTTTAGTAAAATAAAAAATCTAAGTTATATAAAAACTTAGATTTTTTTATCTATTTAAAATATTCTTATTTAATCTATATTTTATAATGTTTTTCTATTATTTATTAATATTTAAATCTATATATAACTTATAACTTGTTTATTATTTTAAAACTATAAAAAACTCACTAAAATTATTATTAAGGAGTAACTATGAACTATTTATCTTTATTAACTGTTAAAAATGAATATGATTTTTTAGAATCTTTAATAACTATTGATCAATACATAGAATTTATTAAAAAAAATAATCTTAGTTATGCTTTTTATAGTGAGACTCATAATATGTATGGAGTAGCTGAGTTTTTTAAAAAAGCTACTGATAATAACATAAAACCAATAATTGGATTAACAATCTGTTTACAAGATTTTTCTAAACTAGTTATTTATGCTAAAAATAAAAAAGGTTATCAAATTCTAAATTTTATTTCTAGTTTTTTAAATGATGGATTTAATCATTATGATTATGAAATAAAAGAATATATTTTAGAACTAGTTAATAATAATGTGATTATAGTTGGTTTAATTAATGATTTAGATTTTAAAAATAATTTAATTAATAAGCTTAAAGATGATTTTTATGATGTTAATTTTTTAAATTTATATTTTGATCAAATTAGTTATTTAGATATTAATGATAAAAAAGCTTATAGTATTTTAAATGCAATTAAAACTAATAAAACTATTGATCAAATAACTAATACTAATAATTATTTTTATCCAGATATTAATTTTTTATCTACTAATTATTCAATAGATAATATTAAAAAAGTTAATGAACAAATTAATTTAAAAGTTGATTTTAACTTATTTGAAAACTCAGAAAAACATTTAGTTAAATATAAAAATGCCAACAATTTATCTTCATATGAATATTTAAGACAAATCTGTTTATTATCATTAAAAAAATATAAGCAAAAAGTAAAACCAAATATTAATTTAGATTTATATGTTAATAGATTAAATTATGAATTAGAAGTTATTAAACAAATGGGGTTTAGTGACTATTTTTTAGTTGTTAGTGATTATGTAAATTTTGCTAAGAAAAATGATATTTTAGTAGGTCCTGGAAGAGGAAGTGCTGCTGGTAGTTTAATTAGTTATTTATTAAGAATTACAGATATTGATCCATTAGAATATGATCTTTTATTTGAAAGATTTTTAAATCCTGATCGTTCTAATTTACCAGATATTGATTTAGATTTTCAAGATAATAGAAGAGAAGAAGTTTTAGAATACTTATTTGAAAAGTATGGAAAAAATCACGTAGCAATGATTACGACTTATCAAACTATTGGATATAAAATGGCTTGAAGAGATGTATGTAGAGTTTATAATATTGATCTATTAATTGTAAATAAAATTTCAAAAATTTTAGATCAATTTGCTAGTTATGATTTTTTAGAATTTGTTAAAGAAAATAAATTATTAAATGATTATTTTAAAGATGACTTATTTAAAGAAATTTTTTTAATAATGCATAAAATTATAGGCTTACCACGTCAAACTTCAACACATGCAGCTGGAGTTGTTTTAACTGATTGTGATTTAAGAGAACTAGTACCTATTAAAAGTGGGTTTAATGGAATTAATCAAACTCAATTTGATATGAACTATTTAGATGTTTTAGGTTTAATTAAAATGGATATTTTAGGGTTAAGAAATCTAACTACTATTCAAGAAATTAAGCATTTAATTTATTTAAATCAAAATTTAAAAATTAGTTTAAATAAAATTCCTTTAAATGATAAAAAAGCTTTTGAACTTTTAAAAAACAAACAAACTTCAGGAATCTTTCAACTTGAATCAAAAGGTATGACTGATTTAGTTTCTAAAATGCAAGTTGATTCTATTGAATTAATTTCAACAGCCTCAGCTTTATATCGCCCAGGTCCTCAAGAAATGATTCCAACTTATTTAGAAAATAAAAAAACTAATAAATATAAAATTATTGATCAAAGTGTTTATGAGATTTTAAAACCAACTTATGGAATTATTGTTTATCAAGAACAAGTAATGCAAATGCTAAATAAAATAGCTAATTTTTCTTATGCAAAAGCAGATATTATAAGAAGAGCTATGAGTAAAAAAAATAATAAAGTAATGCAATCTATGAAATTAGAATTTATAAATAGTGCAGTTAAAAATAATTTTTCTTATAATAAAGCTAATTTAATTTGAAATTGAATTGAAAAGTTTTCAAATTATGGATTTAATAAATCACATTCAATTTCTTATTCTTATATTAGTTATTGATTAGCTTATTTTAAAGCTCATTTTACATCTGAATTTTATACTAGTTTATTAGATCAAAATATTGGTAATGAAATTAAAACTCAACAATATATTAAAGAGTTGTATGAATATAAAATTAAAGTAAATAAACCTAGTGTAATTAATTCTACTTTTAATTATCAAATTATTGATAAACAAATTTTTATGCCTTTAACTTGTATTAAATCTATTGGATATGAAATAGTTAAAAAAATTAATCTAGCAAAAAAAGAAAATAAAGATATGTATTTAGATATCCATAATTTCATACTAGCTATGGTTAAACAAAAAATTAACGTTAATACTTTACAAACTTTAATTAAAGCTGGAGCTTTAGATGTTTTTAATTATAATAAAAAAACAATGTTAGAGAATTTAGATCTTTTAATTAATCAAGCTAATGCTTATAAAGAAGTGAATAATATTTTAGATGATGAAAAAATTAATCTAATTATTTATGATGAATATGAAGATGAAACTTTAGCTAGTTTTGAAAAAGAATTATACGGATTTTTTATAGACCAAAACCCAATTTTAAAATTAAAAACAAGTAATTTTAATTTAAACTTAGTAGATATTTCAAAACTTGAATATAATAAAAACCAAGTAATTTTAGGTTATGTTTTAAAGATTAAAGAAATTAAAGATAAAAATAATAACAAAATGGCATTTGTAACAATTTTTGATAACACTAGTGAAATTGAATTAACAATATTTAGTAGTGATTATATGAATTTAATAAATCAATTAGTAGTTAATAAAGCTTATATTTTTAAAGTATTAAAAACTAAAAAAGATAATAAAACTTCAATTAAATTTGTTAGTTTAATTAAGAGTATATAGGAGATTGTATGAAAACTAAAATATTAGTAGTTGATGGAAATTCTTTAATTTTTAGAGCTTATTATGCTACTGCTTATTCATCTAATTCTTATTTATTAAAAACAAATACAGGTGTTATTACAAATGCTGTTTATTCTTTTATTAGTATGTTATTATCTGTTATTAATCAAAGAGGACCTTATGATCATATTTTAATTGCTTTTGATAAAGGTAAAAAAAATTTTAGACACGATTTATTAACTGATTATAAAGCTAATAGAATTAAAACTCCAGATGAATTAGTTCAACAATTTAGTATTATTAGAGAGTTTTTAACAAAAGCAAATATTCAATGATTTGAACAAGATAATATTGAAGCTGATGATATAGTTGGATCAATTTGTAAACTAGCTGAAAACCAATTTGAAAATCTACAAGCTGAAATTTTAAGTAGTGATAAAGATATGTATCAACTAATTACAAATAATGTTATTTGTTTAAATCCAATTCAAGGTGTTAATGAACTTGAAGAAGTTGATACTAATAAATTATTTGAAAAATGACAAATACAACCTAATCAAGTTGCAGATTATAAAGCAATTGTTGGAGATAGTTCTGATAATTTAAAAGGAGTTAATGGGATTGGACAAAAAGGAGCTATTAAATTAATTCAACAATATAATAATTTAGAAAATATTTATAATCATTTAAATGAACTAACTAATAGTATTAAAACTAAATTAGAACAAGATAAAGATATGGCTTTTTTATGTAAAAATCTAGCTACTATTAAAACTGATGTTAATATAGATAATTTTTCATTTAAAAAACTAAATTTTAATATTAATAATATTGAAGAATTTTTAAATAAATATCAAATGTTTTCTTTAAAAAAACGTTTTACAAATATTTTAAATATTGATTTTAAATCAGTTGTTAAAGAAAAAATTGAAACTAAAATTATTAATTCTTGATCTAAAGATTATCAAGATCAAATAAATTATTTATATGTTGAATCATTAGAAGAAGATTATCATAAAGATAAAATTATTGGAATAGCTATTTCAAATACTAAAGGAAATTTTTATTTAGATTTTAAAAATAAAGCTCAACAATTATCATTTTTTGAAGATACTAATTTAGATAGTGTTGATGTTTTATTTGAAGAGTTTTTAAATGATCCAAGTTTTTTAAAATACACTTATGATATTAAAAAAACCTCTTATTTATTAAAAAACCATAATTATAATGTAAAACCAAGTAATTTTAGTTTTGATTTTATGGTAGCTTGTTATTCTTTAAATGCTAATATTAGTGCTGATTTATCTAGTCAAATTAAACTAATTGATGAACAAGTTGATCTAGATACTAATGAAAATGTTTTTGGTAAAGGTGTTAAAAAAAATCCTGATATTGATTTAGATATTAAGTCAAAATATATTACTAAAAAAAGTTATTTATTAAAAAAATATACTGATAAACTAATTGAACAATTAAAAGATACTAATACTTATAATCTATATTTAAAAATTGATCATCCTTTAATTGAAGTTTTATATGATATTGAAGAACAAGGAATTTTAATTGATAAAGAACAATTAAAACTACAAACTCAACAAATTTTAAAAAAAATTAATCATATTGAAGGACAAATGAAAATCATTGTAGCTGAATATATTGATAGTGATTTTAATTTTTCTTCACCAAAACAAATTCAAGAATTATTATTTGATAAATTAAAATTACCTAATTTAGAAAAAGGAACTACTAGTAAAGAAGTTTTAGAAAGACTAGTTAATTATCATCCAATTATTAACTTATTATTAGAACATAGAAAATATACTAAATTATATACAACTTATTTAAAAGGTTTTGAAAAGTTTATTTTTGATGATAATAAAGTTCATACTATTTTTAATCACACTTTAACAAATACCGGAAGATTAAGTTCATCTTATCCAAACATTCAAAATATTTCTATTAGAGATACTGATCAAAAAGAAGTTAGAAAAATATTTATAGCAAATAAAAACAAGACTTTTTTAAGTTATGATTATTCTCAAATTGAATTAAGAGTACTAGCTCAAATGTCAAAAGAACCTAATTTAGTTTTAGCTTTTAATCAAAATGTAGATATCCACTCAAGAGCTGCTAAATTAATTTTTAATTTAAAAGATGATGAAATTACTAGTGAACAAAGAAGAATAGCTAAAGTATTTAATTTTGGTATTTTATATGGTTTAACTGATTTTGGATTAGCAAATGATTTAAATATTAGTGTTAGTCAAGCAAAACAAATGATCAATGATTATTATGCTGCTTTTCCTAGTTTGTTAGACTTTAAAGAAAAACAAGTAGAAATTGCTACAAATAATGGGTATATAACAACTTTATCAAATAGAAGAAGATATATTAATGAATTAAATTCAACAAATTATAATGTTAAACAATTTGGAAAAAGAATAGCAGTTAATACTCCAATTCAAGGAACAGCTTCAGATATTTTAAAAGTTGCTATGATAAGTATTTATAAAAAGTTAAAAGAACAAAATTTAGATGCTAAAATTGTAGCTCAAATTCATGATGAAATTATTTTAGAAGTTGATGATAATCAATTAGAACAAACTAAAACTATAGTTATAAATGAACTACAAAATGCTTTAGAAAAACTATTTACTGATTTAAATATTAATGATCAAGTTGTAGTTAAATTAAAAGTTGGAGAATCAGTTGGTAAAACTTGATTTGATTTAAAATAGAAAGGATTTTATGCCAGAACTACCAGAAGTTGTTACAGTTACAAATACAATAAAACCAAGCTTAATTAATAGAACTATTTTAAATGCACAAATATTTACAAATAAAATCATTTCATCAACTAGTGTTGATCAATTTATTAATTTAACTAAAAACCAAAAAATATTAGATGTTTATAATCTAGCAAAATATATAGTTTTTGAATTAAAAGATCATGTGATTATTTCACATTTAAGAATGACTGGTAAATGAGTAATTGAAAATGTTGATCAATTTGCTTATAAAAAATCTTGATTAAGAGCTGAAATATTATTAGATAATAATTTAGTTTTTAGATTTTATGATATGCGTGGATTTGGTACTTTAAATATTTATAATAAACAAACATTTTTAAAAGATTCTCATTTAGATAAACTAGGACCAATTCCTTTAAACAATTTAACTAGTGTTGATTACTTATTTAATAAATTACAAAAATCAAATAAAGCAATTAAAACAGTTTTACTAGATCAACATGTAATTAGTGGATTAGGAAATATTTATGTAAATGAAGTATTGTTTTTATCAAAAATTAACCCTTTAACTAGTGCTAATTTAATTACAAAACAACAAACAAGTGAAATTATTAAAAACTGTGAACAAGTTTTAAGTGAAGCTATTTTATTAAAAGGAAGTACAATTAGTGATTTTGAATCACTTCCTGGAGTTACTGGAAGTTATCAAAACAAACTTTTAGTACACTTAAATAATAAAAATTGTAAAATTTGTGATACTAAAATCTCAAAAATAAAAGTTAATGGTAGAGGAACTTATTATTGTTCAAATTGTCAAAAATAAATGTGGATAAGTGGAAAAGATATAGATAACTACTATTTAAAACTACTATTTTTAACTTCTAACAAGCAATTAATTACCAATTAAAAATAATTGCTTTTTTCTTTTAAAAAAGAATATAAACTTAGATATTATAAGTTATAGAAAAGAGGTTAAAGATATGTTGAGTAGGAATTTTTCTTATTCTGTTAGCTTAAATTTTGAACTAGATCAAGAACAATATAAATCTCTAACTTGTTTATATCAACCTCTTATTAGTGCTCAAGCTATTAGTTTGTATTTAACTTTAATTCAAGAAGTAAAAATTAGTAATATTTTAAAAGAAGAAGCTTTAGAATCTAAAAGATTACTAAACATCACTAATTTTACTTACAAAGAACTAGTTAAAACACTAGATCTATTAAATGCTTTTAAATTAATAAAAGTTTATGTTAAAAAAAGTGATTATAGTTTAATTAAATTTGAAATTTTAGCTCCTTTAAAAAGTTATGATTTTTTTAATCATAAATATTTAAATAATTTGTTATTAAATAAATTAGAAGCTAATGATTATGAAATCACTAGATTTATGTTAATTAATGATAATAAAATAAACACTAGCCAATATCAAGAAATAGTTGTTGATTTAGTAGATATTTATGATCAAACTATAATTAGTGATTCAAATGTTTTTGAATTTGAAACTAATAAAGAAATTAGTTATTTTGAAAAACTAAAAGAATTTGTTAATACTGATTATTTAATTACTAGTTTAAAAAAACAAAATATTGATTTAGATTTTGTTGATGAAACTAGTTTAAAAAGTTTATATGATTTATTAACTGTTAAAAAACTTGATGAAGATCAAATCATTAATTTAATTATTAATTCATATAACTTTACTAATAAAAACATTGATCTAAATAAATTTAAAAGCTTATTATTTAGTTTAATAACTAAAAAACAAACTAATAAAAATCAAGAACTAATTGATTTAATTAATCAAACTAATTGATCTGAATATAGTAAACAAAAATATGATATTGATTTAACTTCATATACTAGTGTATTTGAAAATATTAAACAAAATTATTGTTTATCTAATGGAATAATTAATTGTTTAATTGATTTTTCTTATAAAAAAAATAATGGACAAATTATTGTAAATTACATAGCTAAAATTGCAAAAACTTTATTTGAAAAAAACATTAACACTACTTTTAAAGTAATGCAATTTTTAAAAAATATTCAATCTAAAACTTTAACTAATAACCAAATAATATTTGATTCTAATGATTTTAATTTACAAACTGAATCTATTTTTGAGTTTAGTGAAGAAGAGTTAAAGTGTTTAGTATAGAAAGTATTTATGAAACTAGATGATTATAAAAACAATGTTAAAATTAAAAAACTAATTGATGAATCGTTAAATTCAAATGACATAATTACTGATCAAGTTTTACTAGATAATCAAAATATTTTAGATGAGTTTTTATTAAACTATAAAGAATGTAGTTTAGATAAAGAATGCAATCAAGTTGTTAAAAATTATCAAGTAGATTTAGTTTTTAAAGATCATCAGTTTTATTTAAAAAACGTTTTATGTATTCATGGAAAACAAACAGAAAAGCTTTTTATAATTAAAAAAAATTATTGATTTAGTGATTTTGACATTAATTCATTTCATTTAACTTATGATGAATATTTTAATAATCAATTAAATAATTTATCTTTTAATTTATTAGATCAAAATGAAAAGAATTTTAGAAAGACTTTATTAAGTAATATTTTAAAAGCTATTCAAAAAGGTTATAAAAAAGGTATTTATTTATATGGTAATTCTGGAATTGGAAAAACTTATATGTTTAAAGTTTTAGCAAATACATTAGCTAGTAAAAATAAAACTGTAATTTTTTCAACACTAAGATCTTTAATAGATAAATTAAAAGAATCTTTTAATTCAAATGAAATTAATTCATCAGAGTTATTAAAAAAAATTAAAAACGTTGACTTTTTGTTTTTAGATGATATTGGTGGAGAAAATCTAAGTTTATGAGCTAGAGATGATTTTTTATTTGAAGTATTAAATTATCGACTAGAAAACAAAAAACCTACTTTTTTTACTTCTAATTTTTCTATTGATTTATTAGAAAAAAACTTACAATTTACAAGACAATATAATAATTTTTTAACTTCAAAAGATGTTTTTGAATTAGAAAAAATTAAAATTGATCGTTTAATTTCAAGAATAAAAGCCTTAGTAAAAGAGATAAATTTTACTGGAATAAACAAAAGAAGAACTAATTAAAATCCTTTTATTTTATAAATATTTCAGAAATTTATTTGTATAATTTAAAATGTTATAATTTTTTTATATGAATGAATTAAACAAAACAAAAGAAAGGTAACTAATATGTCAAAAAAAGTTGCAATTAATGGATTTGGTAGAATTGGTCGATTAACATTTAGACGCTTATTTGAAAAAGGTGTTGATATTGTTGCAATTAATGACTTAACAGACACTAAAACATTAGCTTATTTATTAGAATTCGATACAGCTCAAGGAATTTTTTGTGAAGGTGAAATTTCATACACTGATAACTCAATTTTAGTTAAAGGAAAAGAAGTTAAAGTATTTGCTGAAAAAGATGCCACTAATTTACCATGAGGTGAATTAAAAGTTGATTTAGTTGTTGAATCAACTGGATTTTACACTGATAAAGAAAAAGCTTCAGCACATATTAAAGCAGGAGCTAAAAAAGTTGTTATTTCAGCTCCAGCTACTGGTGATTTAAAAACTATCGTTTATGGAGTTAACCACAAATCATTAACTAGTGAAGATACAATTATTTCTGGAGCATCATGTACAACTAACTGTTTAACACCATTTACAAAAGCTTTAGATGACGCATTTACTATTAAAAAAGGATTCATGACTACAGTTCATGCTGTAACTAATGACCAAAGATTATTAGACTTAAATCATAAAGATGTACGTAGAGGAAGAGCTGCTGCTTGAAACATTGTTCCTTCAACTACTGGAGCTGCAAAAGCAGTTAGTTTAGTATTACCTCATTTAAAAGGTAAATTAGATGGATATGCATTACGTGTTCCAACTATTACTGGATCAATTACTGATTTAACTGTTGAATTTGAAACTCAAGGATTAACAATCGAACAAATTAATAACGCAGTTAAAAAAGCATTAGAAACTGATGCTGATTTAGCTTTAGCAATGAAATATGAAACTAAACCTATTGTTTCATCAGATATTATCGGATCTAAATTTGGATCTATCTTTGATGCTACTTTAACAAAAGTTATGGACGTTGATGGAAAACAATTAGTTAAAGTTTGCTTATGATATGATAATGAAAGTTCATACGTTTCACAATTAGTAAGAACTACAGTTTACTTTATGTCATTATAAAAATATTAAAATCTAAACTTTTTGTTATGTTTTACAACGGGTTTAGATTTTGTTTTTAATTGTGAATTTATTTAAATATAGTAGAATAATTATTAACTACTATAAAAGGAGAAAATATGAATTACAATAATAAAAAAACATTAAAAGACATAGATGTTAAAAATAAAACTGTACTAGTTCGTGTTGATTTTAATGTACCAATTCAATCTGGAGTTATTACTGATGATAATCGTATAATTGCAGCTCTTCCTACTATAAATTACTTAATAGAAAATGATGCTAAAATCGTGTTATTTTCACACTTATCAAGAATTAAATCAAAAGAAGATAAATTAAAAAAATCATTAGCTCCTGTTGCTAAAAGATTAGAAGAAGTTTTAAATAAACCAGTTAAATTTGTTAATAAAACTAGAGGATTAGAACTAGAACAAGCTATAAGTTCATTACAACCTAAAGAAATAGTTTTAGTTGAAAATACAAGATTTGAAGATGTATTAGAAGATGAAGTTGTTAAATACGAATCAAAAAACAATCCTGAATTAGGTAAATATTGAGCTAGTTTAGGAGAAGTATTTGTAAATGATGCTTTTGGAACTGCACATAGAGCTCATGCTTCAAATGTTGGAATTGCTTCAAATATTAAGGTTTCAGCTATTGGATTTTTAGTTGAACAAGAATTAAAAATGTTATCTCAAGCAGTTAATGAACCTAAAAAACCATTTGTTGCTATTTTAGGTGGAGCTAAAGTTTCAGATAAAATTGGAGTTATTGAAAACTTATTACCAAAAGTTGACAAACTATTAATTGGTGGAGGAATGAGTTATACATTCTTAAAAGCACTAGGTCGTAACATTGGTAAATCATTATTAGAAGAAGACAAAATTGATTTAGCTAAACATTATTTAGAAATTGGTAAAGATAAAATTGTAGTTCCAGTTGATACTGCTTGTTCAAAAGAATTTGCTGATGTAACACCAACTATTTTTGAAGGTAATATTCCAGATGAATGAGATGGTTTAGATGCTGGACCAAAAACAATTGAATTATATAAAAATGTAATTAAAGATGCTAAAACTATTGTTTGAAATGGACCTGTTGGAGTATTTGAATTTAAAAACTTTGAAAAAGGTACAAGAGCAGTATGTCAAGCAATTGCAGAACAAACTAAAAAAGGAGCATTTACTTTAATTGGTGGTGGAGATAGTGCTTCAGCTGCAATTAATATGGGATTTAAAGATGACTTTTCATGAATTTCAACTGGTGGAGGAGCTTCACTAGAATTTATGGAAGGAAAAGAATTACTAGGTATTTCTGCAATTCAAGAAAAATAATTTTAATAATAATTTAATAGATACAAAAAACTCACTTATGAATTCACAAGTGAGTTTTTATTTGCTTATAAATTAGTTATTATTTAAAAAAGTCTTGATTTGCTAGTTCTTTAATTTCACTACTTGTTGCAAAAGGAATTCTAGTTGTGTATTGCATTTTAGCAGCAACTATCATTTTTGTAGGTCATTCATTTATTGAACGATTTCATTGAAACACTGTATCATTATAAATATCTCTAGCTGCAGTTATTTCTTTTTGTAAATATAAGTTTTGTTGTAATGCTTGTCTGATTGATTCATGAGCTTGTAAATCTGGATAGTTTTCAATTTGTAAATTTAATCCTCTAATAGTTGTATCTAATTGAGCAGCAACATCAGTTCTGTTTTCATCATTTAAATTAATTCCAGCTCTATAAGCTGCAACTGTTTTCATAACATCTTTATCTAAGTCAACAGATTTAGATACTAATGAAGCTAAATTTTTCATAACGAAAAATTTTTGTTCTATATAGTTGTCAATTTGTGAAGCGTTGTGTTGTAGTTTTTGTTCTAATTGAGCTAAGTAGTTTTTAGCTTTAATTTTCATAAATGTAAAAACAATTCCAGGAATAATTCCTAATACTCATAAAAGTATTTCAAAAAACAATGAACCTTTTCCAACAGTTATTAAGATTTTTTTATTAATAACATTTACTTGTCTTCCTTGTTCTAAAATAGGGTCATTCATTTCATCTAGTTGATTTGCCATTTTTATATGTCCTTATTCTATTATTTCAACAGCACCATATTCTGTTAAAATATCATTTTCATTATATTTAGCATTTACTTCTTGATCTCATAATTCATTATCAATTGGTAAATGGTTAAAGATTTTAATTTTTAAATCAGTTACTTTATCATATCTTATATATTCATCTCAAGGAACTGGAACATCATGATATCTTCCATCTCCTCCTCAAACTGGAATATAATCAACTCTTGGTACAATATCAAATCCAATTGAAGTTGCTCTAACATAATCAATATCATCTCTATTAGCAACTAATTGGGTTTTTATAATTGAATTTGTTTTAATATTTGGATGGTCTAATAATTTTGGTGGTAAAAAATTAGCACATACTTCATGTTCATAATCACTAAGAGCTAGTTTAGTTTCAGTCTTATCTATATATCCTGGATTGATTTGAGCAAGTGATGGTATTGAAAAGTATGGAGCTAATGATCAATACATTGTTTTAAAGTAATTTTTATTTATACTATAAAAATGATTTTGTATATGTTCAATACTATAATGTTCATATTGATCTTCGTGATCATAAAAGTTGATTTCATTTAATTTATCAGTTGTAAAAACAATTCACTTATTAACTTTTAACATATGATAATTATCACCAAAACTCTTATTACGATCTTGAACTAATTCAACTAAATTTTGTTGAGCTAATGGAGTGAATAATAATCTAAATTCTCTTTCATTATTTCTATCAAAACAAGATCAAAATGATTCGAATTTAGTATTTGATAAAGGAGTAAAGTTCAGATTTTTTTCACTATATTTTTTTAGTTCTTTTTCAACATTTTTAATTAGTTTATTTTTGTCTTTTTCATTTAGTCTATCGATGTTTTGAGGTTTTCTATAAAATTCTAAGTTTGGTGCTAATTCAGTTGAAAAACGAATTTTTGAAAGATGAGAAAACTCAACAAAAGGTTTGACTACACTAGCTGTTAAGACTTGAGTTTTTGTAACTGTTCTTCTGTTTCCATTACTATCAGTATAAGATTCAGTTCAACTAATTGTTAAAGAACCAGTATAAGTTTTTCTAACAACTTCATATTTATAATCATTAGTTAGTAAGAAATAATTATCATTAATGGTTCCTGATTTTACATAAACTGTTGTTTTATTTTCATCAGATGAACTATTTAAAAAACCATATTCTTCAACTAGTTTATTTATTTTATTTACTCCTAAATGTCTATTTAAATGAATAAAAGGCATTGTTTGAGTTAAAAGTTTGTTTTTAGTTCCAATTTTAATTAATTCTCTTAAAGCTTTAGTTTGTTCAAATCCTATTTTAATTAGTTCATCTAGTTCTTTTTGTTGTTTATATTTTAAATCATTAGCTTGTTTTTTCTTTTTATTAATTACTAAGAATTGAACTAATATAAATACTATAAATAAAATAAGAACAATAACACAAGTTAATACTTCATATCATTGGTAATCTTTAGATGTAACTAAAGAATAAATAAATGATGCACCTAATACACCTGTTAAACAAATTAAAACTATATTAGTAATAAATCAAAATTTAAGTTTTTTTAAACTTGAATTAGAACTATTTATTTCAGCTTGTTTTTTATTAATTTTTATAACTTGTTCTTTATTTTGTTCAACATCAACTTTTGAAGTTGTTATTAAATTATCAAAATATTCTTTAATAATGTTTGTGTTTTTTTCTTGGTATTTGTCATATTCTTTAAGAGGTTCAAAAATAAATTCGCTACTTTCCATTCAATTTCCTTTCTATAAAATACCCTTATTTTTATTTTATATTTTAAAAAAACAAAAAATAAAACACTATCTAAAAATGTTTTATTAAAAATAAAAAACCCTGAACTTTTGTTCAGGGTTAATTAAGGTTTTATTTTAAATTGTATTTTGCTTCTTTTTCTTTAATTTTGTCATATACCTTAATAGTTATAATTCCATCTTTTCTTCAAATACCTTTGATTGTTTGACCAATCATTATTGTTAAAAATATTACATAATAGATTTGGAAAAAGATAGTTAATAACCCTCATAATAAGTATAAAAATCCAATAATAGCATTATCTGCATTTAATACTCTAGCAGCTGTATTTAAAATATTTCCTATTAATCTTAATATTGAATAAATCATTAATATTATTAATTCAACAGTCACGATTACTAAATAAAATACAGCAATAGCTTTCATTAAAAAGCTAGTAAAAGTATTTCCTTCAAATCTTTCTTTTGAGTTTTTATTAAAAAATAAAGCAAATGCTAATAGTCCAACTACTAGTAAAACACCATTACCAATAACTAATCCAACTAAAATTCAATATCAATCTTTTGATTGATCAAATCAAGTATTCATATTTGAATTAAGTATTCTTAATTGTCAGAATAATATAGCTAAAAAGATAGCTGATCCAATTGTTGTAATAATAGCAAATGATCTTGATAAGAATCATTTAGGTTTAATAGTTGAATAAGTAGTTTCATTTGGTAAACTAGTTAAAACTCAAGGAGTTAAAAATCCCCCTAAATTTAAACTTAAACATGCTAGAATATATCTATTTGCAACAAGTTCTTCATCTTGACTTTTTTTAACAAATCTTAAAATAATTGCTGCTGAAATAATAGTTTTTCAAAACATATATCCCATACTTGCATAACCAATTGATAGTAAAACTTGTTTTGAAGGTTCTAATTCTCTAATATTGATTTTGCTTAAAAAATAAAGAGATATAAGCATTCCGATTACAGCAAAAATTGTTCCAACTCACTGAAAGATAACTATTTGTCTTCTTGCTGAAGCATAAATAGGCGAATTATAATTTTTCACTTTTGTTCTCCTTTTGATACAAAAAATATTATATATCAATTGTCTAAGTATAACAAATTTATAAAATTGTTCTACTGTTGAGTCTTTTTATTTAAAATCACAGGAATAATTAACGGATTTCTTCTTTTTACTTTAAATATGTATGGACTTAAAGAAGATTTAATTGCTTTTTTAATAGCAGCAAAAGTTGGTTTATTAGAAGTTAAAACTTCATTAACAGCATTAGTAATAATTTGAATTGAATCACTAATAATTGATCCAGCATCTTTTACATAAAAACTACCACGAGAAATAATTCTTGGTTGAGCTATTAATCTATTAGTTTGTGAATCTAGTGAAATTACAACTGCAATTAATCCATCTTTTGAAAGAATTTCTCTTTCTCTAATTACATTACTTGCTTTTCCAGTCATATCTTTTCCATCAACATAAACTGCATCAGCTTCAACACGTTTTCCAATTTTAGCTTTACCTTGTAATAGTTCTAAAACATCACCATTAGCCATAATAAAACCATTACCTTTTTCTAAATTAACACTTTCACCAGTTTCGACGTGTTTTTTTAACATACGATATTCACCATGCATTGGCATAAAGTATTTTGGTCTAATTAAACTAAATAATAGTTTTTGTTCTTCTTGACTAGCGTGACCTGAAGTATGGATTTTATTATCTGAAGTATTTTCAATTACTTTAGCTCCAACTCTAGTTAGTTTGTTAACTAGTTTTTCAACATCTGCTCTATTTCCTGGAATTGGTGAAGATGAAAATACAACAGTATCTCCTGGAATAATATTAATTGATAAGTGTTTATTATTTGCAATTCTTGATAAAGCAGCCATTGGTTCACCTTGACTACCTGTTGTTAAAATCATTAATTCTTCTGGTTTATATTTATCAATATCAGTTGATTTAATAAATTCTTTTTCACTTATTTTTAAATGCCCAATTTGACGAATAATTTTAATTATTCTTTCAAATGATCTACCTAGAATTACGATCTTTCTATTATATTTATGAGCAGTTTCAATAATATGTTGAATTCTGTGAACATTTGAAGCAAAAGTAGTTAGAAAAATTCTTCCTTTAGCTTGTAAAAATAATTTATCAATATTTGAAATAATGCTTTTTTCACCTTGTGTATATCCTTCAACTTCACTATTAGTTGAATCTGCCATTAATAATTCAACTCCATTTTCTCCCATTGAAGCTAATTTAGTAAGTTCAGCAAAATGACCTAATGGAGATCAGTCAAATTTATAATCTCCAGTTGAAAAAATATTACCATTAGGAGTTTGAACTAAAATACCAAATGCATCGGGAATGGAATGGTTTAAAGCAGCATAACTAACTTTAAAGTTTTTAGTTTTTCATACATCATCAGCATCATATTCTTTAACAATAGTTTTATCTTCTATTTTATATTCTTTTAATCTATCTCTAATTAACATTGCAGCTAATTTTGGAGCATAAATCACAGGAATATTTACTTGTTGAACTAGATATTGAATTCCACCAATATGATCTTCATGACCATGAGTAATAAATAAAGCTTTAATTTTTTCTTGATTTTCAATCAAATAAGAATAATCAGGAATAACAGCACTAACACCTAACATTGTTGATTCAGGAAATTTAACTCCAGCATCAATCATTATTAATTCATTATCATATTCAATACAATAAGTATTTTTTCCAACTTCTTCTAATCCACCTAAAGCAAATATTTTTGTAGGAATGTTAGTTTTTTGATATTGTCTTTTAACTTCTTTTTGTTTAAATACATATGGTTTAAATTCTTTTTCATCAATACTGATATTTAATTCATCACCATCATCATCAAAGCTACTAATTTGGTTTTCTATTTCTTCATCTAATATATCTAGTTGTTTTTTATTATCGATATTTGACATTTTTTCCTTTCCAAATAAAAAATATTAAAATAAAAAATTAAAGTTATTTTAATTATTAAATATTACTGTTAGTTAATTAATTTTATAGTATGTTTGCTTATTAATATTGTATAACATTATTTGTTATAAAAGAAATTAAAAAAAGTTATAGAACTTATAAAAAATATAATACACTTATTAAATTATAAATATAAATAATTAACGATTTTGTTTATTAAACTAAAAAAAGAGACTTTTAAAAGTCTCTTTTTTATACTGATAAATTTAGAAATTCTTTAATTATTTTTATTTGGCCATCTTAAATGTTAAAAAGAATCAAAAAAAAATTTTAACTCTCAATCTTATTAATAAAAACAACATTATTTATAAAATTGCTTCATTTAATAGTTAAATACATTTTGCAGTTAGTTAGCAATTGTGTTAAAAATACTGGGTTTTTTCACTTTTTTTTTGTAAATTAGATTTTTCAACAATTTGTATAAGTAAAATAATACCGTATAAAAACGCAAGTTCTGTACAAATATTAATTAATTTATAGGTGTAATATATGAAAAAATTACTAACAATATTAGGTTCTCTAATGATTAGTACAAGTGGAGCTAGTCTAGTTGTTGCGTGCGGAAATATTAATGAACCAAAGGCAGAAAAGAAAACTAAACATGATGATTCAACAAAAATGGATAAAACCACTGAATCTAGTGAAAACAAAAATGAAGTAGATCCAAAAAATGATCCTACTAAACATACAAAACCAGTGGGTCCGATAAATGAACCTACCAGAAAGGCTAAATTGGTTTCAATAAACGATACTATTAATAATAGAAGTTTTATAAGTGGAACTCCAAGTGAAATTACTGGAACTATTCATAACTCTCATTTTGTAAGCAAAGTTGAAAGTGATCCAGTTTCAATAAACGATACTATTAATAATAGAAGTTTTATAAGTGGAACTCCAAGTGAAATTACTGGAACTATTCATAACTCTCATTTTGTAAGCAAAGTTGAAAGTGATCCAGTTTCAATAAATGATACTATTAATAATAGAAGTTTTATAAGTGGAACTCCAAGTGAAATTACTGGAACTATTCATAACTCTCATTTTGTAAGCAAAGTTGAAAGTGATCCAGTTTCAATAAACGATACTATTAATAATAGAAGTTTTATAAGTGGAACTCCAAGTGAAGCAACTATGCCTTATGGTTATTTAGGACTAGAAGATCTAATTAAATAATTTAAATTTAATAAATACACGTTGAAATCTAAAATAATGTCTAATAATTTATAAATTTGCCCTCATTTATCACACATATAAAATAAAAATTTTAATATGATAACAAGTTGTTTTCTAAACAAATGCAGATATCAACTTGATTAGTTATCACACAGCGTATATATCTAGATATCAACTTATTTTGTTAAACGTTGAATTAGAGTTATAGATTTTCGTGCTTAAATCTAACGTTAACGACTTTATTTATTAAACTAAAAAGAGACTTATAGTCTCTTTTTTTTCTACTAATGTGTTTAGAAGTTTTTTAGTTTCTTTTATTGTTTATCATTTCAAACGTAAGGAAGAATCAAGACGAACTTTAACCACAAATTTTGTAAAAACAACAATATGAAAATATTTAAATATTATTCATAAAAAAAGACACATTTAAGTCCCCCGAACCCCATATTCCGGACTAAAAATCCAGGAAGTGGGGTTTTTATATGGCTAAATGAAGCTTAGAAAAAAAATTAAAAATTGTCAAAGAAGCTAAAAGACTTAATGTTAAAAATAGCACCTATTTGGCAGACAGGCATAATGTCTCGGCTAATACTTTAAAGGGTTGAATTTACAAATATGAAATGTTTGGAATAGAAGCGCTTACCCACAAGAAAACAAAACCTCATTATAGTTTGGAAGCAAAACAAGAAATAGTATTATATAAACTTAAAACTAAAGAATCATACAGGGAAATTGCAAAAAAATTTAATATTATACATTCATCAACTATAGCTGGTTGAGTTAAAAGTATAAAGAAAATGGAATTTTAGGGTTAAATAATAATATAGGAAGACCTAAAAAATTATGAAAAACTCTAAGAAAAACCAGTTAAAAAAAAGAAAACAAAAATAACAACTAATAATGAAGATAGAATAAAACAATTAGAAGAAGAAGTTGAATACTACAAATTAGAGGTTGAATTCTGAAAAAAGTTAAACACCTTGTTGACAGAAGAAGAATCAACAAGGAAAAAACAAAAGTAATTTTAGAAATGCTAAAAACTCACAAAAAAGCTAAAGTTTCTATTCTTTTAAAAATAGCAAAATTACCTAAATCCTCTTTTATGAATGAAAAAGAAATTAGAAAATTCAATAGATAAGGATATGGAATTAAAAAATATAATTGTTGATATATTCAACAAATCATTTGAAAGATATGGCTATAGACGGCTAAAAATGACCTTAAAATCAATGGGATATATTGTGAATCACAAAAAAATTTTAAGGCTAACTAAAGAACTTGGTATTCAGTGTGTCAAATTTAGAACAAAGAACAGAAGATATAGTTCTTATAAAGGAACTGTTGGGAAAATCGCAGACAATGTTTTAAAAGAAATTTTTCTTCAACAAAAGCAAACAGAGTTTGATGTACTGATGTAACAGAGTTTAAAGTTAATGGTCAAAAACTATATCTGTCACCAATTATTGATCTTTATAACAGTGAAATTATTTCATATTCAATTCAATCTAGACCTAACTTAAACCTAACTAATTCAATGCTAAAAAAAGCGCTTAAGAAGGTTAAAAATACAAATGGTTTAGTAATTCATTCTGATCAAGGATTTCATTATCAGCACATGAGTTGAGTAAGTACGCTAGAAGAAAATAACATAATACAAAGTATGTCTAGAAAAGGTAATTGCTTAGATAATGCTATTATAGAAAATTTTTTTGGTTTATTAAAACAAGAAATTTATTATGGTGAGAAATACAATTCAATAGAAGATTTAACTAAAGCAATACATAAATATATTTATTGGTTCAACAATATAAGAATAAAAGAAAAATTAAAAGGATTGTCTCCTGTACAATTCAGAAAACAATCCTGTTATAATATTGAAAATTTTTAGTCCGTGTTTAAGGTAGCGGGGGGAAGTGTCTAATGATTTTTATAAACTATTTAACAAATTTTTTAGGGATTTTTTTATTGTTAAATTCTGAATGAGAGTTAGTATTAAAGTCTCTTACATAACTAACTCTATTTACATTTCATTCTGATAAATTCTGATTAAATAAACTAGCACCATTAAACATACTATTCATATCAGTTACTCTTGAAGTATCTCAATTTGAAATGTCTTGATTAAATGCTTTGGCATTTTTAAATAACTCACCCATATTTTGAACTCTTGAAGTTTTAAAGTGAGATAAGTCCTGATTAAATGAACTAGCTCCTGAAAACATTCTACCCATATCAACAACTCTAGAAGTATCAAAATTAGAAATATCCTGATTAAAGTTAGTTGCATCTTTAAACATATCAATCATATTTGTAACATTAGAAGTATCTCATTGTTCTAATCCTAAAATTTCTTTATTAACATTATTTTGAAATGCACCTTTTAAATTAGTAATAAAACCAGGTAATTTTGAAGGAACTTTTTTAACATGACTTGGAATTGGTTTAATTTGTCATTGACCATAATTATTTTTAAAATAACCAATTTCTTTAAGTTCAGTTTGATCTTGTTTATCTAAAACTTCATCTTGATTTTTTTCAGGTTCTGGTTTAACTTTATAATCTAGTTCTAATTTATTTGAATAATTATCATTATTTGGAGTAATGATAATCTTATCTTTTGTTATTTGGATATTAAAATTGTCTTTAAAATCTATGTCTTTTAATTCAGGATTTTTTTCTTTAATTAAATCAATAATTTTTTGTTCATCTGGTTGTAGATCAAACTCATAATTATTAATTTCATTAGTGTTAATCACTTCTTCAAGTTTTTTTCTAATTTCAAATTTATAACCTGTAATTTGTCCCTTATAAAAATCTGAATCAGGTTTTGATTTAATTGTTACAATGTTATTTTTAATATCTAATTCAAAATGATCTTTAAAATTAATATCTTTTAAACTATCTTTATTTAATTCGATAATTTTATTAATAATTTGATCGTGATCAACACTATCAAATTTACCTAGATATTTATCTTTTGAATTAAATAATTGATCAATATTAGTTCTTGCAAATCTGATTTCAATTTGTCCTTCATATTTGCTTTGTTCTAATTTTGCAACAACTTTAACACTATTAGTATCTTTTAATAATACTAAGTCAACATCATCTAAACTAAGTTTTATATTTTTATAAGCTTTTTGCTTATTAATCTTAGTATTGATGTGTTTTAAAATATTTGTTTTATCTTCAGTATAGAAAATTGGTAAAAATCGAGAATTAATATTAATTGTATTTTCTAAATTAATAACAGTGTTTCTATTTCTATCATCCTTTCTAACTACTCTTCTTCTGTTTTTATTAATACCAACAGCAGTAGCTGTTATTAAGCTAGTTCCAAGTAATAAACCGGCCAACACAATTAAATATTTTTTCTTTTTCTTTTTATCATTTTGTTCTTTTTTATTTTTACTTGTAATTTTAATGTTAGTTTTCTTTATAGCCATACAATTATTTTTTACAAAATTTTAAAACAAATTTCAAATTTTTTGCAAAAAATATTCTAATTTTCATAAAAAAAATATATAATAATTATTTATTTTGTTAAAAAATAGTTGTTTTTTAGAGTAATTTTAGATAATTTTGCATAAAAAAAGACTAGGGTGCGTACACTTACCTAGTCTAGTTCGATCGGAGGAGCCCGACCTGTTTTTTTTATTATACTAAAAATAGTTAATGAAGGAAAATATCTAAAACTATAAACTATTTTCTTTTAAAATTCTTATATAAAAATTTAATCTTAATAACTCGTAATTAGCAATTAAATTAGTCATAGTAGTTAGATCATTTTTCTTATGATAATCATCAAAAGCTTGATAATATAAATCTCTATTTACAAACTTAATATCAATAGGATAATAACCATTTTTAATTAACTGATAATTAATTAAAAGTCTACCTGTTCTTCCGTTTCCATCAATAAAAGGGTGAATTGATTCAAACTCTAAATGAAACTTAGCAATCTTTTTAATAATATGATCACTAGAATTAAAATATTGTTCTAATAATTGTTCTAATTTAGGTTCAATTAAATAAGGTTGAACTGGTTGATGAGAAGCATTTAAAATACTTACTGGTAGTTTTCTAAAAATTCCAGCATTCATTTTATTACTTTGTAAAACAAAATAATGTAAATGTTTAATAGTTTTTAAATCTATTTCTAAATTATCATTTAATAATTCATTCATATATAAAAATGCTTGTTTATTTCCAATGGCATCTAAATAAAATTCATAATCAATATTATCTAAAACTACATCATTATTTAAAACTAGTTTTGTTTGTTCTAAAGTTAAAGGACTATTTTCAATAGCATTAGTATTATAAACATATTCTTCTAAAAACTCATTAAATATCTTTTGTTTTAATTCATCACTTAATGGTTTTAAAGACTTAATAATTTGGATTTTTTGATCAATTAAATCTAATAAATCAACATTAATTAAATCTAATGGATTATCTAAATCAATTGGAATTAAATAATTATTATCTTTAATAATGATAACCAAGTAATTTATTAGTTTTAATTAGTTCTAATATTTTATTTTCACTAATATTTCATTTTTCACTTGTTTGTTTAATAGTTAAATACATAAAATCACCTAAATTAAACGATAAACATTTTTAGATTCTTCAACTATAATTTTATCTTTTATCATTTGATCTAAAACATGTTGAACTTTATTGATACTTGATTGTAAAACTGATTTATTATAAGTTTTTAAAGTTAATTCTTTTGTAAAATCAGTTGTACTAATTGCCATATTATTAGTTTTAAATACAGTTAAAATAAAATGTTTAATTTCATTATCGTGTATTTCACTAATTGATCTTTTATTATCATTATTTGTACTTTGTTTAAATTTAAATTCTCATCCATAAGGAATTAAGAATTGATTTTCATCTAAAATACCAATTGAATTAATCATACGAGAAACTACTAATTTAACAGTATCACTAACTTTTTGTTGTTTTGTTAAATCTCTAACTATTTTATAAACTGAATTTAGTAAAATTGGTCCTGTTTGATTAACTATATAATTAGTTGCATCTTCTAATTCTTTGACTCTTTTTATAAAAAATCCAGATTCATTTCCTAAACTATAATATCCAACTTGTTTAATTAATTTATCAATACTTGGGTATGTTTCAAAAATTTCAGCTTGTGTATTAGTTTTTTTAATAAATTTATCTTCTTTAATTTCAGATTTAGTTTCTTTAATTTCAATTTTATTTTCTTTATTTGAATTTAAAATTTTATTTAGTTTTTCTTCAATTAAATTAGTTTGTAAACTTGGGTTTTTAAATCAATCAGTTGATCAAATTCTATGAAATGCTCAACCACGAGATTCTAGTACTTGTTGACGTAATCTATCTCTATCTCTTGATGATTTTGATGAATTAAAAGTTGAACCATCACATTCAATTGCTAATAAGAATTTGTTTTCATCTCTAGGATCAACTATAGCTAAATCAATTTTAAATCCAGAAGATCCAACTTGCTTTTTAACTTTTCATCCCTTTTTAGTTAATTGTTCATAAACTTCTTGATCAAAAGAATGTTTAGATTGTTCATCAAAAGTAGTTAAATTTTCTAAATTATTAACACCAAGCTCAGCGTTTTTAATAAATTTTTCTAACATTTTAATTCCATCTTGATCACTTTTATATCAATCAACTTCATTATGTTTAAAGTTAGATACAACAATCATTCCTCTTTTAGCTCTTGAAATTGCAACATTTAATCTTTTATAACCATTTTGTTTATTAATTTCACCAAACATAACACTAACTCTACCAGCTTTATTAATCTTTCCATTAATTATAAAAATAATAAAGTCACGTTCATCACCTTGAACAGTTTCTATGTTTTTAATAAAAAACGGTTCTTTTACATCTTCACTAAAAAATGGTAATAAATCAGGATTTTGTTCTAAGAATTTATCTAAATACTCATTTGCTTTTTGTTCTACTTCAGTATTAAATACAACAATTCCAACTGAGTATTTATTTTGATAAGTTAAAATTAGTTGTTTTAAAGTTTCTAGTGCTTTTAAAATAGTGTGATAATCATCATTTTGATCTATATATTGAGAATAAATGAATTTTAATCCTTCATAATCTTTTGGAAGTTTTGAATTTGGAAAAGTAATTAAATCATTATAAATAAATTTATTTGACGTATAAATTAAATCTTCAAATTTAGATCTATAGTGTCATTTTAATCTAATAGAATTTAAATTACCTTCAGCTAAACTTAATAAAGATTCATATCCTGATGAAATATCTTCATCATAATTAGTTTGTTCTATAAGTTCATCACTTTCTAAAGCAGTAAAGAAATTAGTTGGTGGCATTTGTTCTTTATCTCCAACTATAATTACTTGTTTTGCTCTAAATAAAGAACTTATAGCAGTTTCTGGTTTAATTTGTGATGCTTCATCAAATATTACAGTATCAAACTTATAATCAATATCTTTAAATAAATAACTAACAGTTAAAGGAGATAACATTAAACAAGGTTTAATATTTAAAATAAACTCTAAGGCATTTTCAAAAATAGTTTTAAATGACATTCTTAATCTTTTTTTAGAAGCTTCTCTTTTTAAAATATTATATTGAGGGTTTGTGTTTTGAAAAATTAAAGATTCTTTAATTCTTTTATCTAAAACCATAATGATGCGGTCTTTTGCAATATTACTAATTTCTTTGTCTTTAGTTCTAAATAACTCTAAATTACTATTCATAAAAATAGCATCTTTATTTTGCAATTCAGTATCAATAATATTTTGAATTAATAGTTTATAAAAACGTTTTAAAAAGATTTCTTTATAGTTAGTAGTAATTTTATTTTCAATAATTTTATTAATAAAATCACTTAGATCTTTTTCTAGTTCTTGTTTGTAAAAAATAAAACTAATGTATTGATCTAATTGGTGTTTATTATTTAAAAGATTATCTATTAAATTTTTAAATTCTAAATAACTATATTTTAAATAAGTAGTTTTATCTTTATTTAATAAAGTTAAAAAGTCTAAATATGAATTATAAAAATTATTAATATTATTAGCTAATTGTTCTTTTTTATTATGATCAGCTAAAATGTTTAAAATCGTATTACTAATAGTTTGATTTGAATATAAATTAATAATATTTTCTAATGTTTGTTTATTTTCTAATAACTGATTAATATCTTTTATATCTATATTAAACATTAACTTTTGACTTAGATCTTGTTCTTGTTTATAAGTGTTAAATAGATCTAAAAACAACTCAAGTTCTTTAACAATATCAATTTGTTTTATATCTAAATGATCTTTTAAATTATTTTTTAATAACTTATAGTATTTATTTCATTTTAAAGATAAAGTTTTTAAAGGTTTGTTAATAGTTGTTTTAACATAATTTATAGTTTGTTGTATGTCATCTTTATTAATAAAATCTAAGTTTTTTCAACTGTTGTTTAAAGTATCAATTAATAAACTTTTAATATAGTGTAGTTCAACTAATTGGCTAGTTATTTCTAATTGATTTTTAAAATCATTAATATCTAATATTTGGTTTTTATAAAGTGTTTTTGTGTTTTGATATAAATTAATAATTTGTTTTAAATAAGTAATTTTTAAAATAAATTCTAAATTAATAGTATTAGTATTTGCTAAAACATTATGCTGATTAATATAGTCTTTAATATTTGTAATTTGTTTGTTAAATAAATACAAGTTTTCAAAGATTTGATTTTTAGTTAAAAAGTCAACATTTGTTTTATTAAACCCATATCATAAACTATTTTTATAATTAAATCCAATTACTTTAAATGCTTCATAAAATCTATTAATTAGTTCTAAGTTATGTTCAAAGTTTTGATTTGTAATTTGTAAAATATTATTAATTTCAAAGTTTAAATCTAAATAATTTTTATATGAATAATATTTATTAATATAACCATAAACATTATCAAACTCAACACTACGTTTTTTTAACAACACATCTTTATAGTTATTAAAAATATCTTTTATTTGTTGATAATTAGAAACAAAACTTTCTAGTTTTTGATCATCTAAATCAAAAAACTGTGAGTTATTTGCATCAGAAACTAGTTCGTTTAAAATTTCAGATTTATTAATTTTTGAATCATGAATTGGAATAGCATATTTTTGTAATCCAATCTTTTTTAAATTGTTATAAACTACTTGTAAAGCTGCGTTTTTTTCAGCAACAAATAGAATTTTTTTACCTCTTGAAATTAGTTCAGTAATAATGTTTGTAATAGTTTGAGATTTACCAGTACCAGGTGGACCTTGTAAAACAAAGCTTTTTCCTAAAATTGCATTTTGTATAGCAATTTCTTGAGATGAATCTGCATCTAGAATTTTATATTGTTCTAAAATATTTAATTTAGTATCTAAATTATTTTCATTAACAACTGAAATATCATTATCTAAATTATTAGTTTGATCAACAATTGCTTTAAAAAAATCACTTGCAACAATATTATTAATATTTGCTTCAATATCTTTATAAATATTAATTCTTGAAAAATCAAAATTAGCTAAATAAACATCATCAATTATCTCTCATCTTTTATCAATAACTTGATTTAATATTTGTTCAGAATAACTTTTATAAGTATTAATTAAATCATCTTTATTTAAATTTAATTCAGCATCAATATCAAAATCATTTTTTAACTTTTTAACTAAAGCTTCATTTTGAATAAAGTTTTCTGCTTTTTTAATTTGAATAGATCAAGTATTTAAAGATTTTTTTAGTTCAACTGGTAGTAATAATAATGGAGCATATCTAGTTTCGTTTGAATCATTTGCTTCATATCATTTCAAAAAACCAAAAGCTAAATATAAAACATCAATTGAGTATTCATCTTTTCAAGTTTTACTAATTTTATAAATCTTTTTTAAAGTTAGATCTAGTATATCTTTTGTTTCATAATATCCAAATTGAGTATATATTTTAGTTTTATAAAAGCTATTGTTTTTAGTTATATCTTCTAGATTAGAAGAAAAAAGAGTTTGGTTTTTTAGTGCATCAGTACTATAAAGGTTTAGCATTTTATAGTTACTTATTTCATAACTTTCTTTAGAACTAGTATCAAGACTTTTTAAAAAATCTAATAAGTTAGGATAGACTATTTTAATTTTAGATGAGATTGTTTTAGTAGTTTTGATATTAAAGTTTAAAGACTTATTTTTCATTCCTAAATCTAATAGTTTACTTTTTCAATTATTAATGTTTTTAATTAATATTTTATTTTTGTCTTGATCCATAATATATCTCCTAATAGTGTTCTTATTTTATTTTATATGATTGAAAAACATTTAATAAAAGAGACAATTTAAAATAAAAAAATCATTATTTTATTAATTTAATTTAAAAATTACTATAAAAGAACAATAATATCCAATATATAAAATTATTTATTAGTTTTGTCATACTAGATATTAAAAAAAGTGAAATAATTAATAATATAACAATTGAACTTTTATTTATTTTATCCAATTGCTTACTTCTGATTTTCATAAAAAAAGGAGGTTTTTTTATGAGTGCTATAGTTAGTGAAAAACAGCAAAGAGCAAGAAAATTGTTTGGCCAAACACCTATTTCAAAAGCTATATGAATAGTTGCTATTCCTAGTTTATTAGCTTCACTAATGGTTGGGTTATATTCTTTTATAGATCAAATTTTTATATTGCAATTTGTACCTAAATATAGTAATGTTTTTGGTAATACTAGTAGTGAAATAGTCAAATATTTAGATCTTAGTCTTCATAATTTAACAACTAGTGATATATTTAAAAGCTATAATGAAATGCTTGAAGCTTATAATCAACAAGCAAGTATATTAAATGCTTCAAAACTAACTGTGATCAATTCAAACACCATTGTTTCAATTTCAACTGCTTCATTTGCTCCATTAACTATTTTTTCAAATGCGATTGTTTATTTAGTACCTGTTGGATCTTCAATTTACTATACAAAATGTATTGGTAAAAAATTAGAAAAAACAGGAAAAAACTTATGAGCAACAATGTTTTGAGTATGTATAATGCTTTCAATTTTTTCTTCATTTTTATCTTTTATAGCAATATGATCTGGATTAATAGATAAAATTGCAGGAATTACTCAAATTGATATAAACATTGCAAATAGTGCAAATGTTGATGCTTTAAGATTACAAGATTTTTATAATGCAGCTCATAAATTAAGTGTTCAATGAGCAAAACAATATGTTTATATTTATGCTAGTGCAACTATTTTAAATTCATTAACACTTTATTTATCATATTTTATTCGTTCTGAAGGTTATAACACATATGTAATGTTTTGTGCTATTGTAGCTAATCTTATAAATATTGGTTTAGATGCTTTATTTATTATAGTTTATAAAATGGGTGTACTTGGTGGAGTTGTTGCAACAGTTATTGGTTGAGTATTTAATACATTTGCATACATTATTTATATAGTTATTAAAGATCATAAACAAAAAACCTGACTTTCTATTAAAAGTTTATTTATGTTCAAATTTAATAAAAAATTACTAGGTCCAATCTTTTTACTTGGTTTAGGTGGTTTTTTAAGAACATTTGGTATAGGTTTTTCATTTCTTGTTATGAATCTACTTATTGCAAATTCTAGTTTTGCAATGCCTGAATATTTTCAATTCTACTGAGCAAAAGGTCAACCAATTGTAACTTTATTTTTAATTACAATTTTTGGAATTAGTGATGGAGCAAGAAGTTTATTTTCATATAATTACACACTAAGAAAATTTGATAGATGTAAAGAAGTTTATTTATGAACAATGATTATTGCTTTATTATATTCAATAATTGTTTATGTATTTGTTAGTCTTACAGCAAATAATATATGAGTATGAATTTTAAATGTTGATAGTGATAAAATACAAGGTACAGCAACATTTATTAGAGTTATTTCATTAAGAATTATAGCTGTGTCATTAGTTGTTAATTCCCTTCTTGCTTTTCAAGGAGCAAATGATGTTGACAAAACTATATTTTCATCAGCTTTTGAAAACTTTATTTCATTTATAATTGTGATTCCAATTTCTTATGTAATTGCTTATTTTGTTTATAAATCAACTAATAATAAAGAAATTGCTAATTGAATAATAGTTGGAGCTTTTGTATTTAATTGTTTATTAGCTTCACTAGTTTTAATGATATTTTCATATTGATTTGTTTTTAAAAAATTAGAAAAAATTGATCAAGCAAAATTAAGTTGAAGTAGAAAAATTGAACACAAGTTTTTTCAAAGAGCCCAACAAGATGAATTATTAGAAGTACAAACGAAAAATTAACTTATTTTTAATAAATAAAAGTCATAAATTTAAAATTATTTAATTTTAACTATTTGTTATTATTAAATAATTTTTTTTATTTAGTTTACTTATTAAGTGATTAAAAATTCATTTTAATAATTAGATAAAATTATAAAGTAACATTGGAGGAATTATGTCTAATATAAAATTTAGAATTATTGATAAATATAAGATTGAATTATTAGAAGATGCTAATAAAGGAAATATTATAGATTTATCAGATGCTTATCAAATAGATTTATCTATTATTACTGATCAAATTAATAAACAAAAAGATTTAATTTATTTAGAAAAACTAAAAAAAGAAAAAGACAACTGAGAGTTAGAAAAAACTAATCAATTAGAAAAGATTAAAAGTGATTTAAAAGATGAATATAATCAAAAAAATATAGAATCAACTATTTTAATTTCACAACTTCAAACTACTAACAAGTCTCTTAGTGAAAAACTAGAAAATATTAAAAAAGATTTTCAAAAAGATCTAGACAATAACAAAAAAATATGAGAGACTAATAGCGATAAAAAAATACAAGAAATTAAAAATGAACTTTTAGAAAAAAATAAAAAAGATTTTGAACAACTTATAAGCCAAAAAATTAAATTAGAATCAGATATTAAATCATTAAAAGATCAATTAAATAGTCAAAAACAATTAATAGAATTACAATTAGAAAACAAATATAATAAATTATTAAATGAACAAAAAACTGATTTAGAAAATCAAATAAAACAATTAGAAAATAATTTAACTCAAAACAAACACGAATTAGATAATATAAACTTAAAACATAAAAACGAACTTAATGAATTAACAAATACAAAAGATAATAAAATTAATGAACTTGTAAAAGATTTAGAATTTATTAAAAGAGAAAAACTAACTAAAAATATTAAATTAATTGGTGAAGAATTAGAAAACTATTGTTTAAATCAATTTAATCAAGCATCAACTTTTGCTTTTAAAACATCAACTTTAATAAAAGATAACATGATTGTTAAAAATGAAGATGAATTAAAAGGAACTAAAGGTGATTTTATTTTTAAAGTTTATGCTGAAGAAGAAAAGCAAAATTTATTATTAAGTGTAATGTGTGAAATGAAATCAGAACAATTAAATTCACACAATAAAAAGAAAAATAGTGATCATTATAAAAAACTAGATGATGATAGAAATAAAAAGAATTTAGATTATGCTTTATTAGTTAGTGAATTAGAATCTGATAGTAATGATAGTTTAATTTATAGAGTTAATGAATATAAAGATATGTTTGTAATAAGACCTATGTATTTTATTAGTTTTTTAGGTGTATTAGAAACTATTGCATTAAAGTATAAAGATTTAAAATTAAACAGATTACAACAAGAAATTATGTTTAAAGAAAAACAAGATATTTTAGATGAATTTGAAGAATTTAAAAATAACTTATTAGATAATGCTTTAAAACATATTGATACTAAAGTTAATGAAATTAATAAATCAGCTGAAACTATTAAAAAAGAAGCTAATAAGATTTTAGAAGCAACTGAACTAGTAATAAATAAACACTTAAACACAGTTAAAAACAAAATTAATGGATTTAAAATTGAAAAAGTTTTAAAAGATTAGTAAAACTTAGAGATTGCATTAGTATGTTATTAAAAGGAAAAATAATTTTAACTAGTGTGATTAGTAGTTTAGCTTTAGTTAGTATAAGTGGATTTATTGGTTATAAAATAGGTTTAATAAATAATGTTGAATATAAAAATAGAAATAAAAGATTATTAAAAATAATTGGATTTAATAGATTTGAAACTTCTGATGATTGAATAGATTATAGAAGAGGTTATAGCTATCAAGGTGAATTTAAAAAAAGAGGAGATGAGCTATTATTAATTAAAGATAATATATATAAAATTAATTCTGAAAATTCTAAAGTAACATTTTTTTATAATAGGGGAAATGAAATTTATAAGTATGTAATTAGTAATATTTCTTATGATGTAAAAGAAATTACTAACTTTTTACTTAAAGGTTCTAAAAATAATAAAGATATTTTAGATGTTAAAAAAGCAAACATTACAAAAACAAAAGTAGAGTAGAAATAAAGTAATTTTCTACCAATAGTTTTAGTTTTTCTACCACTAATCTACCACAACCGGTAAAAAAAGCAGTCGAATAACTCTAAAAATGAACTTTTTTTACCAGTTTTTAGTGATAATCTACCACTAATCTGCCAGTTTTCTACCACTAATCTACCACAACAGAGTATAAAAGTGGTAGAATAACTATGTAATATTTTTTAATTACTATTTATAATGGAGAGTAACAAAATGAATTTTAATCATAGTGGTGAAACTACAACTGTTGAATATAAAGTTACTTTTGATAAAAAGAATCCTGATAATTTATTACATATTGTGAGTGCTTTTGCAAACACAAAAGGTGGAAGAATTTTTATTGGTATAAACGATAATAATCAAATAGTAGGTCTAGAAAATCCGCAAGTTATTTTAGAAGATGTTAGCGAAGCTATTAAAACAAAAATTGAACCTAATCCAGAATTTTATTGTGAAATAGAAGAACATAACGGATTAAAATTTATTGTTTTAACAGTTATTAAAGGTGAAGAAACACCTTATCGTTATTTAACTAAAAAAGCTGATGTAGCATATATAAGGTCTGGTAATCAAAGTATAAAAGCAAATACAAATCAGTTAAGAAATCTAATTTTTAAAAAAACTAGACAGTCATTTGATACATTGAAAACTAAAATAAATTGAAAACAAGCAAACTTTAAAAGCTTAAATCAAAAATTAAATGAAATTGGTCAACAAGCAAAAACTGTTAATCAATTAATTTCTCTTGATTTAGTAAAAGATGATTTTTTAACGAATGCAGGAGCTTTACTAGCTGATAATAAATTTATAAAATCTTCAAAAATTCATTCTACAAGATGAAATGGAAATGATAAATTAAATTCTGAAATTTTAACTTTAAATACAAAAGAATTTGAAGGTAGTTTAATAGATATTTTTCAAAAAACTGAAAAATTTATAAATGACTATAATTCTGTTATGTGAAAAAAAACTGATCAAAAAAGAATTGATTATCCAAATTATCCGTTTTTAGCAATTAGAGAAGCTTTAGTTAACGCTTTGATTCATCGTGATTATTCAATTGATGGTTCACAAATTGATGTTGATATTTATGATAATAGAATTGAAATTATCTCACCTGGTGGAATGTTTGATGGAACAAATATTCAAGAAACACCAACATGAGCTGTTGTTTCAAGAAGAAGAAATGAAGCTATAGCCAATATTTTTCGAAGAATAAATTATATGGAAAAACGTGGTAGTGGATTAAGTAAAATTATTGATTTATATGCAAGTCAGCCTAATTATTCAAATGATTTAAAACCAGTTTTTATGTCTAATGATCAAGTATTTAAAGTAATTTTATGAAATTTAAATTATAAAAAAGATGATCTTATTACAAGTAATAAAACAAATACTAGTATAGAAGCTGAAACAACAGAATTACAAAAAAAAGAAGAAGAAACACAAGATCAAATTATTTTAAATTATATAGAAAGTGTTTTTAGTTTTACAAGAAAAGATATAGAAAAAGTTGCTAATGTTAAAAGAACTAGGGCAAATCAAATAATAAATAATTTATTAGAAGAAAACAAAGTTGTTAAAGAAAATGATGGTAGATCTACTAAATATAGAGTTAATAAATAAGTGCTACCTATATAACTGATAGTAAATCCTAAAAAACTTATTAGTTGACAATTAATTTGAATTTATATAATTTCATTTTTTGAATTACAATATTTCATTTGTTTATAATATGTTATTATTTTGTAATTTGTAATTTTGCATCATAAAACCCCTCTTTCAAGATTTAAAATCTTTGAAAAAGGGGGTTATATGGTAGAAAACACCTATTAATTTTATTATTATTTAGCTTTAACGGTTTTTAAAACATAATCTATTTCATCAATTGTTAAATTAAATTTTTTAAATATGTCCTTATCAATTTCTTCAATTGACTTATTTCAATCTATATCATTTGTTGTTTCAAAATCAAATATAGGAACATATTTATAAACTCCTCTGGCGGCATTTTGTGTTTTTTTAATTTGAGAGATTAAAAATCTATATAAAGATGTATTCATATACTTTATCACATTTATACATATTTGTTTACTATCAAATGGACCTACTACTAAATATGTTTCCGTACATACTGAACCTGGTTCCCCATAAAATGGCAAACCATTAAATTTTGCGGATATTTCTCCTGCTTTTGAGACAAATACCTTGTGTTTATCTATTCAATCTTGTCTTGCTATTATGTGTTCACGTTTTATATATTCAAATTTTTCTTTTTTAGATATAGGGTTTCTGTAAATTTTTACTGTGTCATTGCTAGGTGTATTTATAAATAATCCCTTATAATTACCTACAACACCATTTGAAAAAGGTGAATACGTTGAAACTAATTGCATAAATGAATTAAAATTATGCTCAAGAGAACCCACTTTATTAATTATTGACTTGCTTGTTGCATCTCTAATAAAAATATTATCACCATTCGTATTCATATTTACTATTTGGCAAATCTCTGTTCCATCATCTTTATGATAGTAGCTTTTTGTTTCTCCCTTTGTCTTTTTATCTCAAAGGAAATAAGAAACACCACCAGCTATATTAACAGTAGGAAATAACTTTTCTGATTTTTCATAATCATGAAGAATAGAAATATGGTTTTGATCAAGCATATATTTTCTAAAGGAATCTAATCCAGTACCTGCAGTCATTCACAAGCTTGGAGTTATCATTGAAACATAGTTAGTAGATAATTTAATTGCTGCTTCAACAAATAGATTGTATACCGGGTTAGCTTGTGAAACAGACCCATTATTTTTGGCTACTAATTCTTGATAAGGTGGATTACCAACTACTACATTAAAATTCATATTTTCTTTGCCTCCTAGTGATCAATAGCTAGGTTCTTTTACTTTATTTATAAAGTTATCTTTCTTTAATCTTAATTGTTTTATTAGGTCTTCAAAAAAGTGCATATTCACTTTTCCTCTTCTAAAACCTAGAAGGGTTCTTTTTGTAATTAATTTAGCCATTGGTGTTTTACAAATAATAAAAATATTATTAGCAACTACTGAATCTCATATTTTTATCTTTTCTTCTAATGATATTTCGTCTTTATTTAGATGTTCCCTTTCTAATTTTATTTTATAAAGAGAAAAAGTTAGGTACAGTGGATATAAACCTGTTTTTGAATTAATTTCTAGAAGTTTTGAACTCTCTGAAAAAACTTCATCTGTTACTTTTTCAATTTTAACAAATCTAGGTTCCACCAGTAATTGTTTATGTCTTTCATCATAAAAATCGCTACCACCTATGGTATCACTTAAATGCATATTAACAACTCTTCAAGGAGTTAATACGGTTTCCTTATCAGGATTTCTAAATGTAGAAAATAGATTAGTTATTTCTCTAACCCTTTCAATTGGATCTAGATTATCTGCGTTTCTTACAGTATTTATTATTTTTTTACAAGAAGCCGTAAAAATGTCTTGATTATAGAACTTCTTGATTTCTCTAAATTTATCTTTTGTTACTCCTTTAGGCATAAATTCGTTTCACGATGCATTAGGATCATTACCTTCTGTATCAGTCATTAATTCAGGAAAATTGTCAACAGTTATTTGTTGGTCACCCTTTATATTTATTCCATAGACAAGTAATGGTATTCTTATTGAAACTGCTCTTAATGTGGAAATTAATTTATTTTTTCTTGTTATTTCTTCCTTTTCTTCATCACCTAACTTATTTCTTTGGTCTATCTTTTTATTGTTATCAAATTCTGGATTGTCAAATCCTAGTTTGTTAAGTTCTACTTGGTTAATATTTTTTTTATTTTTTGAAGCACCTACTATTTTACTTAATTCATCAATATTTTTTCAGTCATCATTGCTGATTTCTTTTAACATTGCCTCATCATATAATTTAATATCTTGAAATCCACTTTGATAGACTCTTTCAACATAAACTTTCTTTAGTTCCTGCATTAATTTATTAGTATCGTATTCTCTCATACTTGATTTATCAGAAGAAATAACAGGGCAATAATTTAAAAATTTAGTAATTAATTCTCTGTGTTCGTTAGTACTCTTGTTTTTATGAAGAAATGTTATTGAATCAACAATCATCTTTAGTGTTCTATCTGGAGCAAAATCAAATACATAACAATTTTCCTTAGTTTTTCCAGCAATACTTGCTGGTGTTTGAACTCTAAAGATTGTTTGCATATACTGAGCAGCAGATGTTTGATAACCACCAGATAACATTAAACAACATGTTCAAGCAGGAACTGAGACACCCGTTGTTAATCTTCCACAAGTTAGTGTTATTGTATATGTATTTTCAGGGTGTTCTGTTATTCTGCTTTGAACCTCATTAAGCGCATCATTCGGATCTATTTCTTCATCCCCATTACCAGCTACATTTACAATTTGAAATGAACTAAAAACCTCATGTTTTTTTAACAATTCTTCCAAGGCTCTTGCTTCTTTTACTCCTGGTAAAACCCAAAGGGAGTGTCTAAAGGTATCTCTGTACTTTTTAGAAGAAAAGGGATATTTAGTAGATTTATTTTCATTTGTTAGCATATGTAAAAAAAATTTACATCTTTTTCGTGCACAAATTTACCTATTAATGATTTATCAACATCACAATCATCTTTATTTTTGTCCCCGCTTCAAACTCTAAAGAACTCAGAAAAGCTAAACGCTTTATCGTTATCTAAAAAACTCTTGATCTCTGAATAATTTTTTAAATCATATATGTGAATGTTTAATTTAGGAAGATCTGAATAAGGGTTAGAATCCCCAAAATTATTAATTTCTCAATTTCTTTTTGCTTCTTGTTCCTTTATGTAATCTCAAGTTATTGTTTGTTCTTCTGAGATATTATTCATTAACACATAAGGTGTTCCAGAAAGTAATAATGTATACCTTTTATTAATTTTATCAATTACATCTCTTCCTAATTGTGTTGTCGTTCCATCATGTGCTTCATCAACTATTAGGAAATCTCATTCCATATTAAACACGTCATCATTCTTTTTAAAATTCCCCCCAATTTTTTCAGAGCCTCTTAGATCTTGTATTGATGCAAAATATATTTTTTTAAATTTATTATCCTCTAATAAATCTTTATTTTCTTTTGTTAGAAATAAAAAATCTTTTCTGTCATAAAATATTTTATTGTAATCCTCTTGCCATCCACTTTTAACAACAGGTCTGTGTGAAATAATGATAGTATTGATAAATTCTTTTCTTTTAATAACTTCTAGTGCACACAGGGTTTTCCCAAATCTCATTTTTGCGTTTCACAAAATTTTATCATATTTGTTCGGCGATAATTTTTTTGTTGTTTCTTCGATAGTATTCTTTTGTTCTGGTCTAAAAATGATAGGGGATAAATCATTTGTTTTCTCACAATTTTCTAGCACCTTACGTGATTCTTTCACCGCCTTTATAGCATTTTTAACAGTTTCTAAATCTACAATATATCATTCTTTACTTTTCTTATCAAATTTTTTCTTCTTTATACCAGATGCTTCTAAAACTCTGTGAATATCTCTATCTCTAAAAGCATGATTTTTATTATTTATAGCTAACTCTGTATGCAATAATTCATAATCAATGGCTGCTGTTGTTGTATATTGATCAATTCTTTTTTTAGCTGCTTTGTTTAGTGTTTCACAATTAATAAATAAATTATTCCTATCACCTTCATAATTCAGACTTGTTTCACCTATTTTTAGACATCCTTTATGTTTTTTATCATTAATTCTAAATACATAAATTAATTTGTAACTAAAAATGGTTTCAAAATCAAAATCATTATTCTTAATATTTTCCATACTCAATCTCCACCCATCTCCACTTATTATTTTATGTTTCTAAATTCTATAAACTTATTATTGCTCCAGTCCATAACTTTAACATATATTCCATCATGTAAATTTTTACTTTGTCTTGAACAACCATTACATTGAGTTTTTATTATTTTTTCTTCACCAAAAATATCGTGTGAAACTAATTTTGTTATTTTACAACTACCTGGTATAACAAATCTTAAACCATCCATTTGAAATATATTGTATGAGATTATTTCACTCACCCTATATAATAATGGTTCAGCAACATCTTCATTAAATTGATTCTTATAGTAATCAATATAGGAAAATAAAATATTTTGTCTAGCTAAGAACAAATTATCACCCTGTCACTCATAACCATAAATTGATTTTAGTGCTAAAAGACTCAACTCAATTCAATTCTCTTTTGATGTGTAATTTTCATTAATAATTCTAAATTTACGATCTAATAGTCCAATTCTTCTATTGATTGTAATATTTTTTCCAGTGACTGTATCATATCTACTAACTAAGTAAGGCGCTTCTCCACATGTTATTTCTAATCTTTTATCTTTTATGTAATCTAAGTATGTTTTTTCATTAATAAATTTAATTTTTTTATTGTTTACTTTTCAACCATCAGCAAGTTCGAAATTAAAAGCATTTTCATACCCAAATCAGGCATTATCTATGAGGTTATTTTGTTTATTACAAATAAAGCTAGGGGTAAAAACTTCAGCCTTATTTTTTGTTCTTTTTAATTTTTCTATGTGTGTTTTTTCATTTCTGATTGTTATGAAATTTTCTTTTAATAAGTTATCTAAAGATATTTTTGTTTTAAACTTATAACCTAAATTACGGTATGAATCTGTTGCATATATAATATTTTCGTTTGTTGTCCTATCTATTAGAAGATTCTTAAGAATTTGTATGTTATTTTTATAAAATTCTTTTATGTTAAGTTCTTTTTTCTTTATCTTATTAGGCACGCTAACATAGTTACTAATTAATTCCATAAAAACATACACACCCTTCCTTTTTTTATTATACCTAAGTATTTTAAAGTGTCTTATAATAACTATAAAACTACTTAATCTAGTTTTATTTATTAAAATAAATAAATGTTAATCGTATTTTTTGATAAAAATCCACTGTTACATCACAATATTTAAAATAAAGATAAAATTAATATTGTTATTAAATTTACAATATTTTTTATCTTTTTTTACGAGTTTCTAATGAATAAAATTACTTATAACGATCTTACTGATGAACAAAAACAAATGATTGAGCTTGCTAAACAAGGACATAATATTTTAGTTGACGCATGTATTGGTAGTGGAAAAACTACTGCTATTCAAGTTTTGTGTGATGTTCTACCAAATAATTTAAAAATTTTATATCTAACTTTTAATAAATTACTAAAACTAGATGCTAAAAGCAAAATCAAAACTCAAAATACTAAAGTAACTAACTATCACGGTTTTGCTTATGGAGAACTAAAAAAAAGAGGAATTAAAACTTCAGCAGCAGATGCCGTTAAAATATTTTTAGAACATAAAATAGATATAGATAAATATGATGTTTTAATCCTTGATGAGTATCAAGACATAAATACTGAAATTAGTGATATGTTGTGAATTATTAAAGAAAAAAACCCTAATATTCAAATAATAGCAGTTGGTGATTTAGATCAAAAAATTTATGATAATACTACACTTGATGTTTCTAAATTTATAGACAGTTTTATAAAAGATTATAAAAAAGTATATTTCACAAATTCTTTTAGAATGCCAAAAGAGCATGCAAATATGTTAGGTAGTATTTGACATAAGACAATCAATGGTGTTAATGATAAATGCAAAATCTCATATTTAAATAAGAATGAAGTAATAGAATTTTTATCAACACAAGAACCTAAGAATATCTTATGCTTAGGTTCTAGGTATGGAAGTATTAATTATGTATTAAATCAACTAGAGCAAAAATACCCTGATAAGTTTAACAAAAAAACAGTTTATGCAAGTATAAAAGATGATGAGCAAATAACTGAACCAAAAACAACATCAGCTATTTTTACTACATTTGATTCTTCTAAAGGATTAGAAAAACCGATTTGTGTAATTTTTGATTTTGATATTGCTTATTGAACACAAAGATTGAATAAAAAAGATACAAAATACGATATTTTAAGAAATATTTTCTGTGTTGCTGCAAGTAGAGGCAAAAACTCAATAATTTTTGTCAAAAACGATGATGAATTAAACAATTCATTACTAAAAGGAACTGATATTATTGAAAGTAAATATTATGTAAAAAAAGATTTTTTGGAATGTGAAGCAGATACTTATAGAATTTCTGATATGTTCGATCATAAATATGATGAAGATTTAGAAGAATGTTTAGATCTACTAGATATTAAAGAAATTTATTCACAAGATACAACCAAAATCAAAATTAAATCTAATGATGGTCTTATAGATATATCTCCTTGTATTGGTATATACCAAGAAGCTTCATACTTTAAAAAGTATGATATTAAGCAAGAAATTGAACAATTCATTTCAACAGATAGAAACACACAAGCTTTTGCTATGAAGGAGTTCAAAAAATTTATAAAGAAAAGAAATAAAATAGATGATTTAATTTTATATTTTACTTATCTTGATACCGGTCAAATAAGATATATTAACCAAGTTAAAACACCTTTTATTAGTATTGAAGAAGAAAAAGCAATTCATGATAGATTATCTACAGTTTTTAAAAAGCAAGAACAAATTCAAGAACTATGTTATTCAGTTTTAGGGAAATATAAGAATGGTATTACAATCGATATAATTGGTTTTGCTGATGTTATAAAAGATAATACAGTGTATGAGTTAAAGTTTGTTAACGAACTAAAAAGAGCACATTTTTTACAAACTGCTTCTTATATGTTGGCTTTAAAAATACCTAAAGGAATTTTGTGAAATGTAAAAAATAATACTTCTTATCAAATTGCTATAAAAGATGTAGAAGAATTTAAAAAACAGGTATGTAAAACAATAACAAAAAGATTAAATATTGAATAATTCTAACATTACAATATAAAGAAAGTAGCAATAATATATGACAAGGAAAAAAGCAATTTATAATAAAGAACGCACCGAATGTTTACAAATAGGTTATTTTTTAAATGAACAAAACGAGATACAAATTGAGCCTTTTTATGTAAATGTAAAAAAGTACCATCAATATTGCCTAAAGAAATAACAAGTTTAAAAGGTGCTTTTGAGTCAAATACAAATATAAAAATTATTGGATTAGATAAATGAGACACCTCAAATGTAACAGATATGAGTGAAATGTTTTTAAAAGCAAAGTTTTTTAACCAGTCTATAAAAACAAAAAATATTAAGTCTGAGAATGGTATATATACTGCTTGAAATACAAAAAATGTTAAATCAATGAAAGCTATGTTCAAGTGTGCTTTAAGCTTTAATCAAGACATTTCAAACTGAGACACCTCAAATGTAACAGATATGAGTTTTACTTTTTCAAATTACATAGATGTTGAAGATTTTTTTAACAAAGACCGCATGCAAATGAAGTTTAATAAGAAATTAACCACTTGAAATGTGTCAAAAGTAACTAATATGATAGAAATGTTCAAAGGAGCAGAAAATTTTAATCAAGACATTTCAAACTGAGACACTTCAAATGTAACCAATATGGCTGGTATGTTTTCTGGAACAAGAAAATTTAATAAGAATATTTCAAACTGAAATACATCAAGTGTAACTAATATGTCTTATATGTTTTCTGGAGCAAAAGCATTTAATCAAGACATTTCTAACTGAAATACATCAAGTGTAACTAATATGTCGCATATGTTTTCTGGAGCAAAAGCATTTAATCAAGACATTTCAAACTGAAATACATCAAGTGTAACTAATATGTCGCATATGTTTTCTGGAGCAGAAGCATTTAATAAATCTTTGTGTTTCGACACTTCAAATGTAACCAATATGTCTGGTATGTTTTCTTGAGCAGTAAATTTCAACAAACCATTGCTTTTTAATACTTCAAATGTAATTAATATGGAACAAATGTTTTGAAACGCTGAAAAATTTAATCAAGATATTTCAAACTGAGATGTATCAAATGTTAAAAAAATGAGTTATATGTTCTTAGCTGCTCTTAATTTTAATCAAAAATTAGTATTAAATTGTAGTGCTGTTACAAATATGACTAAAATGTTTTGCGGTTGTGAAAAATTAAATAAACCTCTAATTTTAGATACGTCTCGTGTAACTAAGATGGCATATATGTTTTGTAGTGCTAAATCATTCAACCAAGACATTTCAAACTGAAATGTTTCCAAAGTTAAAAATATGTCGTATATGTTTTCTGGGGCAAGCAAATTTAATAAGGACATTTCAAATTGAAATGTTTCAAAAGTTGAAGATATGTCTTATATGTTTTATGAAGCAGAAAGTTTTAAAAAAAATTTGAGCAATTGAAATGTAGAAAAAGTTAGAAAATTCGATTATTTTGCAGAAAAAGCAAATCTAAAATTTACAAGTAATTTACATCCCAAATTTAGTAATGAAGAGTGAGAAGCTAAAAAACTTGAGTACTCACTTAAATATTTGCCATTGCCAGAAGATGAGACTGATGAAGAAGTGCAACAAAATTTTGCTGTTATAGATATAGAAACTAACAAATTAAGAAATGTAATTTCAATTGGAGTTGTTATAGCAAATAGCATAGATTTTTCAATAATTGATAAGAACTATTGAATTATTGAAAATAATTTAAAAGATGAAGGTATGTTTAATAATTTTGTTGATATTTCATCATCAATTTGTATTATGAATTATGTTGAAGTTTACGAACAAGCTATTGAAAAATTAATAGAATTTTTAAATAGTTATAATGTAAAGGATTGATTTTCATATACAAAATTTGATTACAACATTCTAACTGAATTGCATAAAGATTTTAATTACTATGATATATCAGTAATAGCTAAAAATATACATTTAAACGATTCTCTTTCAAAAAGTGCAGATATTAATGTTGATGGTGCACTAAGAAAAAACTATGGTGTTCAAAACATATATAAAGAATTATCTGGAGATTGACTTTATATAGAAAGACATAATGCATTGTTAGATGCAATAGATGAATTAGAAATAATGAGAATGTTAGAACTATCGTATAAAGCTTTTAAAGTAAAAAGAAGAATAAAAAGATATAATGATTGATATAGCAATTTCTTAAAATAGTCTATTTTCAAATTATAAACTATTTTTTTATTATATAAGTACTACTAACATACAATAAAAATCAAAAATCTAATATATATCTAAAACTTTGAATATTATCTTAAACACAACATAATAAAAGAGGCTTATAGCCTCTTTTTATTTATTATTCTATTTCTTTAACTTCTATTTTATCTAAATAAATAGATAGTTCATCAATTAGTTCTTTTGAAGCTATTTTAGGACTAAAAGCAGTTGCACTTCCACAAATTAAAGAAAACTTTAAAGCTTGAACATAATCATTTGTTTGTAGATATTTAGTTATAAAACCACTTATCATACTATCACCAGCTCCAGCAACATTTTCTACTTTATAATCTCAAGTTGGTAAACTAGCTTTATAAACTTTTGTATCAGTAATTAAAATTGCACCATTTTTTCCTAAAGAAACTAAAACATTTTTACAACCTTTGTTTAATAAAATTTTTGCATTATTAATAATATCTTGATCAGTTTTTAACTCTTTATTAAAAGTTAGTTCTAGTTCGTCTTTATTAGGTTTTATTAAAAAAGGCTTTTTATCAACTGCTTTTAATAAAGGTTCTTTAAATGAATCAACAACACTATAAGTTTTTTTTAAATTAGCTAATTCTACTAGTTGAGCATAAATATTTGTATCAGTATTAACTGGTAAACTTCCTGTTAATATTAAAACATCATCTTTTTTTAAAACCTCATTTAAATAAGTTTTTAATTTATCAAGTTCACTAATATTAATTTCTGGAGCATAGCTACTTGATTCTGTTTGACTATCATCAATTATTTTAAGATTAATTCTAATATCACCATTTGCTTTAAATTGTTTATATTTAATATTTTCTTTTTTTAAATCATTATAAAAAAATGTTTCAAAACTACCATTAGTAAATACTAATAATTCATTATCTATATTTAATCTATTTAATAGCATAGATATATGTATTGCTTTACCTGCTGCATACATATATTGATCAGTTGGTCTGTTAGTTTTATTTTTAATAAAGTTATTAAATTTTAAAATATAATCAATTGATGGACTTAAAGAAACGATATAAATTTTATTATGCATTTTTATTCTTTCTAATTAATTTGTAATTAAGTTATAATCAATAACTATTCTATTAATTGCATTATAATACTTAGTTTTAAAACTTTCTAAATTATTATTAGTTAATTTTTCTAATTGATTAATAAAATCACTAATTTTTTTAAAATTTGTTTGAGAATTTTTAATGATTATCTCTTTTTGATTTTTAATTTGATTTTCTAATTTAAGTTTATGTTCAGAAAGTTTTTTAGCTAAAATAACACTTTTAATTTTACTAGTTATGTTATTTTTATCTTCTAATTTTTTTAATTTTTCAACTAGTTTTTCATATTTAATAGTTTGTTTAGAGAATTTTTTAATATCTTTATATAGTAGATCTATATTATTATAAATTTGCGTTATTTCAACTTCTTTTTGATTATTTACAACTTGTTTTTTAATTTTTAATTTTAATAGAATAGTTTGTAATTTAGAATTATAATGACCAGTTTTAATTTTTAACTCTTTAGTAATATTTTTAAATAATAGTTCTTCTGCTTGTTGTTCACTTCAAAATAAATAAGTAATTAAAATACCTAAAATAAATGAAGCTAAATCTATTATAATAGCTAGTACAAGCTTATCAGTATAAGCTAAAAATCCAACGATTCCTCCCAAACCAGCTAAATTATTTAATCCAACATTGAATATAGAAATTAATCAACCACCAATTCCACCTGCAATAGTTCCTAAAATAAATGGTTTAAATCTTGGCAAGTTAATTGCATAAATACAAGATTCAGTAGGCCCTGAAATTATTCCAGGTAATGCTGCAGCAATGGCTGCTGATTTATCTACACTTTTTTTAGATTTAATTGCAACTGCAATAGTTGCTCCCATTTGAGCTCAAGCTGCAGCGAATGCAGCTGCTAAAAATATTGAAGGATTATTAGTTGTTGTTAGATCAGCAACAGCTGTAAAAAATAGTACGTTATGAACTCCTAAAACAACTAGTGGTTGTCAAGTTAAACCAATAATTAAACCACTTATTCCATATGGTAAAGTTACAAATCAATTAAATGCTTTTAATACATATGATTCAATAACTGACATTATTGGGCCAATAACAAAAAATGCTAATAATCCACCAATTAGTAGTGATAAAAGTGGATTTAAAATAAAGTTAGCAACTGAATGAAGATACTTATTCATTAATTTTTGAAAATAAGAAATTACTATTCCAGTAAAAATAAATACCAAAATTGTTGAATAAAATGGTTTTATAACAATTTCTCAAGAACCTATATTTAATAAATGCACTCCTTGCTCTGGAATAATTGGTGAAATCATAATTAACCCTAAAGCAATGGCAATAGCAGTATTTCCTTTTAAATATCTAGTTGTTGATCAAATCACCATTACTCCCAATAATTTAAATCCTGAATTAGCTATTGTATTTAAGACTAAATCAAAAACATTATAGTCTTTTTGAAAAATAGAATTTGAATTAATTGCATGAACCCAACCAATCCTAATTAAAATTTGTTGTAAAGCCATAATTAATCCAAATCCAATTAAAAAAGGAATTAATGGACCAAATATAGCTGAAATTGATTTAATAAATCTTTTAGTAATACCTATTTTTTTATTATTTGTATCTAATGAATTTTTAATTTCAAATCCTTTATTTGCATCTAAATTAACTTGTAATTGTTCTTTTAAAAGATTAGTTATTTGACTAACTTCTGAACCTATAATTATTTGTAATTCACCACTAGAAATTAAACAACCCTGAGTTCCTTTTAAAGTTTTTAGATTATCTAATTGAATCAAATTTTGATCATAAAGTGTTAGTCTTAATCTTGTTGCGCAATTATAAACATCTTTAATATTTTGTTTACCACCAACATTTTCAAAAATTTCATTAATTAATGTTAGTTGTTTTTGTTGTTTTGTCATAAAGATCCTTTTATTCAAGGTTTATAATTAGTCCTTTATATTCATCTGTATGCTTATCACTTATTAAAATAGTTTCTTTTAAAACATCTACTTTAATTACATTTTTATTCCCAAATTTAGAAGAATCCATTAATATAAAAGATTTATCAGAATTTTTAATAGCTTTTTCTTTTATTAATGCTTCTTTAATATTAGTTGTATAAAAATGTTGTGATGATAAATTATTCATTCCTATAAAAACCTTATCAAAGTAAAAATTATCTAAGTTTTTCAGAGCAAGTTCTCCAATTGTTGCATGAGTAGAAGGATTAATAGATCCACCTAATAAAATTACTTCTATATCTTGTTCAATTAATTCTAAAGCTATTGAATATCCGTTAGTTACAACAATTATCTTTTTATTAATTAAATACTTTATCATTTGTTTTGTTGTTGTTCCAGTATCTAAAAAAATTAGATCACCATCACTAACATATTCACTAGCTTTTTTTGCAATAAGATCTTTTGTATTAATATTTATATGTTGTTTTTCTTCATCAAATAATTCATAACGTTTTGTTTGTGGATGTATAGATTTGGCTCCACCATACACTTTATAAAGTTTTTGTTCTTTATCTAGTTCTGAAATATCGTTAATAATAGTTTGAATAGTAGAAGACAGTAGTTTTGAAAGTTGTTTATTAGTAACAAAGTCTTTTTCATTTACAATTTCTAGAATTTTTTGTCTTCTTTCATCTTTTAACATTGTTCTTGCTCCTTACTTTTATTTTATAGTCTATTTTAAAAAAGTTTAAAAAAGTTTAAAATAATTTAAAAGATATTGTAAAATTTTAATAGATATAAATTACTTTTTTTGTTATATCTTTATCTTAATTAAACAAAATTATTACTTTATTAAAACGATTTTTATAATTTATTATTAAATAAATTATTTTAAAGGATTATTATGAAAGCTAGTTTAAAAGAACAATTATTAAAAGCTAGAAATAACGGTTATGCAATTGGTGCTTTTAATTTTGATAATATTGAAATGTTAAAAGCAATAGTTGAATCAGCTGAAGAGTTAAACTCACCAATAATTGCAATGGTTACACAATCTGCTGCTAAATATATAGGAAAAGAAATAGTTATTGCTAGTAGTAATGCGATTATTAATAATGCTAAAGTTCCTATAGTCTTACATTGAGATCACGGTTATGATATGGATTTAATTAAATGAGCTTGTGATAATAACTTTTCATCAGTTATGTTAGATGCTTCGTTAGATGATTTTAATACTAATGTAAATAAGACTATAGAAATAGTTAAGTATGCTAGATCTAAAAATGTAGAAGTTGAATCTGAAATTGGTCATGTTGGTGGTAAAGAAGATGATATGGATTCAAACATAAATAGATATACTAGTGTTGATGATGCTATTAAGTTTAATGAACTAACAAAAGTTGATGCTTTAGCAATAGCAATTGGAACAAACCATGGAGTTTTTAAAAGCTCACCTAATTTGAATTTTGATCGTATAAAACAAATAAGAAATGCAATCAATACACCTTTAGTTTTACACGGTTCAAGTGGTCTATGTGAAAATGATTTAAAAAAAGCAATAAAAGCTGGTATTTGTAAAATAAACATTGGAACTGATTTAAAACTAGCTTATGCTAATAGTTTAAAACAATGATTTAAGGATAATCCAAATGATTATGATGCTAGAAAATTTAATCGTTTTGCAATTGATGAAATGAAAAAAGTAATTAAAGATAAGCTTGAAATTATAGGGTCAATTAATAAAGCTTAGTTATGAGAACCTAAACTAATATTTTGAATAATCTACTAATCATAGTTAAAAAGATGTAAAATGGTTAGAATTTGTTATATTAACATGTTCTAACTATTTTTTTATTTTGTATTTTATTAAAATAATTAATATAGTAATAATATTTTTTAACTTTAAAATAAAAATTTTTATAGGAGTTGTTAGATGCAAACAAAAAATTACATTGACAACATAATTATTAAATTACAAAAAATACAAGATGAAATAAAAGCGTTAAATAGTGCTAATCTTTATGATATTAATAAAATTGCTGAAAATGTTTTAGCAGAAATTCTTAATATCATTTATGATTGGTCTTTAATAAATGCAAATTCAATTCAAAATAATATGTCTGGTTTTGATTTAATTGATTATAAAAATAAGATTTTAATTCAAGTTTCAACAACCTTTACAAAAGAAAAATTACAAAGTTCTTTAAATAAAGAAATATATAAAGATTATCAAGGTTACAATTTTAAGTTTTTATCACTTATTAAAAATACTAAAAATAATTGAAATATTATTAATCCTTATAATCTGATTTTTGATTTAAAAAATGATTTAATTGATTTTGAAATTCTTTCTAATAAAATTTCATTCTTAAAACTTGATAAATTAGAAAAATTATCAAACCTTTTAGATAAAGAACTAAATGATAATTCTCTTATGCAATATAAAAACTTTAGTGTTTCAATACTTGCTGATATTATTAATGAATTATCAAAAATTAATTTACGAAAAACTAAAGTTAGTATTCCTGAACCTATAGTTTTTAAAATACAAGACAAAATAAATAATAATGATTTTAAAAGAACTAAAGATACAATAAATGAATATTGAGTATTTAGTTCAATAATTACTAGTATTTATGATCAATTTGATAAACAAGCTAATAATAAAAGTTTTGCAGTTTTACAAAACATTAGACAAATATATCAAGATCAAGATGTGCAAAATAAGTACACTTCAGATGAAATTTATAATAACTGTAAAAATGAGTTAATATCTTTTATAAAAAATAGCACAAATTTAAAAGTTTTAGAGATTGAAAGTCTATCATTATACATTGATATAATATTAGTAGATGCTTTTATGAGATGTAAGATATTTAAGGGAATGGAGATTGTTTAATTATGTTAATACCAGATAATGTTCAACCAAAATTAACTGTTTATTATAATGCATCTTTAGTTTTAAAAGTGTTGTATGAACAAAATAATCTAGATATGGTTGATTTGTATGCTAATATAAAAAAAATAGATAATATTCCTTTTAATCTTTTTTTATTATCTTTAGATTGATTATATTTAACTGACAAAATTGATATAAATGATCAAGGAGTAGTTCATTTATGTTTATAAAAAGTTTAAAAATTTCTAAACAAAACGAGATTATAAGAAATTTAGAATTTAAAAAAGGTTTAAATTTAATTGTTGATAACACTTCTAGTGATGATTTAACTAAAACTGGTAATAACATAGGAAAAACTACAGTATTAAAACTAATTAGTTTTTGTTTAGCTGGTGATTCTAAAGATATTTATAAAACAAATGAAAGTAAAGATATAAATGATCCTGTTAAAGACTTTTTAGTAGATAATAAAGTTCTAATTACACTAGAATTAATTGAAAATATAGATAATCCATTTTCTAAAAAAATAGTTATTCAAAGAAATTTTTTAAAACAAAAAGAACAAATAATTAGAGTTAATAATAAAGATCTTAAAAACAGAAAAGAATTAACAAAAGAATTATTAAATATTATTTTCCCAAAACACAAATCAAAAAAACCTTCATTTAGACAAATTATTTCTCATAACTTAAGATATAATGATCAAAGTATTAATAATACTTTAAAAACTCTTCCAAATGCAAAAGATTCTCAGTATGAAATTTTAAATTTATTTTTATTTGGATTTAGTTTTTTAAAATCAGAAGAAGTTTTAAATCTTCAAGAACAGTTAAAACTAGAATATGATCATTTAAAAAAACTATTATCAAACAATCTAAATAAAGAAATCCTTGAACAAACTTTAGAAATAATTAAAAAAGAAATTAATGAGTTAAATAAGAAAAAAGAAACACTAAATATCAATGAAGATTTTAAAGAAAATTTAGATTCTTTTAATGAAATTAAACATCAAATTTCTGTTGTTTCAAGTAAAATTGCTTTATTAGAAATCAGAAAAAATACTATTAATGAATTTGTAGAAAAAATGAATTCTAATAGAAATTCTGTTGATCTAAAACAATTAGAATTAATTTTTAATCAAACTAATTTATTTATTCCAAAATTACATAAAACTTTTGATCAGCTAGTTGATTTTCATAATAAAATGCTAGATGAAAAAATCGCTTTTGCTAATAAAGAACTACCAGATGTTATTCAAAAACTAGTAACTTTTCAAAATCAACTAAATGATTTATTAAAAGTAGAAAAAGAATTAAGTGTTAAACTTTCAAAAGATGATACGTTTAAAGAATTAGATAAAATTATTGGTCAATTAAATGAAAAACATTATCAAAAAGGAGAATTTGAAACTAAGTTAAATCAGATTAATGACTCTGAAAAACTTATTTTAGATTTAGAACAAAAAATTAAAACACTAACTAATGAACTATATTCAGAAGAGTTTGAAGAACAAGTAAAAAATAGAGTTAAAGCTTTTAATACTTATTTTGTAAAAATGTCTCAGCTTTTATATAAAGAATGATATTCAATATCAGTTAACAAAAAAAATGAAAAAAATAAACCTATTTATCAATTTAGTTTAGCTGTATTAAATAATAGCTCTGGTAAAAAACAAGGTGAGATTATTTGTTATGATCTTGCTTATATACAATTTGCTGATCATTTTAATATTGATTGTTTACACTTTTTATTAAATGATAAAAAAGAATTAATGTCTGATAATCAATTATCTTTAATTAGCGATTATTTAGTAAATAGCAATGCTCAATTAATTATTTCAATGTTAAAAGATAAAATTCCTAGTGATGTATTTAAAAATTCTCATGTAGTTTTAGAACTTTCTCAAGAAGATAAATTATTTAAATTTTAATAATATTTTATTTACATATTAGAATCAAAAAATAAGCTTTTAAGCTTATTTTTTATAGTCTAACTTTTTAAATATATTACTATAATTATCTTATTTAAGGATTAGTATGAAAGAAATTAGATCAATTAGTTTATATGATATATTAAAATATTTCAGTTTAGTTGAACTTGATGAGTTTCAAAGTTCAAATGAGTATAAAAACACTACTAGTAAAGAAAAAGAACTGTTAGAAAATATTAAAAATGAAATTTTGAACAATCCTAAAGCTAATCTAAAAAAGCTTTTGGATAAATTAGATATATACAAATCAAATAATGATAACCTACTTGATCTAATTACTATAACAGAACAAAAATATTTGATAGGCTCAGATTTAATAGAAGACATTATTAAAAGGTATAAGATAAAAGATGGTATTATCAATACTGATAAATATACTAAAAAATCAACTCAGAGACATTTAAATTTTATATATCTAGTTATTCAAGATAAAATTTGCAATTTTTTATATGAATGTGAAAATGAATACGAACCATATGTAAATGATAATTTTTTAAACGCATTAAAAGAAATGCTTGATTTTACTAATTTTCATGAATTAATAAATTATATAGATAAAAGTTATAAGGAATTTAAACAAATTAGTAATAGTAGCAAAATTGGTTTTAAAAATAAAACTGAACAAAGAGGGTTTATCAATTTTTATATAATGACTACTCTTTTTTATTGTCAAATAAACATATTTGCAGATTATTTTGGTTGTTTTGATTTTAGTTATTTAACTTTATTTGCAAATAATAAAAAATAAAATGATTTAAAAGAAATTATTAAAAAATATAAAACGAGTTGAGAATATTTTATTTTTAATAATTTAGTTAAAGTAGAGATTATTTAGTTCTATATTTTTTACTTGTATGAAAAATTTTGAAATTTAAGTAGTTATTTGTAAAAAACTTGACAAGCTAATTTACTACTATATAAATATAAGAAAAGAAATTAACCTTATAGAAATATTGTTCTTAAAGTGTATTTCTTTAGTAATATATAATAATTTAGTACAAGAATATTTTTTGTGTTTTTAGGAGAAATATGAACTTATTAAAAAAGAAGAAAAATAAAATACTAGCATTTGCGATTATAGCTGGGTTAATGACTTCAGTAAGTTTGGGATCAACTGTTTTTTATTCAATAGCTGATAATTCTTTAGCAAGAGATGTTGATTCAACTAGTATAGTTGATGCTAACTTAGTTCCAATTAATGATATTGTTTCTCCTGATTCAATAAGATCAAATAGAGATAATAATATTAAAAAACTTGAAGGTAAAGACTTAAAACCAACTGTCAAAGATGAAGAAAAAAGAATTATAATTCCAGATAAAAAAGAAGAAAAACCAGAGACCGCAATTCCTGATACTAGTCATTCAACTCCATCACCACAAAATAAACCTAGAACTGAAACTAAAGTTAGAACTACTAGAAAAATTAACATAGCAGGAGCTGAAGTTGAAGCTGAAGTTGAAGGATATCCAGGTTTTAATGTTCTAGCTTATGATCAAGAAAGAAGAATTTCAAATCCAAATCCTTATACTAACATAACTGTTTCAAAGATCTTAAATGTTCAAGTTACTGAAGAGCTAAAAACAAATGTTGTTAATAATGCTTTGGGTGAAAAGGATGGGAAAGGTACTGGATTATTTAATAATACTTTTTTTAATGTAGCAACACGAGAACTAGAATCAAAAGAAAATTTAAGTACTATTACTGAAACTCTTAGAATGCAACACGGATATCAAGATTTTATACAACGTTATATTAAATTATTAGATTCACCTAATGTTGAAAAATTTTTAAAAGAAGATGCAAAAAAAGAATATCCATCTAAAAAAGCCAGTTTATCTAAAGATGAACTACGTGTTTGATTAATTTTAAATTTAGATAAAACTAAATTTACTAAAATGGCTTCTAAATCTGAAGCTTATTTAAAACAAGGTTTAACAATTGATCCTAGAAATGCATTTATTAATGAAGATGGCGAAATTGATTCTTATGGTTGAAATGTTCCTGATGAATTTAATACAGTAACTAGTCGTATGCAAAGAGATAATTCTACTAGAAGAGTATTTGGATACAATCAATGATATAGTAGATCATCTGATGATATACAAAATGGAAATTATCCAGGATGAGAAAAAGAAGAAGTGAATTTAGAAAGTGATCAAACTTTTAAAGCATATGGTATTAAAAACGATGAAGGATTTAAAATAACAAGATTAAAAAGAAAAGACAAGGTTGATACAAGTAAAGGTCAAATTAATGAAGGTATTGTTGTTGAAATTGATGCTTCTAATCCAAAAGGATATGAAAAATTAAAATCAGTAATAGAACAATTTAAATCAAAAGGCCAAGAAATTACTTCATATAGAATTAAAAATATGGGTGCTAATGATAGTGGTCAAAAATTTGGTGAAATTTTAGCTGCATTACCAGATAAATTACCACAATTAGAACTATTTTTCTCTGATAGAGATCCAAATACAGCAAGTTTAATCCATCTAGAAAATAAAAAAATTAAAGAACTATCTTTATATACTGATGGAAACTCATTAAAACGAGCTTGATCATTTAATCCATTATCATTTAGAAATACTGAATGAATTAATACTATTGATTATAATGTTAGTGCACAATATGGTAGAGGGCAAAAAATATATACAAGAGTCACTTTTAATACTTTAGCATTTGATGAAAAAGATTATGAAGATGGAAAATTACAAAGAATAAATGATGGTTTAAGAATGGCATATTATGCTAGAAATAATGAACCAATTTTTCAAGGTGGTCATGGTGCAGGATTAGATCCTGATACTAAATTAGGTGATAATAGTTATCCAACTGGACTAGATTTTTCAAGAGTTACTCAAATTAAATCATTAAAAGGATTAATATTTAATGATACTCAAAATGCAGGAAACGGGTCTAGAAATATTACTGAGTTAACTTTATATAATAATGGAGAAGTTTTTGAAATTTCAGCTGATGAATTAAATAATGCAAATATGCAACATTTATCAACTGGAGGTAGTCCAATTCCACCAAAACTATATTTTAGTAATGGTTATGCTACTCAAAAAATGAGAATTACAGGAAACGGATTAACTGATATAGGTCTTGAAAACTTATCTAAGTACTTTGCTTATAATGACGCATTTAAAGAAAAGAAAACTATTCAAGTAGATTCAAACAATTCAGAACTAGCAAATAAACTAAAAAGTTATGGATATAATGTTGAAAATGCTACAAACACAATTATTACATAATTAGTAGAGGAGTTTTTATAATATATGATTAAGAAATTATTAGTTTCGCTTGGTTCTATTAGTTTAATCTCTACTAGTATATTAGTAGTTGCTTGTGGAAATAAATTAGGTAAAGATGATAATAAACCTTTAAGTAACTCTGCTTTTGCTAACCTAATAAATAAAATAAATAACTCAGATGATTTAGAAAAATTGGCTGATTTATCTTTTAATTTAGGTAATAGAAAAGTTAATAAGAATGAGATCCTGCCATCATTACTGGAAAATAATTCTAAAATACTATCAGTTATTTTTAAAGGAAGTAATAAAAATAAGATTATTGTAACTGTTAATAATGTAAGTACACAAAAAGGCGAAAATAGTAATATTTCAAATATTCAAGGTGTTGCTGATGTTTCTCTAACTTTTACTAACAGACACACTAATAAATCTATAGATAGAAGAATTACCTTTACAGGTTTACAAAAAAATGGTGGAGCTGATGAGCATGGAAGAATTATAGGAAATCAGTTTGCCTATTTTGGTGGTGAAAAAGGTTTTCAAGAATATCTAAAATTAGATTTATTAAAAAGATTTGATTATGATAATGAGAGATATATGAATATCTTAAAAAGTTCATTAAATGTTGACTCAAAAAATAAGGTAGAAGATATTAAAAAAATACGTGATATTGATATAACAGAAGAACAAATCAAAACCTTTAATGAGAAGGCTAAAGCTGTTAGTTTTGATGAATACTATAATGCTGCTTTAAAAGGATTTACTGTACCTGTTTATGAAAATAATAGTAGTGAAGTTAAGCTAAAAGTAAATGATGGACCAGAAACTGGAAAAGGCTCTTCAGTTATTGATTCGATTGGAAGAGATCCAAATCGAACTAATGGATTAGCTAGAACTATTACAAATGAAACTTATAAAAATATTGCTACTCAAACTTTTCAAGTAACTTTTAGTTCTCCTAATAAATATGAAGAAGAAATATCTGAAGCTGAAGAATTTATTCAAAAAATTAGTTCGTGAAGCAAAGAACAATTTGAAGCTTATATGGCTATTCAAATTAGAACTCTAGAAACCAATTTTAATTATCAAAATTCTGAAATTGAAAGAGAAATTAAAAATAGTGATGTAAATCTGTACGCTGGTCATATTGATAAGTTAAAAGAAAACCAAAAGCAATTAAAGGAAAAATTTGAAAAAGAAAAAGCAGAATTACAGGCTTATAATCAAGAAAAATTAAAAAAATGACAGCAAGATGAAATAGATAAGTACAAGAAAAAAGCAAAAGATGAAGATGGTAAAACATTTAGACCAACTAGTGGTACTATGTGAATACTAGATCATCAAGTTTCATCTAATGGAACTGGTTCTAATAAATTCTATTTTGGAACTAATTCACACGTTGCTAAAGCTATAACTGATAAATTATCATCAATGTCATTAACACGAATTGATAAGAGTGTGGGTGTTGGACAAACATTAAAATTAAATTCATTAGATCCTAATTTTAAAACTTTCCATTTTTCAGATAATTTAAAAGAAGCAATTGATGTAATTTTTCATGCAACTGATTTTATAGAAGAAGACCAAAGACCTACTGAATTTCTAGAATCTAAGCAAAAGGAAAAATTTAAAAAAACTGGAATATATGCAGATTTTGCAGTAGTTGAAATTGACTTTGATAAGTTATTAAAAACATATAAAGAAAGTAATGGAAATACATCAAATAATAATTTCTGAGTTCAAAAGCAAGGACAACCTATAACTGATACCTATAAAGGTAAAGATATTAAAGAAATAGTATCGGATATAACAAATGATTATGCGAGTTTAGATGAAAGCAAAAAAGTTAAATTCAAATCTACTTCATATTTAGAAAAAGAGCAATATCCAACAATTGAACGTATGATATCTTTTGATCCAAATAATAAAACTGATTTAGATAAATTTAATAATTTAGAAAGTCTATATATACTAGGTTATCCGTCTGCTAAAGATGATTATTATTTTGATAAATATGAAGATCAAAATCAAGAAGCAATTAAGAAACTTGACTTCTCATTATGAACTAATAGCGATCAAAGGTACTATAATCAAGCTGCAAGAAAAGAAGGGTATCCACAAAAATATCCAGATTATTTACTAGATAAAGGTGAATTTTTATCATATCAAATAGGATATAGATCATTTATAGACAAACCTGGATTAACTGATGCATTTATAGCTTCAAGTAGAGTTGGAAATAAACTATACAAATTAAATGGTAAAGAATATTTCCAATATGGATTACAAATAATGCCTAGATTTTATGCACCAAGTGGTGGAGCTAGTGGTTCTAGTGTTAGAAATAATAAAAATGAATTAATTGGAGTTTTCCATGTTGCCAATGGTTCAGCTAAAACTGGATTAGCTACAGTATTTAGATCACCAGGTTATAACTATCAAGGATTATTTGGAAAGTATAATTTAGTTGAGTATGATTTAATTTATGGTGGAGCAAAACATCAAATTAATTCTTATAGATATTCTTTATATAGAAAATATAGAGATAAGCCCGATTTTAAAACAGCATTGTTTGAAAAAGGTTTAGATAGACAAAAAGGAATTCCAGATAAATTTAAGTTTAAAGAAACTAATTTTTCTAAGGAACATGATAAATATTTTAAAAGATAAATAGATTATTTTACAAATTATAAGTTCATTTGCTTAATAAGTAATTGAACTTTTTTAGTATAGAAAGAGAAATTTTTAATAAAAAGTTGTCTTTTTTGTTCTAAACATATTAATGAAATAAAACAATAATATACAAGTCACATAAATTTGATCATATTGTTTTTATAAATACAAAAATTAGTTTTATTTGATTTCTAGTTCTAGTTATATAGTTCTAACTATTACATTAATATTAAATTTATATAGTTATTTAATAAAAAATCATTCTAATTGAAAATATTCAAGAATTAAATATGTGCATAAATAGATTTTCAGATATTATTTTTTTATTTTTTAAAAATTACTATAAAATAATTTAGCATATTATTCTTTTTTTGGAGGAATTCATGAATTTATTAAAAAAGAAGAAAAATAAAATACTAGCATTTGCAATTTTAGCTGGATTGATGACTTCAGCTAGTTTAGGATCAACTGTTTTTTATTCAATAGCTGATAATTCTTTGGCAAAAGATGTTGATTCAACTGGTATAGTTGATGCTAACTTAGTTCCAATTAATGATGTTATTTCTCCAGATTCAATAAGATCAAATAGAGATAATAATATTAAAAAACTTGAAGGTAAAGACTTAAAACCAACTATTGAAGATGATAAAAAAAGAATTATAATTCCAGATAAAAAAGAAGAAAAACCTCAACCAGCAATTCCTGAAGTAAATCATTCAACATCAACTCCAATCGATAAACCACGTGTTGAGAATAAAGTTAGAAAAACTACAAAAATTAAAATTGCTGGAACTGAAGTTGAAGCAGAAGTTGAAGGATATCCTGGTTTTACAGTTCACGCATATGATCAATCAAGAAGAATATCTAATCCAAAACCTTATACTAATCAAATAGTTTCAAAAATTTTAAATGTTGAAGTTACTGAAGATTTAAAGAAAAATGTTATTAGTAGAGCTTTAGGAAGTGATGAAGGTAAGGGAGAAGGTTTATTTGATAATACTTTATTTAATGTTGCAGCAAGAGAATTAGAATCAAATGAAACACTTACAACTATTACTCAAACAGCTAAAATGCAATATGGATGACAAAGTTTTATTGAACGTTATATTAAATTATTAGATTCAGGTAATGTTGAAAAGTTTTTAACAGATAAAGCTAGAGCTCAATATCCAGAAATGAAATCTAAACTACCAAAAGATGAATTACGTGTTTGATTAATTTTAAATTTAGATAAAACTAAATTTACTAAAATGGCCTCTAGATCCGAAGCTTATTTAAAAGAAGGTTTAACAATTGATCCTAGAAATGCATTTATTAATGAGAATGGTGAAATTGATTCTTATGGTTGAAATGTTCCTGATGAATATAATACAGTAACTAGTCGTATGCAAAGAGATAATTCTGAAAGAAGAGTATTTGGATATAATAGCTATCATAGTAGAACTTCTTATGATATTGAAAATGGAAGTTATGAAGGCTGAAATGCAACTAAAGTAGATCTAAAAAATGATCCTGTATTTAAAGAATATAATATTGATGAAGATGCAGGAATTAAAATCACTAAATTAGAAAGACAAAATAAAGTTGAAGAAAAAAATGGTCTTATTAATCAAGGTGTAGTCGTTGAAATAGATGCTTCTAATACTAAAGGATATAATAGATTAGAAAGTTTAATTAAAGAATTCCAATCAAAAGGTCAAAAAATTACTTCTTATAGAATTAAAAATATGGGTGAAAAAGATAGTGCACAAGCATTTGGAAAAATTTTAGCAGCACTACCAACAGAACTACCACAACTAGAACTATTTTTCTCTGATAGAGATCCAAATACTGCTAGTTTAATTAATTTAGAAGATAAAAAAATTAAAGAACTATCTTTATATACTAACGGAAATTCATTAAAACAAGCTTGATCATTTAACCCACTGTCATTTAGAAATACTGAGTGAATTAATACAATTGATTATAATGTAAGTTCTGAGTATGGAAGAAATGCTAAAATTTATACAAGAGTGACATTCAACACTTTAGCATTTGATGAAAAAGACTATAACAATGGTGATTTACAAAGAATAAATGATGGTTTAAGAATGGCATATTATGCTAGAAATAATGAACCAATTTTTCAAGGTGGATTTGGTCCTGGTTTAAGTCCTGATACTAAATTAGGAGATAATAGTTATCCATCTGGTTTAGATTTTTCAAGAGTTACAAAAATCAAATCATTAAAAGGATTAGTATTTAATGATACTCAAAATCCAAGTAATGGATCAAGAAAAATTACAGAATTAACTTTATTTAATGATAAAGATTACTTTGAAATTTCACTTGATGAATTAAGTAAAGCAAATATGGAACATCTTTCAACTGGTGGAAGTCCAGTGCCACCAAAACTTTACTTTAGTAATAGATCAACTACTACAAAAATGAGAATTAAAGCAAACGGAAGTTCTCAGTTAGATCAGTCAGTAATAAATAATTTAAATAGTTACTTTTCTTATAATGAAGCATTAAAATCAAGTAAAACTATACAACTAGATGATGCAAATTCACCTTTAGCTCAAAGTTTAAAAAATTTAGGGTATAACATAGAAACTTCATCAAATAACATAATTACTTAGTTGGATTTAGAAAGGCAATTAATTGTATGCTTAAAAAATTATTAACTATACTTAGTTCAGCTACATTACTTTCTTCTAGTTTATTAATAGTTTCATGTAGTAATAAACTAGGTAAAAGTAGTAATAATAGATTTTTAACTGAACAAGAGTTTAATAAAATAATAGATAGCATTAATGATTCTAATGACTTAGAAAAATTAGCAGAATTATCTTTTAATAATGGTAGAAATAAAAAAGATCAAATATTACCTTCTGCTTTACAAGATAATTCTTCTATATTATCTGTTAAATTTAAAGGTGATTATAAAGATAAAATTAAAGTAACTGTTAATAACGTTTCTACAATTAGTGGTCAAAATTTAAACTTATCTAATACTCAAGGAACTGCTGAAGTTTCATTAACTTTTACTAATGTTTCTAATGGAAAATATTTAACTAAAAAAATAATGCTTTCTGGTTTGCAAAGAAATGGTGGAGCAGATCAACATGGAAGAATTGTTGGTAATCAATATGCATATTTTGGTCCAGGTGATGGATTTGAAAAGTATTTAAAAATGGATCTTCAACAACGTTTTGATTTTGATAATAAAAAATATATAGAGATTTTAGAAAGAACTCTACAAGCTGATAATAAAAACAAACTTGACACTATTAAAAAACAAAGAGGAATCACTATTAAGGATTCTGATATAGAAAAATTTGATAAATTAGCTAAAGATGTCAAATTTGATAGTTATTATAATGCTGCATTAAAAGGATTTACATTACCAGTTTATAGTGATAACGGAGAAGTTCAAGGTTTAAAAGTTCTAGATGCTCCAGAAATAGGAAAAGGTCCTTCTATTATTGATTCACTTGGAAGAAATCCTCATAGAACTAATGGTTTAGCCAGAACTATTCCAAATGAAATATACAAAAATATAGCTACTCAAACATTTCAAGTAAGTTTTAGATCTCCTAATCTATATGAAGATGAAATTGAAGAAGCAACAGAATTTATTACAAAAATACGTAGTTGATCTGATGAGGAATTTAAATCTTATATGGCTATTCAAATTAGAAATTTAGAAATTGAATTTAATTATCAAAATGATCAAATAGACATAGAATTAAAAAGTACTAAAGAAGAACAATATCCTGGTCATATTAAACAATTAAATGATAAAAAAGAAGAATTAAAGAAGAAATTTGATGAGGACAAAAAGAAATTAGAAGGTTATAAGAAAGACGATTTAACAAAGTGACAAGAAAAGGAAATTGAAAATTATAAAGAAAAGGCAAAAGATCAACAAAACATATCTTATAAACCTATTAGTGGGACTATGTGAATTTTAGACCATCAATTGCCAACCAATGGTAATAATTCTAATAAATTTTATTTTGGAACTAATTCACACGTTGCTAAAGCTATAACTGATAAACTATCATCAATGTCACTAACTAGAATAGATAAAAATGTTGGTGTAGGACAAACACTAAGATTAAATGCTTTAGACCCTAATTTTAAAACTTTCCATTTTTCAAATTTTAATAAGGATGCTGTTAATGTAATATTTCATGCCACTAACTTTATTAAAAAAGAACAAAGACCTACTGAATTTTTAGAGCCTAGCCAAAAAGCAAAATTTAAAGATACTGGAATATATGCTGATTTTGCAGTAATTGAAATTGACTTTGACAAACTTTTAAGCAAATATAGTAGTGGTTTAGAAACAACTAATAGTGATTTTTGGATTGAGAGCGAACAAAAACCTATTACAGAAAAATATAAAAATAAGAAAATAAAAGATTTAGTAACAGAAATTACTAATGGTTATGCAGATTTAAATGATAAGGATAAGGTCAAATTCAAATCATCATCTTATTTAGAAAACAATAACTATGATTCAATTAATCGTATAATTTCACTAAATCCAGATAATCAAGAAGAACTAAAAAAATTTAAGGAATTAGAAAGTTTGTTTGTTTTAGGTTATCCTTCTGCTAAAGATGATTATTACTTTAAAAAATATGAAGATGAAAACCAAGAATTAATTAAAAAAGACAACTTTTCATTATGAACAAATAGTGATCAAAGATATTATGAACAAGTTTCTAGAAAAGAAGGATATCCATCTAAATTTCCAGAATATGTATTAAATAAAGGTGAGTTTCTATCTTATCAAATAGGATATAGATCATTTATAGATAAACCTGGATTAACTGATGCGTTTTTAGCTTCAAGTAGAGTTGGAAATAAGTTATACAAATTAAAAGGTAAAGAGTATTTCCAATATGGATTACAAATAATGCCTAGATTTTATGCACCAAGTGGTGGAGCTAGTGGATCTAGTGTTAGAAATAATAAAAATGAATTAATTGGAGTATTTCATGCTGCTAATAACTCTGCAAAAACTGGTTTAGCTGCTGTGTTTAGATCGCCAGGATATGATTATAAAAAACTATTTGGTGATTATAATTTAGTTGAATATGATTTAATTTATGGTGGAGCTAAGCATCAAGTTAATTCATATAGATTCGAGTTGTTTAAAAAATATAAAAATGATTCAAACTTTAAAACAGCATTATTTAGCAAAGGATTAACTAGAGAGTTAGGTATCCCTCAAGAATTTAAATTTAAAGAAAATAACTTTAATGAAAATCATGAAAGTTACAACAAGTAATTTAGGTAAAATTATATTTTAAGAAAAAGTTCAAATACAAACTATTTGAACTTTTTGTTTTAATTGAATAATAAAAAAAAAAAAAAAAAACTGTATTGTTGTGTGGTAAAATTTTTTGTGATAAATTCGTGGATTATATATAAATTTTTGAAAATATAATTCAACATATTAAATTTAAATAAAATAATATAAAATAAATGAACACAATATTTTTTGGAGGAATTAATGAATTTATTAAAAAAGAAGAAAAATAAAATATTAGCATTTGCAATTTTAGCTGGCTTAATGACTTCAGCTAGTTTAGGATCAACTGTTTTTTATTCAATAGCTGATAATTCTTTAGCAAAAGAAGTTGATTCTAATGGAATAGTTGATGCTACCTTGATCCCAATTAATGATGCAATTTCTCCAAATTCTATTAAATCAAATAGAGATAATAATATTAGAAAGGTTGAAGGTGAAAATCTTCAACCAACTGTTAAAGAAGAAAAAAAGGTTATTATAATACCTGAAAAACAACAAGATAAACCGCAACCAGCAATTCCTGAAACTAACCGCGCAACTAGTTCACCTGAAGAAAAACCTAAAATTGAAACTAAGGTTAGAAATAAACAAACAATAACTATTGCTGGAACTCAAGTTGAAGGTGAGGTTGAGGGATATCCTGGTTTTACAGTGCATAAATATGATCAGGAAAGAGGACTATCTAATCCCAAACCATACACTAATCAAATAGTTGGTAAAATTATAAGTATAGAAGTTACTGACCAATTAAGAAAAAATGTTGTGGATCGTGCTTTAGGTGGTGCTGAAGGTAAAGGTGTTGGGCTATTTGACAACACATTTTTTAACGTGGCGTCAAATCTTAGTTCAAATGAAGATATAGCGACTGTAACAGAAACTATTAAAAGACAACATGATTATCAAAATTTTATAGACCGTTATATAAAATTACTAGATTCAGGTAAAGTTGTAGAATTTTTAAAAGATTCTGCCAAACCTGAGTATCCTAAGAAAAAGCAAGAATTGGATAGAGACCAATTAAGAATTTGACTAATTCTTAATTTAGACAAATCTAAATTTAATAAAATGGCTTCTAGATCTGAAGCTTATTTAAAAGAAGGTTTAACAATTGATCCTAGAAATGCATTTATTAATGAAAATGGTGAAATTGATTCTAATGCTTGATCACCACCTGATTCTCATAATACAGTAACTAGCCGTTTGCAAAGAGATAATTCAGAAAGAAGAGTTTTTGGATATAACAGTTATTATAATAGATCATCAGATAGTATAGAGAATGGTGATTACCCAGGATGAATAAAAACAGAAATTGATGTTGAAAATGACTCAACATTCAAAACTTATAATATTAAAAAAGATGAAGGAATTAAGATAACTAAGCTTGAACGAAAAGATAAGGTTGAAGAGAAAAATGGTTTGATTAACGAAGGAGTTGTTGTTGAAGTAGATGCTTCTAATGATAAAGGTTATCAAAAATTAGAAAGTTTAATTAAGGAATTTAAAAGTAGAGGTCAAAAAATTACTTCATACAGAATTAAAAATATGGGAGCTAAAGATACTAGTCAAAAATTTGGTGATATTTTAGCTGCCCTTCCTGATGAAATACCACAATTAGAACTATTTTTCTCAGATAGAGATCCAAGTACAGCAAGCTTGATAAATTTAGAAAATAAAAGTATTAAAGAACTTTCTTTATATACTAATGGGAACTCATTGAAAAAAGCCTGATCATTTAATCCATTATCATTTAAAAAGACAGAGTGAATTAACACTATTGACTATAATGTAAGTGCTCAATATGGTAGAAATGCAAACATTTACACAAGAGTAACATTTAATACATTAGCATTTGATGCTAAAGATTATAATGGGAATAATGATTTTCAAAGAATTAATGATGGATTAAGAATTGCATATTATGCAAGAAATAATGAACCAATTTTTCAAGGTGGTTTAGGTCCTGGAAATAATCCTGATACTAAATTGGGAGATAATAGTTATCCAACCGGATTAGATTTTTCAAGAGTTACTCAAATCAAATCGCTAAGAGGTTTAGAATTTGGAGATATTCAAAATCCTGGCAATGGTTCTAGAAAGATTACAGAATTAACCCTATATAATAATGATTCTGTTTTTGAAATTTCATCAGATGAATTAAGTAAAGCTAATATGCAGCATTTATCAACTGGTAATAGTCCAGAAAAACCAAAACTTCATTTTAGTAATGGTAATACCACTACAAAAATGAGAATTAAAGGTGCTAGTTTAGATGATTCTGCTATTGAAAACCTTAAAAAATACTTTGAATATAATGAAGCACTAAAAGCTAATAAAATTATCCAAGTAGATTCAGGAAATTCCGCTCTAGAAAGTCAATTAAGAAACCTAGGATTTACTGTTGAGAGTTCTACAAATTCTATCATTACTTAGAAAAGAGAGATTTCATAATATATGTTTAAGAAAATATTAACTTCATTTAGTGTTGTTGCTATAACTTCTTCTAGTTTTTTAGTAGTTGCTTGTGGAACTAAATTAAGTAGAGATGATAAAAAACCTTTAAATGATATTGAGTTTAATAAAATAATAAACAATATAAATGATTCAAATAAGTTAGAAGAATACGCTGATTTGTCATTTAAACTTAATTCTAGAGTAATTCCTAAAAATCAAGTTCTGCCATCTCAATGAGAAAATAATCCTAAAATGCTTTCTGTAATTTTTAAAGGAAATAATAAAAATAAAATTAATGTAATAGTTAATAGTGTAAGTACAAAAAATGGGCAAAATTTTAATATGTCTAATAGAGAGGGAACAGCAGAAGTTTCTCTGACTTTTATTAACTCTCACACTGGAGCAAAGGAAACTAAAATAATTAAATTTAGTGGTTTACTATCTAATCAAGGATTTGATGAAAACGGAAGAATTGTTGGTAATCAATATGCATATTTTAATGAAATTGGTGGTTTTGAAAAATATATAAAACTAGATTTAATTAATAGATTTGATTTTGATAATAAAAAATATATTGATATATTACAAAATTCCTTACAAGCTAATCCTAGTGATAAAGTTGGAAATATTAAAAAAATTCGTGATATTACAATAACAAATGATCAAATTAATGATTTTAATAAAAAGGCAAAAGAAGTTAAGTTTGACGAATATTACAATGCTGCTCTAAAAGGATTTACTTTACCTGTTTATGGAAATAATGGTGATGTTACTGGTCTAAAGGTTAATGATGGCCCTGAAACTGGTAAAGGTCCTTCTGTTGTTGATTCATTAGGAAGAGATCAAGCAAGAACTAATGGCTTGGCTAGAACTATTCCAAATGAAACATACAAAAACATTGCAGCTCAAACTTTTCAAGTAAGTTTTAGATCACCTAATTTATACGAAGAAGAAATTGAAGAAGCAAGAGAGTTTATTCAAAAAATAAATGAATGAACTGATGAACAATTTAAGTCATATATGTCTATTCAATTAAATAATTTAGGTATTGATTTTAGATATAAAAATGAACAAATTGAGCTAGAAATTAAGAATACAGATAAAGATAAATACCCTGGGCATATAGAACAATTAACTAAAAATCAGCAAAAATTAAAAGAAGAGTATGAAAAGGAAAAACAAAGATTAGAGAAATTTGAAAAAAAAGATTTAGAAAATTGACAAAAAAAAGAAATTGAAGAATACGAGAAAAAAGCTGAGGATACTCATAATAATTCAATTAGACCTGTAAGTGGTACAATGTGAATTTTAGATCATGTAATTTCTGAAAATGGTGCCAATAAAAATGGCAAAGATTCAACTAAATTTTATTTTGGAACTAATTCGCATGTTGCCAAAGCCATTAAAAAGAACCTTTCTTCTATGTCATTAACTAGAATCGATAAAAGTGTTGCTGTAGGTCAAACATTAAAATTAAACGCCTTAGATCCTAATTTTAAGACTTTTAATTTTTCTAATAATTTAAAAGATGCTGTTAATGTAATTTTTCATGCTACTGATTTTATTAAAAAAGAGCAAAGGCCTACTGAATTCTTAGAATCTAGTCAAAAAGAAAAATTCAAAAAAGCTGGTATATATGCTGATTTTGCAGTAATCGAAATTGATTTTGAAAAGTTATTAGAAAATTTCAAAACCGATAATAGTAATAATTCTTTTTGAGTTCAAAGACAAGAAAAAATAATTACTAATGAATACAAAGGTAAAGAAATAAAAGATATAGTATCTGATATCACTAATGATTATGCTAGTCTTCCTGATGATAAAAAAGTTAAGTTTAAATCTTCATCTTATTTAGAAGAAAATAAATATAGTGAAATTGACCGTATATTGAGATTTGATCCAACAAAAACTGATGAATTGGAAAAATTTAAGAAATTAGAAAGCTTATTTGTTTTAGGTTATCCATCCGCTAAAGATGATTACTATTTTAAACAATATGAAGATGATGACCAACAAGCTGTTAAAAAATATAATTTTTCATTGTGAACAAATAGTGATCAAAGATATTATAATGAATTATCACAAAAAGAAGGGTATGCTAAGAAATTCCCCGACTATCTACTAGAAAAAGGAGAATCATTATCATATCAAATTGGGTACAGATCGTTTATTGATAAGCCTGGACTAACTGATGCATTTATAGCTTCAAGTAGGGTTGGAAATAAATTATATAGATTAAATGGAAAGGAATATTTCCAATATGGTTTACAGATAATGCCTAGATTTTATGCACCAAGTGGTGGTGCTAGTGGGTCTAGTGTTAGAAATAATAAAAATGAATTAATTGGAGTGTTTCATTCCGCTAATAATTCAGCAAAAACTGGATTAGCAGTAGCATTTAGATCACCAGGATACGATTACAAAGGTTTATTTGGTAAGTATAATTTGGTTCAATATGATTTAATTTATGGTGGTGCTGAACATCAAGTTAACTCATATAGATATTCATTATACAAAAAATACAAAAATAAGAATGTAAAAACTGCTTTATTTAAAAATGGGTTGAGTAGAGAACAAGGTATTCCAGAACAATTTAAATTTAAAAAAACTAATTTTCATGAAAACCATGATGATTATAATGAATAAAACTAATAAAAAATAAAGATTAATTCATTCTTTATTTTCTATTTTTAAGGAGAAAATTAATGCACAAAACTTTATTTGAACAACAGAAAGTTTATGATAATGCTAAATATTTACTACAAAAAAATAAAGTAATTTCTAGAATATCAGTTTATAAGATTTTTACATTATCATATCTATTTGTTTCTTTAGTTTTGCTATTGATGTTAAGAGATTATGGGATCTTTAATAAAAAAATTATTAGTCCTATATATTTCTTAAATTTTAGTGAACCTATATATGAAGAATTTAATTGAGTTTTATTATTTAGAATTTCAATTTTAGGTTTTTTATACTTTTATCCATTAAAAAAAGCTTATTTAAATATAGAAACGAATAAACCACATTTAAAAATTTATAATATTTGGTTTTCATTATATTTAGGAATTTCTTTTTCAGCATTTGTTTTATTTTTTACTTTTACAAGCAAAGATTCAAAACAAATAATCAATCTAATCTATGGTTTAGTAGTTTTATTAGTTGTTGATATTTCATTTACATTATTTAACTACTATACTAAAAGAAAAATTAACCCTTTAATTTATTCAAATAAACTACCTTTATATGTTGATATAACTTCAAGAACTTTATTATGTTTAGCTACTTTAATTATCTTTTTATTATGATCTAAAAATAATGAAGTTGGATTAATGATTGTTAATAATAGTTTTTATAAAAACATCCTACTAACTTTTACAGTTAAAACTTTTACTAACTTTTTAATTATTTTTACAGGTTCACTAGTTTTAGGACTATTATTTATAGGTTTAAAGATTTATTGAATTTGAACACTAATTTATAAACAATTTAGTATTGATTTGATTAAAAATAGAATGTCATACTATGTTGTAATGTTATTTAGTGTATTTATTTGATTTATTAGTTTATTTTGATTAAAAATAAACCCGACTCATAAATTATTTAACACCAATTCTCATACTCAATATTTATTCATATTATTTGGAGTATTGAACTTTATTATTTTTATCTTATTTACTTATTTTGTTTATTTTAAAAACAAAATTAAAAGTCCGTTAATTAGATATAGTGCTTTAATTGTTTATCAATGAATATTATGAACTGTATTTATGATTTCAACTTTTATATATGATAAAGCTGAAGTTTCATTTATTAACTTATTAATAACTGTAATTTGTTCATTAACTACTTTATATTGACATTTTAAAAGACATCCATATGTTTCTTATCAGGCTTATGTTTTAATTACAATTAATTTATTATTAGTGTTTATTGTAATGTTATTATTTGGATTAAACTATGTTTTATTATCAATTAATAATAAGTCATTTAACTTTTTAATATCAGGATTAACTTTAACACAAACAGTAAGTATGCTAGTTGTAGTTATTAAAACTATTAGTTTAGTTTATATTCTAATTAATATGAGTATAGTTTTAAGTAAAATCACTAAAACTAATTAAAGGAGAACAATGAAAAAAAAAGAAATTAAAAAACCAGAATTAGGTTCTTTTGAAGTTTTTGATTTATATAAAGAGATTGTTAATAACAATTCTTATATTGATTATCAAAAATTACTAGCTAGTGTTTTATTAGAATGTAAACTTGGATTTAGTTCAAAAGAATACTTAGAGTTTGAAAAAATGTATAAAGAAGGTTTTGAAAAGAAGTTTGATCTTGTTTTAGATGATTTTGTAATTACTTTTAATGTTAATTTAAAATACAGTAATGATATTTTAGTTCCAATGTTAGCTGAAAAAGAAAATAGTAATACTGAAGCTATTAATTTAAAAACTAGTAAAAATGAAAAGTTAAATCAACTTTTAAAAGTATTTAATAAGTATGTTCAACAATTATTACAAGAACAAAATTATGTTGAAATTTTTCCAAAGATTATCTTATTTATTTCTAAAAGCACTAATCTATTAAAAGTAGTTTTTGATAAAGAATATGTAGTTTATAGAGGTTAGTATGGATTTAAAAAAAGTTGAAAATAAACTAGAAAGTTTAGTCAAAATCGAAAACAAAGTTCGTAATGACAAAAACATTTTATTAATTGACATTATTAAACAAAATAGTTTATTAAATTTTTATGTAAATAATGCCTTAACTAGCCAGGAAATGATTTTGTTATTAAAACAACACTATAACATTAAAACTTCATTAATTACTTTAGAAAATAAAAGTTTTAGTTTTATAAATAAATTAAATAACTTTTTGTTTCAAAAAAGAGATTTATGAATTTATGTAACTGAAGAACAAGAATTTGCAACAGATTCATATTCAAGATATGAACAGCATATTTTAAAAACAGCTAAATTAAAACAAGCAGATTTTATAAGTATTGGTTCAAGAGCTAGTAAGTTTTGTAAAGAAAATAAGTTAAATCTTATTTATGAAATTGATTCAGAAAATAGAGATTTAGAAGTTTGTTGAAAATTAACTCAAATTATTAAGTTCTTATTTAGTGAACAAAATTATGCTAGTTTACACTGTGTAATTAATTCAAATAAAAATAATCAGGGTAGTTTTACTATTTTACCTTTGTCTAAATTTGATTTAGATTCACTAGTTGAAACTAAACAAGAAATTAATTTACCAGATATTAAAAATATAAAAATTTATCCAAGCATAGATCAGTATCTTTTAACTCAAATTGATAATTTTTTAATTACTTCTATTAATTCATTATTAGTTGAATCTTCTTTTTATAAAGCAAAAAATCAATTAATTAAAACTAATAAAACAATTAATGAAGTAGAAGAAGAAATTAAAAAGATTAAGAAAAAAATCATTAGAATCAAAAGAGAAAAAGAGATAGAAGAAATAGTTTTACTAACAAGTAATAATAAAAAGTTTTTATTAAAAGGTGGTGTTAATTAATGATACATAGATATTTTAACGTCACAATTAATTTTATTGAAAATAAAAATGTTACTAAATTCGAATCTTGTCAAGTGTATTTTAATGTTGACCAAGAAGGTGAATGACAGTTATTAAATGAAAATGCTGTTTTGGGATATGAAATCTTGTTATTAAAACTAGTTGTTCTAGACCAAAGAACTAAATATCTGTTTGTTAAAAATACGAACATTATTGTTAATAATAATCAAATTATAATTAATACTTTATCTAGACCAAAATTCTTTTATAAAACTAATCTAAAAAAACTTTATTATAAAGAATTAGCAGAAGTAAATAAGCAAGTAAAACAATTAGAAACTATTCAAAAAATTGGACTAGATATTAGTAGTTTTTTAAATTTAAGTGAATTAAAAAACCAGCAATATATTTTAAAAATGAAGAACTTTTTTAGTTTAAAAGAGGAGCAATATGAAAATAAATAAAAATCACTCAAGACTTTTAAAATTAATTAGTATTGTTACTATAACAAGTTCTTCAATTATATTACCTAGTTTTTTAGTTACTAAAAACCAAGAAAGTTTTATTAGTTATAAACAAGATGGTGGTTCTGGTTCTGGAGCAGGTAATGGTGGAACTGGTTCAGGTTCAGGTGGTTCAGGAACTACAGGTACTGGTGGTTCAGGAACTAATGGTACAAATAATGGCAATTATGAAACATTTAATACAAGAGGAAAAAGAGAAAAAGATCCTACTTTTAGTACTTTTAAAGAAAAATTAAAAGAGCAATTAAAAAAAGGAATTGAGGAAGTCAAAAACGAAATTAATTCTTTTTTAGATGAAGAATTGAAGAAAATAGGTGATTTGAAAAGTCCTGAAACAGATAAAAATAAATACTTTGAAAAAATTGAAAGAAAGACATATTTAACAGAGTTAAAAAAATATTTTGATAAGGAAAAAAACTGAACTGAAAAGCCTGATGAACTAGGGTTTAATATTACTTTTCCTTATGTCATAGCAAATTTAGAAAAATTGTATACAGCAACTGTAAAATTTGAGGGAAAAGACTACTCTGATGTTAAAGTTGGTTTATCAACTGATAAAACAAAAGACATTAATAACAAAGAGAAAAAACTTGACTACTCTGATGTTATTAATGGCAAGAATAAATTAGCTCCCGATTCTAAACCCCAAGATAATTTTATAAATAGTAAAGAGTTTGATGACGCAGTAAATAATTATCTTAAAACTTGAAAAGCAGATGTTAAGAAAATGATATATCAAAATCAAGATATTTTAGAGTTTGGAAAAGATATTTTTTTAACACCTAGTAATGGTACAAATTCAAGTTCAAGATCAGAGACAACCACCCAGGTAGATGGATATACTGTCTTTCTTAATGATAAAAAACATAAAAATTGAAATGAATATATTAAAGAAAAAATTTCTAAAAGATTTACGCACTTTGATTTAGAACAAAACCAAAAATTTAAAATTGTCGACGAAGCTAAACCAACTCCAACTCCAACAAAACCAACATTACCTGATCCAACTAATAAACCGCTTGTCCCAACTAATCCCCCAAGTAGTCAAATAACCCAAGCAGTTGAGTCTTTACCAAATTTAGAACCTTATATTAATTATCAGTTTGCAAGTTATGATCTTTCTAATTTAAAAAGCAATTTAAGTAGTGCCCAACCTGAAGAAAAAGAAAAATATTTCTTCTTTTTAAATCCGATTAACACTAGATTTAAATATACAGTTGATCAAGTGTTGGATAACAATAGTGTTGTAGTAAGAATTACTGATCAAGCTAAAAACGGTAATTCAAGAACTTATATTTATGAAAATGTACAAATTGGTAAAGATTGAAGATTTTTAATGTTATTAGAAAAAGAATCTAAATATATCGAAAAAGAATTTAATAAGTTATATAAAGCGCTTTTATTAGATGAAAAAATTAACTATAACAGTTTAGCTCATGATTCATTACAAGAATCATTATTTAGTTTAGTAAATGCCGCTACTCAAATAGTAAGTAGTACTAATTTCAAATCTTTATGATTTGACAATATTATTAATAACTATCAAAAAATAGATGAATCTGATCAACTTGGTGATTACACTAATTGGGCAAATAAAAAAGCTAGTCCTTTATTTGAAACATTACTAAGAGCAATTAGTGCTTCAAAATTAAATAACAATCCAGGTTGATATGTACTAGTTAAAGCATTTAACAATGTTAAATATGACTTAGACCAATTAACAAATGATGAATCAACTTATAATTCACATTTAAGAAGAGCTCAAGAATTAGATTTAGATTTAAAATATTATGATCAACTTTATGAAGCCTTAGAACATTCTATTTTAAAACTAACAACAACAGCTAACCAATTAACTAAAAATCTAGGTATATCATCATGATTTAATAAATATACTGATGATTTAAAAGATACTAGAGAATATGTTGAGATTTTAAGAAATCTTTTAACTGGAAAACAAATTTCAAAAGGTAGTGAAGACTACAAAGAATTCATGGCTAATTATCAAAAAGCTATTGATAAATTAAGTCAAAGAAACCAAACTACTAATAAAACAGCAATTATTATTGGTTCTATATTATTGTCATTAGGGTTATTATTTATAATCACTAATTTATTGATTCTATTAATAAAAACTAAAAAGAAAAATAAAAATTCTAAATTAATCTTTATTGTTACTAGTTGTATTTCAGCTATTAGTTCAGTTATGGGAATAATTTTATTGATTTTAGGAATGAAAGGATAAAATAATGAATAAAAAGAATATGCAAAATCATACTCTTCCAAAAATTAGTGCAATATTTGATTATATTGTAGAAATTAAAGGTGAATTTGATTACCGCCAACAACAAGTGTTTACATCACTAAAAAATCAAGATGCTAGATTATTTTTAATTAGTGCTACAAATGATACTGCTTATTTATTAGCTAATTTAGAAGCTAATAAACTAGCTATTGGAGATGAATTAGTTTTATTTGAAGGTTCAAGTGAAATTTTTACTTCACAAAAACATTTTGGAAAAGTAATTGATGTATATGGAAATGCAATTTTACCAACTAATGAAATAATAAGTAAGAATGAAAAAGATCCATCTGATGAAATCTTTAAACTAAGTCACGATTTAATGAAAGTTCAAAGATTAAATCAACCATTATATACTGGACTAACTGCAATTGATTTATTAATACCAATTGGTAAAGGTCAACGTGAATTAATTA